>BNZR01000009.1 GCA_026001245.1 Clostridia bacterium
ACGGCAGGACGGGCGGGCGCATAGACGTGGTACTTACAGCCGATGATGACGAGGCGGCAATCACCGTGCGGGACTACGGCCAGGGGATTCACCCGGACGAGCTGCCGCTGGTGAAGCTTCGCTTCTATCGTGGAAGCACCAAGGCGCGGGGTATGGGTATCGGCCTGTCGTTAAGCGATGAGATTGTGCGTATGCACGGCGGGTTGCTGGAGATAGAATCCGAGGTTGACGTGGGGACGACCGTTACTATACGTCTGCCGCTTAGAAAAATATGAAGAATCCGTTATTAAAGACGCTTGTGTCCCTGCGCGGTAACCCGCGCATATGCGTGTACACCGAGCCGCTGTGGGGGCTTTCGATGAACCTATGCCTGCCCTACGCGTCTGTGTTTATGCTGGCCTTGGGGCTGGACGACTTGCGCGTGGGGATTGTCGCCTCGATATACATGTTTTCGCAGATGATTTTCGCGTTTTTGTCCGGGATTATCACCGACAAGCTGGGGCGGCGCACGGCCACCGCCGTGTTCGACTTCTTTTCGTGGTCGGTGCCGTGCCTGATTTGGGCTTTTGCGGAGGGCTTTTGGTTCTTCGCCGTTGCGGCGTTGCTGAACGGCATGATGAAAATCCCCACCGTTTCGTGGGATTGCCTGTTGGTGGAGGACGCCGAGCCGTCTAAAATCACGCAGATATATTCGTGGATTGTCATCTGCGGAAACCTGTCCGCGCTATTCGCGCCGATTTCTTCGCTGCTGGTGTCGCGCATGACGCTTGTCCCCGCGATTAGGATACTGTATATTAACGCCGCGATTGTCATGACGATTAAACTGCTGATTCTTTTCAAATTCTCCAAAGAGACCAAGACGGGCGAGGTGCGCCGCGCCGCCACTCGCGGTGTGCCTATGCGCAAGCTTATGGGCGATTACGGCGGCGTTGTGAGGCAGATATTGAAGTCTCGCGGCACGATGTTCGCCATAATCGTATCGGTGCTGGTCGAGATTGTTATGATGATCAACCTGACGTTTTGGCAGATTATCGCCAGCCGAAAAATCGGCATACCGGACACCATGCTGCCCATATTCCCGATGGTGCGCTCGATACTGGCTATCATACTGTTCTTCACGATTATCGGGCGGATAAAACAGAGCAAGCTGAAAAACCCCTTGTTGTTGGGGTTTTTCAGCTTTATCGCGGGGCAAATCGTGCTTATCAGCGTACCCGGCGGATACTTGGGGTACGGACTGCTTGTGGTGTCGCTGTTGTTCGAGTCTCTAGGCGGCGCGGTGTTATCTACCTTGCGCGAGTCGCTGGTGGCGATACATGTGGACAGCGCGGAGCGCTCCCGCGTTTTGGCGGTGTTGCAGACGGCGGTTATGATGGTAAGCGTGCCGTTCGGCTACATCGGCGGGTGGCTGTCAAGCATGTCCAAGGTATTGCCGTTTGTTATGAACATCGCGCTGTTGCTTGTGGGTGTGGTCGCGACATTGCGCTTTTTCAGGAAAGCAGACCGCGCTTGATGGTACCCAGCAAATCAGCGGGCGGGCCGCCGGCGGAGGCGCGGATATACAATGCCTCCAAAAGCGTTACCGCGTCGGCGAATTTAAGCACCTCGGCGGCGGCGCCAAGCTCGTCCGGCTCGGAAACCACGGGTTCGGCTTCGACTGCGGACTCAGGGATTGGGGTGGGTTCGGCGGCTTCGACAACCTCCGCGACCTCCGGGGCGACGGGGGTTTCTTTGACTCTGCGCGTGTACTTGCGCTTGGCGGGTTTTTCCGCCACGATAGCGTCGCCAAGGGACGCGGCCAGCTTGGAGTAGCCCAGCTCGTCCAACAGGAGCTTGCACTCGGCCATCTTAAAGTGGCCGCGCTCGTCGGACGTGCCGGTCAGCCAATTGGGGGACACGTCCATCACCTGCGCCACAGAGAAAACCACGCGGGCGGAGGCGTTTCCGGTTTTCATAGCCCGGTAGATCGCGGTGCGCTTTAGGCCGGAGAGCTGTTCGGCGGCGGATTTTTGAGCGTTTTTGGCGTTGGAAAAGGTGTCGCGCAAGCGGTCTCTGGTTTTGTCCTCGTCGCGGCTGATGTTGACTTTCTTGAGTTGTGCTATAATCTCAGGCCTGAACATAGTCTTAACCCCCAAAAATAGTTGTGGAATAGTAGCTATAAATAGTATAACGCCAAAATCCGCAAATTGCAAGTGTTTTTTCGCAAATTTGAGTTAAATTTATATTAAATTGTCGCGTCATCACAATATTGCTTAATCCAGTCCGGGAATGGCCGTACAATATGATAGTCTTCTTCACGATGTTTTGCGAACACAACAACGGGCTTTTCGCCGGAATTGTCGTAAATCAAGGCTTCGTGGGCTGTTCGGATAACTTCAAACATCAGCTTCATTGACTTCTTGTACCTTGATATGATTTTATCTTTCGGCACATCGTGACCGCCGTGTAAAACACGTTGCGCAACGCGCTCTATATTGATATTGCTGTCGGAAGTTATAACATAAATCACCGTTACCAAATAACCCTCCGATTTAGCGTATTTAATAAAATCCAATTTACTTCGGGTAGAAAGAACGGTTTCAAATGTAAACGAACTTTTCATCGTTACGTTGTTTTTCCGCCGCCGTTCAGCTTCTTCCATCGCACGGATATATTCGCCGACATCATCTTTTTTGTCGGCGGGAACCAATTGGTCAGGGCAAATATAATCTTTCGGGCAAAGGTTGTTTTGCAAGTAGAAGTCAATCACGGTTGACTTTCCCGAACCGTTAGCCCCCGCAAAAACAAAAAGGTGCGGAACACATTTTTCGTTAAACATAATTTTTCTCAAGCTGCGCAAGCATTTCCGTTAACCCCTGCTTGATGTTTTCGCCCGTGCGCCGTGTCGCTTCACGCAAGTCTTTGTCAACCTTCTCATATGGAAGCGGAACAAAATTTTCTACCGCCTTTATCCCCCGTTCCAGAATATTCATATCACCGTTGAACATAAGAAACACCTCCTATCTATAAGATAATTATACACCTTCAAAAGCTAAATTGCAAGCCAAAATTTATTGACGCGCTGTCTTTTTTATGATACAATACTCTCATCAAAGGAGGCTGTTAATATGGACACTATGGTCGTTCGGCTAAATGAGTTGCCGCAGGTTTTATTTCCCCTGTTTGGCGAAAAGGTATTGCTCGTACAAGATGGGGCAAGGGTTGTGCTTTCGGCGGAGGAGTCGGAAAAAGAGAAGCAAATGCAGGCTATTGAAAAATTGCACGGGCTATATCAAAGCGACGGACACGCCGTTGAACGGTTCCTTGCCGAAAAACACGCGGCGGGTGATCGCTGGTGATATACGTTCTTGACGCTTGTGCGCTCATTGCTTTTTTGAATAAAGAAGCGGGTGACGACAAAGTTGGTGAGGTTTTATGGGGCATCCCTCAAAAGACCTGCACCGTAGTAATAAATGCCGTAAATCTCTCAGAGGTCTATTATGATACCTTGCGGAGGTCAACTCCCGCCTCCGCAAAAGCTGTCTTTAGACTTCTCAAGCAAGCGGGAGTTGTTGTTGAGGATAGAATTGATAATACTTTTATTCAAGAAGTCGGGCGGTTCAAAACCTCCTACAAGATTTCCCTTGCAGACGCTTTCGCGCTTGCGCAGGCAAAGCTTTCCGGAGGAACATTGCTCACGTCTGACCATCACGAATTTGACGTTATAGAAGGCAGAGAAGACATTAGCTTCCTATGGATTAGATAATTCACAGCCCGCACAGGCACGCTTGACAAAAACCTCCTCGCGTGATACAATAATACAAATAAACATTACGGAGGGTTTTGCGATGAAAAACGTATGGCTTAGCAAGGCGGTTGACGACCCGGACCTTATCCCCGAACTGCAATCCGTGTGGGACGACGCGGAGGCTGTTAACGACCGGTTCTACCGTGAGCTGGAGTTCGGAACGGGGGGACTGCGCGGCGTTATCGGCGCGGGGACTAACCGCATGAACATATACACCGTGCGTCAGGCCACGCAGGGGCTGGCCGACTACATAAACGGCAACGGCGTGGTCAAAAAAGTGGCCATCGGCCACGACAGCCGCAACAAATCCGCGCTGTTCGCCCGCGAGGCCGCCCGCGTTCTGGCCGCGAACGGTATCCAGCCTTGGCTGTACAATCGACTTGTGCCGACCCCCGTGGTGTCCTGGGGCGTGCGGCATTTGCAGTGCGGCGCGGGCATATGCGTCACCGCAAGCCACAACCCTGCCATCTACAACGGCTACAAAGTCTACGGCGCGGACGGATGTCAGATTACAACCGACGCGGCTAGCAAGATTCAGGCCGCGATTAAAAGCGTAGACCCCTTCGCCGTAAAGGTCGCCGACACGGGTATCAACACCGTGCCGGAGCAGACTTTGGACGCGTTTATCGAAGCTGTACTGGCTCAGCGCGTGGAATCCGCCGCGCCCGCCGCGCTGAAAGTCGTCTACACACCCCTCAACGGCGCGGGCTTGGAATGCGTCACCCGCGCTTTGAAAGCGGCGGGCTATGCCGACGTGCATGTCGTCCCCTCGCAGGAGAAGCCGGACGGCAACTTCCCCACCTGCCCCTACCCCAACCCGGAGGAACGCGCCGCCATGGCCGAGGGCTTGAAGCTCTGCGCGGAGTTGACCCCCGACCTGCTTATCGCAACCGACCCCGACTGCGACCGCGTGGGGATAGCCGTGGTCGAAAACGGCGACTACAAGCTGCTTACGGGCAACGAAGTGGGCGCGCTGTTGCTGGACTACATCTGCCGCCGCCGCTTGGAGCTTAACCGTATGCCCAAAAACCCCGTGGCCGTAAAGACAATCGTCACCTCGGAGCTGACGGCACGTGTGGCCGAACATTATAATGTAGAGTTGCGCGATGTGCTTACGGGCTTTAAGTTTATCGGTGAGCAAATCGGCCTGCTGGAGGCGGCGGGCGAGGCGAATCGTTACATCTTCGGGTTTGAGGAGAGCTACGGCTATCTGTCCGGCCCTCACGTCCGCGACAAGGACGCGGTTAACGCCAGCCTGATGATTTGCGACATGGCGGCCTGGTATAAGTCGCAAAATATCACTTTAGCCGCCGCTTTGGACGATTTATACGCCCGTTTCGGGTATTGCGCCAACTCGTTAGACAGCTTCGCGTTCCCCGGAGAGGCGGGACTTAAAGACATGCAAAACGTCATGAAATCCCTGCGCAGCGCACCGCCGAAGGCGATACAGGGCTACATCGTGACCGAGTTCCGCGATTATATCACGCCGTTTAAGCCGGGCTTCCCCAGCAGTGACGTACTACAACTGCTGTTTGAGGACGGGACGCTTATCACGGCGCGGCCGTCCGGCACGGAGCCTAAGCTTAAAATCTACTATTCCGTCACGCGGGAGGACGCGGAAGCCGCAAAGGCCGTCACCGAAGACTATCGCAAAGCCGTCAAGCGTGTAATCGGATTGTAGGGGGTTAACAATATGGCTAAGCGTTTGGGCTGGTGCTTTATCGGCAGCGGCATGATTACAAATTCGGTGCTAAACGACGACCCGCAGACCAATTTGGTCAGCGTGGCGTCCGGGCATTTTGAAAACGCGGAGCGATTGGCCGCGAAACACAGCAACGCCAAGGCTTATCGCACCATCAAGGAAGCGATAAACGCCCCCGGCGTGGACGTGGTTTATGTGGCGACCCCGCACCCCATGCACGTTGAGCAGGCCTTGCAGGCCATCGCGGCGCGCAAGCCCGTGCTGGTGGAAAAGCCGATTACGGTCAATTCCGCGGAGCTTGCGCGGCTTACGCAGGCGGCGCGGCGGGAGAAGGTTTTCATGGCCGAGGCCATGTGGCCGCGATTCAATCCCGTGATGAAAACCGTGAAGTCGTGGATTGATGCGGGCTATATCGGAGAGGTGCGCCACATCACCGCCGACTACCTGCGCCACACGGCGCGGGACGGCATACAGCGTCTGTTCGACCCCGCCTTGGCGGGGGGCTGTACGCTGGATTTGGGCGTGTATCCGCTGGCCTTTATCCAAAACTTTTTGAAAAAGCGCGATAAGCTAGTTGCCGCCGGGTCACTCACCGACAGGGCGGTGGACGAGCGCATGTCCGTGTTGCTGGAGTACGGCGGCGCGACTGCTTTCGCCTTGGCGGGCTTTGACAGCACGGGGTTGAATCAGGGCATAATCTCCGGCTCGGAGGGGACTATCACCGTGCCGGACTTCTTCTGCGCCCGAAGCGCGACGCTTGCCGACGTGTCAAACGTCGTCAAGCTGGAGACCACACGCGCAACGCCACAGTACGGCTACATCTATCAGACACGCGCCATAGAGGGCTACGTCGCCGAGGGACGCTTGGAAGCCCCGGAGATGACCATCGACGACTCTGTAGAAATAATGTCCCAGTGCGACGCGATACGCGGGCAGTTGGGCGTGAAATATCCCTTTGAGGCTTGAGAAAATGCTTGTCCACGCGGGCTTTTGCTCGCGTTCGCAGGCGCGGGAGCTTGTGGCGCGGAACCGCGTGGAGTTGCGCGGCTCCGCGCTGTTTGTGGACGGCGTGGACGCGGATTGGCAGGAGCATTATTGGATTATGCTGAACAAGCCGCGCGGTGTGGTGTGCAGTACCGACGACCCGCTGTCCGGCACGGTGCTGAACCTGCTGGACGTGCGCTACAGGCGCATGGGGCTGTTCCCTGTCGGGCGGCTGGACAAGGACAGCACGGGTCTTGTGCTGTTGACCGAGGACGGCGCGGCGGCGCACCGGATAACCTCGCCCAAAAATCACTGCGAGAAGCGATATTTTGTCCGTGTCGAGGGCGCAATCGGCCGGCGCGAGGTAGACGCGTTCGCGGCGGGAATGGAGCTTGCGGACAAAAAAGTTATGAAAACCGCGCAACTGGAGGTGTGCGAGGACGCAAGCTGTTGTTATGTCACCTTGACGGAGGGGAAGTACCACCAAATAAAGCGCATGTTCGGCGTTTTGGGACTGCCCGTTGTGGAGCTGACGCGGATGTCAATCGGCGGAATCAAGCTTGACCAAAATTTGCCGGAGGGGGGCTGGCGGCGGCTCACAGAGGGGGAAATCCGTGATTTTTGTGGGAATTGTACAGGTTAAGCGGTAAAAGTTTGTATAATTTGCGGATATTATTTTTAAAAGAAGTGTGTTATAATATAGTCAGCTAGTAAAGTTTAAATTTACAGGAGGTCTTTTGGATGGCAAGTTTAAGTCTGCGCGGTATCTACAAGCGCTATGCCGGCAACGTTGTCGCGGTTTCGGATTTTAATCTGGAGATTGAAGACAAGGAGTTTATTATTCTGGTCGGTCCGTCCGGTTGCGGCAAGTCCACAACCCTGCGTATGGTCGCGGGACTGGAGGAAATTTCTGAAGGTGAGCTGTACATAGACGGCAACCTGGTCAACGAAGTGCCGCCTAAGGATCGCGACATCGCGATGGTTTTCCAAAACTACGCGCTGTATCCGCACATGTCGGTGTTCGAGAACATGGCTTTCGGCCTTAAACTGCGCAAAACCCCGAAAGACGAAATCAAACGCCGCGTTGAAGAGGCCGCCAAGGTGCTGGAAATCACCCACCTGCTTACCCGTAAGCCCAAGGCTCTGTCCGGCGGACAGCGTCAGCGTGTCGCGCTGGGGCGCGCCATTGTCCGTAACCCGAAGGTCTTCCTGCTTGACGAGCCGCTGTCCAACCTTGACGCGAAGTTGCGCGCACAGATGAGAACGGAGATCACCAAGCTGCACCAGCGTTTGGCCACCACGTTCATGTACGTCACGCACGACCAGACCGAGGCTATGACGATGGGTACCCGTATCGTTGTCATGAAAGACGGCTACATTCAGCAAATCGCGGCGCCGCAGGTGCTGTACGAAACGCCCGTAAATCTGTTCGTGGCGGGCTTTATCGGCTCCCCGCAGATGAACTTTATCGAGTGCATACTGCGCGACGATGGCGGCGTTACCAAGCTTGAGTTCGGCCAGCAGAAGATTGTCATGCCCGAGGCGTCGGGTCGCCGTCCGGAAGTGCTTGCCTATCGCGACAAGCCCGTTATCATGGGCATTCGTCCCGAAAACATCCACGACGAGGAAGTTTACCTGACCCAGTTCCCGGATTCGCAGGTCAACATGGGCGTTGAAGTGGTCGAGCTGATGGGTTCGGAGACCTACCTGTACATGCATTGCGAGGGTCGTCAGTTCACAGCCCGCGTGTCGCCGAGATCCACAACCCGCGCCGGCGATAAGGTCAAAGTGGCGTTCGACAACAAGAAGTTGCATTTGTTCGACAAAGAGACCGAAAAGGCTATTGTACACTAAGTGATAAATTAAAACCCTCCCGATTTGGGAGGGTTTTTTGTTTTGATTACGATACGTCCGCCATGTCTAGGAATTTTGAGCCTTCTTCGGCTATGTAGGTTTTTCTGCCGGATAGGTTGTCGCCCAGTAGCAGGTCGAACATGTCGGAGGTTGCCATGGCTTCCTCCGGTTTTACTTGAATTAGTCGGCGGGTTTTGGGGTTCATTGTGGTCAGCCACATCATGTCCGGCTCGTTTTCGCCCAGTCCTTTCGAGCGCGAGACTGTGGTTTTGACGTTTTCCCAGCGCTCCATAATTGAGTTTTTTTCAATCTCTGAGTAGGCGAAAGCGGTCTTTTTGCCGCTGTGAAGCTCGAAAAGCGGACTTTCGGCGATGTAAACCAAGCCGCGCTCTATAAGCGTCGGGGTCAGCCGATACAGCATGGTCAAAATCAGCGTGCGGATTTGGAAGCCGTCTACGTCCGCGTCCGTGCAGATGATGATTTTCGCGAAGCGCAGACCGTCTAGGTCGAACGCGTGGACGTCTTTGGGGTGCTTGGCCTTGACCTCCGCGCCGCAACCCATCACGCGGATAAGGTCGGTGATGATTTCGTTTTTAAAGATTTTGTCGTAATCCGCTTTCAGGCAGTTCAAAATCTTGCCGCGCACCGGGATTATCGCCTGAAATTCCGCGTCGCGCCCCAGCTTGCACGCCCCCAGCGCGGAATCGCCCTCCACGATGTACAGCTCGCGCACGGCGGTGTCGCGACTGCGGCAGTCCACGTATTTTTGCACGCGCTGGGTGATGTCAATATTGCCGGAAAGTTTCTTTTTAAGCCCAAGACGCGTCTTTTCCGCTGTTTCGCGACTGCGTTTGTTGACTAAAAGCTGGTCGGCAATCTTCTCGGCTACGGCGCGGTTTTCCATGCAGAACACGGTCAGGTTCTCGCGGATAAACTCCGACATGCAATCCTGAATAAATCTGTTGTTTATCGCCTTTTTTGTCTGGTTTTCGTAGGATGTATGGGTGGAAAAGTTGGAGGAAAGCAGAACCAGACTGTCCGCTATGTCGGCGTATGTCAGCTTGCTCTCGGACTTTTGGTACTTGCCGCAGGACTTCAAAAACGCGTCCCAACCCGCCACAAACGCCGATTTCGCGGCCTTTTCAGGGCTTCCCCCATGCTCCAAAAACGACGAATTGTGGTAATGCTCCGCGATGCCGTCGCCCTTGGACACGAACGCGAAGCTGATCCCCAGCTTGACCTTATACTCGGGCTTGTCGTCCCGGTCGCGCCCGCGCCGCTCGGTCTCCCACAAAAGGGGCGCGTTCAGCTCGCGGTTTTCCGTCAGCTCGCGAACGTAGTCCAAAATGCCGTTTTCGTAGCGGAATTCGTCGTTTGTAAAGCCCTCGTCGGTTTCGTATTTAAGCGCGAAGGTCACGCCGGGGTTGACCACCGCCTGCCGCTTCAAAGTGTCGGTAATCACCTCGCGTGGGATTTCGATGTCGGTAAACACGTCCAAATCGGGCAGCCAGCGAATGACAGAGCCTGTCTTTCGGCGGGTGGAGGGCTGTTTTTGCAGGCCGCCGACGTTCTCGCCGCGCTCGAAGCGCAGAGTATACTCAAAGCCGTCGCGGTGGACGGTTACGTCCATAAATCGGGCGGCGTATTGCGTGGCGCACGCGCCCAAACCGTTGAGTCCCAACGAATATTCGTAGTGACCGTCGCCCGTGTCGTACTTACCGCCGGCGTACAGCTCGCAGAAAACCAGCTCCCAGTTGTAGCGGTCCTCCTTGACGTTGAAGTCCACAGGACAGCCGCGCCCGAAGTCCGCAACCTCGATGGAGTTATCCTTGAAGCGCGTGAGCGTGATAATATTGCCGTGTCCCTCCCGCGCTTCGTCGATGGAGTTACTTAAAATCTCAAACACGGCGTGGATACAGCCCTCCAGCCCGTCCGAGCCGAAGATAACCCCCGGCCGCTTGCGAACGCGATCCGCGCCCTTTAGGCTGGAAATGGATTCGTTGTCGTAGTTAGGCTTCACAGCTTAACACCAAAGAAATCCGCCAAAACTTCGCCGGACTCAAAGCGAGTACCCTCGCCGCGCCGCAATTCGTCAAAAGAGCGGTTGATTTCAAGGCTTTCCTCCGGCGTGAACGCGTCAAAATCCGGTCTGGCGAAGCAGGCGACCACTCGGTACAGGGCTTCAAGCTGAATATCACTCAATTCGTCGATAGCCCTGTGCAAGGCTATTTGTGTGCTGGACATTATGCGCTCCCCCTTACTTGTAAACATCGCCGCGTGGCATTATCTTGGCGATTAAAATGATGTTTGCCTCAATGGTATATATTATGCGTAAATTGCCGACGCGTAACCTGAATTGCCCGGAATGACTACCCGCCAGCGGCTTAATGTCGCCCTTGCCCGGCAACTCCAGCAGAGCCTTAATAACACGCCCGGCGGTGTTCATATCAAGCGCGGCCAGTTCTTTTTTAGCTGTCTTCGAGAAGTCGAATATCACGGTATCCTCCAATATGCGGATAACAGATACGTTTCCATATCTGTTATCACGTTGTTTATACAAACTATCTTTTGCTGAACTGCGGGGCGCGGCGGGCGGCTTTTAGGCCGTACTTCTTGCGCTCCTTCATTCTTGGGTCGCGGGTTAAAAACCCGGCGGCTTTTAAGATGGGGCGGAACTCCTCGTTCAATTTCAGCAACGCGCGGGCGATGCCGTGGCGAATCGCGCCGGCCTGACCCGTAACGCCGCCGCCGACCGCCGTGGCTTCAATGTCCACACGGCCAAGAGTGGAGGTTACAACCAGTGGCTGACGCACGATAAGCTTCAGCGTTTCAAGGCCGAAATACGCGTCCAGCTCGCGGTTGTTCACGCGAATCGCGCCCGTGCCGTTGGGGAACAGATGCACGCGGGCGACAGAGGATTTGCGCCGACCCGTGCCGTAAACATAAGGCTTTTTACTCTTGTACATCTTACTTTACCACCTTCCACTCCACAGGTTGCTGAGCCGCGTGGGGATGCTCCGCGCCTTTGTAGACTTTTAGGCGCGTTAAAGCCCAATCCTGATGCTTGTTCTTGGGTAACATGCCCTTAACGGCCAGCTTGATTGCCAGCTCGGAGCGTTTTTCCAACAACAGGCGATACTTGGTCTCTTTCAAACCGCCCACGTAGCCGGAATGGCGGCGGTAGTATTTCTGCTCGGCCTTGTTGCCCGTAAGGGCTACCTTGTCGGAATTTACGACGATTACAAAATCGCCGCCGTCCACATGCGGCGTGAACTCCGGTTTGTGTTTGCCGTGCAACAGAATCGCGGCCTGGGCGGCTACGCGCCCCAGCGGAATCCCGGCGGCGTCGATGATAAACCAGCCGCGGGCGACCTCTTGCTGCTTGGCCATGAAGGTACTCATGGTCTTGCCCCTTTCACATTCATAAATTAACATCTACATTTATATCACTATTCAAGCACATTGTCAAGAGAAATTTTTCGGGACAAGCAAAATACTTAAAAATTCTTACTAAAACGCGATAAAGCTCTTAAATACTCGCTTTGTAAATCAAAATTACTGCGGCGACTGACGCGCACAAAAACGGCCCGAACGCGAAGTATGAACCCGCTTTCAATCGCCCGGTGACCATCAAAAACCCGCCGTACAGCCCGCCGATTATCACCGCGCCGTACAGCGACCACAGCGTGCCGGAGAGTCCTAAAAACAGCCCGCACATGCCCATCAGCGTCATATCGCCGCCGCCGAAGCCGTCGCGCTTTAGTATCAATTTGCAACCGAGATTGATTATAAAAATCACGCCGAAGCCTAGAGCCGCGCCAAATAGACCGTCTTTCAAGTCATGCAGCCACGCCCAAACAAGCCCCAAAACGGCGGGCGGGATAACCATCAAGTCGTAGATATTCTGCGTGTCGAGGTCGATAAACGCGATAATCACGAGGAATGCCATCAGTACGCAGATAAAAATCGCGTCAACGCCGTAGAAACGCCACGCGGACAGCGCGAATAGCGCACCCGTCAGCCCCTCGACTATCGCGTAGCGCGGCGAGATAGGCTCATGGCAAAATCCGCAACGTCCGCGCAATAGCATCCAGCTTAGAATCGGGACTAAATGCAGTGATTTCAAGGTTTTTTGGCAGTTCGGGCAGAACGAGCGAGAGGGCTTGACAACGCTCATGCCCCGTGGCACGCGGTAGATCACCACGTTGGCGAACGACCCGATAAATAGGCCGAAAATCCCCGCGACAACCGTGAAATAGACCTGCATTACTTCTTCACCGTCCATTTTGATATGCCGTGGAACGGCTGTTTGTATAGCGGATCCGCATCGGTTATCATGCCGCGCTGGGTCAGCAATGTCTGCCGCCGAAACAGCAGTGGGATAACGTCAAGATGAGAGTTAAAGCCCGCGCCGATGTCCTCGCCGGTGAGGTATAGGTCGTATTCGCCCAGCGTCAGCGCGTCGGACAGGCCGCCCTCGCGCTTGTGCAGGGGGCGAGCGTCCACGCGGCAGTCGATGCCCGCGCCGATTAGCTGGTCGCGCAAACCTGAAGCGGCGCGTAGCAGAATATTATCCTCCTCGCTTACCAAGATTGTAAGCGATAGGTTTTGGCGCGTTCTGCCAACGGGCTGATCCAACAGGCCGTCCTCGTTTAGATCCTGCCAGTCAAGGACTTCGCACAGCGTCTCGAAGGCTTGCGGGTCGGCGGTTTGCAAAGATGTGGCGGTTGCGGGGTACAGCGGGCTGGCGGGGTGGATGGCAGAGCCGGTGGGGTCGGCCGCGCCGCCGTAAATCGAAGCGGCGATAGCTGAACGGTCGATGATGGCCGAAATTGCCTGCGCCGCGTCCGGGGACAGAGTGGCGGGATTTACCGCCATGTATTGCAAGATGGTTGTGGGGTAACCCCAGCGTTCAAAGTCGCCGCGATAGCTCACGCCGAAGCTGTCGCCCGCGTCCTCTACAATCAGGCTGATGTCGCTCACGCCCATTTTATAGGGCAGTTCGTAGGGGCGGCTGGCGTCGCACAGCTCGATACGTGCCAGCGGCAACGCGCCGCGCCGCCACCACGCGGCGTTGGACTCTAGGTGCATCGAGCCGTTGCCGTCATCGTCCTCGCCCCAAACAAAGGCGTACGGACCCGTACCCGCCCATGGGAAACCATAGGCCATGCTTCCGGCCTTGACTATCGGCGTTACCAGCTCGGCGGCAAGGCGCGGATTGGGAACGGCCAGCGCGACGGCCACGCCCTCGCCGACCTCGTAGGCGTTGAAACCAACGGCTTTCAGGCTGTACACAACGTCGGCGGCGACAAGCGGCGAGCCGTCATGAAACACCGCGTCTACCAGCGTTAGCGTGAAGCTCAAGTTATCGGTAGTTGTGATAGACGCGCAGAGGTTGGGGACAGGCTCAAATCGCTCGTCCAAGGTGAACAGGCTGTCGTAGACCAGCGTGTAGACGCAGTCGTTGTAACGGTTTGCGGCGGCCAGCGGATGCGAAATATGCGCGTTGTCCCAGGCTAGACCGAACAGCTCGTTGTAACGCTTTTTGGGGACTGTCTGCCAAGGCGTGTCGGTCGGCGCGGCGGACATGGAGGGGTTGGGGGTGGGGGAGCTTGCCCAGCCCTCGGTGTCGAGAAGTCTCCAATCGCATGCGGCGAGGAGACAGATAACAGATAACAGATAACAGATAACAGATATTGTTTTTTTCATAACGCGATCACCGCTGAATGTGTTCCTCGCGGCTGGCCGTTGCGGCGATGTGAGAAGAACAGCTTTTCTTCGCAACAGGTGCATTGCTCTGATACGTCGATTTCGCTTACACCTGCTGATTTTAGTTGATTTTTTACTATGTCGCGCAGGTCGATTTGCCAGTGGGTTTCGCTTATTTTTTCGGCATATGCGGGGAATTCGCAGGCCACGTCGTTTTGAACTTCAAAGCATTTTTTGCAGATACAAGGGCCGATTGCGGCGCGAATTTTAGAACTTTCCATCATCTTTACGGCCTTTGCGGCAATGTTCAACTTCGTGCCGCGCCAGCCGGAGTGTACGGCGGCCACGCAGTTTTCACCTTGCAGTAAAATCGGAACGCAGTCCGCCCAAACCACAGTCAAGGCGCGGTTTTTGCGACGAGTTAGCAACCCGTCACAGTCCTCCAAGACGCGATTTTCAGCCCACTCCAAGTGATCCCCATGCACCTGCCGGGTAAAGACAAAATCCTCACGCTGAATGCCCACAGCCGCCGCGAAGCGTTCATAATTCTCCAAAACCCCGGAATCAACAGCGGAAGACCCAAGATTCAGCGTATCAAAAGGAGCGTCAGACACGCCGCCTAGCCGCGTGGAAAATCCATGCGGCACGGTTATCAAATCTGAAGTAAAAAACGAAACCCCAAAACGCTCACGCAAAATCAAATAAAATACCTCAACTTTCCACTCTCAACTCTCAACTTTCCAATTCCCCGTTGCAGAAGCTGTCAAATAAGCCGAAATAAACCCGCCAATCTCCCCGTCCATCACGGCGTTGATGTTGCCCATTTCAAAGCCCGTGCGGTGATCCTTGGCCATTGTGTAGGGCATGAACACATATGAGCGTATCTGACTGCCCCACTCTATGGCCTTTTGCTCGCCCTTGATGTCGTCAATGCGATCCAAGTGTTGCGCCTGCTGGATTTCCACCAGCTTCGAGCGAAGCATTTTCATGGCCATGGCGCGGTTTTGGGTCTGACTGCGCTCGTTTTGGCAGGCCACCACAACACCGGACGGCAGGTGGGTTATGCGTATTGCACTCTCGGTTTTGTTGACGTGCTGGCCGCCCGCGCCGCCGGAACGATAGGTGTCCACCTTCAAATCCTCGTCGCGGATTTCAATCTGCACATCGTCAGGCAGTTCAGGCATTATCTCTACCGCCGCGAAGGAGGTGTGCCGCCGCCCGGACGCGTCAAACGGCGAGATACGAACCAGCCTGTGTACGCCCATCTCGCCCTTTAGATAGCCGAAAACGTTGACCCCCTCGATTAGAATCACGGCGTGCTTCAAGCCCGCCTCGTCCCCGTCAAGATAGTCTAGGATTTTATAGGTGAAGCCCTGCCGCTCCGCCCAGCGGGTGTACATGCGGTACAGCATTTCGCCCCAGTCCTGCGCCTCGGTGCCGCCCGCGCCCGCGTGGAACGAAACTATGGCGTTGCACGCGTCATACTCGCCCGACAGCAACGTTGCCAAACGCGCCGAGGCCATCTCCGTCTCCCACTTTTCAACGCCGGCTTTAACGTCCGGCAACAGGCTCTCGTCGTTTTCCTCCAAGGCCAGCTGGCACAGCGTCAGCAAATCCTCCCACTCGGCTTGCAACGCCGTCCAGCCCGCGTTCTTGTTTTGCAAAGCCTTTAGATTTTTAAGCACGGACTGCCCCGCCTCCATGTCCGTCCAAAAATCGGGGTCGGAGGATTGCGCCTCAAGCTCCGCGATCTTTTCGGCGTTTGCCGCAATATCCAGCGCGGCGTGCAGTTCGGACAGCGCGGGCTTGGCGTTTTGCAGTCGTTGCCTGTATTCCTCAAATTCAATCATTGGATATTACCTCCAAGTTTACTATACACTTAATCGGTGGGTTTGTCAAGCTTTTGCGGCAGACGCAGTTCCAGCCACGCGATGTCGTGCCACTCGCCGTGCTTGAAGCCGGACATGCGAAACGTCCCCGAATCGCGAAAGCCGAAGGCGCGGTGAAAGCCCATGCTCTCGTCGTTTGGGACGGTTATACAGGCGTAGGCGTTGTAAATGCCGCGCTCGGTCAGGTCGGCCAGCAACCCGGTGTACAACGCCCGGCCTATCCCCCCGCGCCGGCAGTCCTGCCGTACGTACAGCGACAGCTCGGCGCACCACTGATACGCGGCGCGGTCGCGGTAGCGTGAGGCGTAGGCGTATCCTACGATTTCGCCTTGCCGCTCCATCGTTAGGTAGGGATAGTCCGCCGACACGCGCTGTATGCGCCCGCGGAATTCCTCGACCGATACAGGCTCGGTCTCGAAGGTTACTACGGTGTTTTCGATGTAATAGTTGTATATCGCGGCCAGCGCCGCCGCGTCTTCAAGCTTTGTCGGTCTTAGATTCATACTCATAGCAACGTTACCTCCAATAAGTCTGTCACCCACGGCAACCATGTGTTCCACGGCGCGGATACGTTCCACAGAATGTCCAGCAATCCGAAGAACATGAACGTCAGTGACACTATCGCGTTCATGTTGTAGGCGATAAAGTTCACGCGGCGGTTGGTAAGCGTCATCACGCGCTCTAAAAACAGCAGACCGCCCACACAGGCCACGCCAACAGCGAACCACCAGCCCCGCGTCAAGGCCAGCACGCACAGCAGTCCCACAGACGCGGCGTGCGAACACGCCGAGATCGCCAGTGCGTGGTTCTTTCCGAAACGCGCCGGGACGGAGTGCAGCTTATTCGCCCGGTCGAAGTCGATGTCCTGCGTGGCGTAGATGATGTCAAAGCCCGCGACCCAAAAGGTTACCGCCGCGCCCAGCACAAAGGGGGTAAGCGTCAGCCCGCCCGTCACCGCCGCCCACGCGCCCACGGGCGCTCCGCCGCAGGCCACGCCCAGCACGAAGTGGCACAGCCAGGTGAAACGCTTGGTGTACGAGTAGCCGATGAAAAACAGCAACGCCAAGGGCAGAAGCGCGAGACACAGCGTGTTCAACTGCCACGCGCAGAACGTCAGCGCGACCAGGCAGACCAGCGACACAATCCACGCGCCGCGCAGCGACACCGCGCCGGTCTGTAACGGACGCGTTACGGTGCGGGGGTTGCGGTTGTCAATGTGGCGGTCGATTATGCGATTGGACGCGCTTGTGCCATTTTGGGCGAACACTAAGGCCGCCACTATCAGCGCGAGCGTGTACCAAGACGGCAACACGCCGCCATTTGCCCACATCATGCCGATCAGGCCGAACGGAGCTAAAAACACCGTGTGGCTGAACATTGTCAGGTTGCCGTAGCTGTATACCTTGGAAAAAAATTTAGTCATTTTACCTCGCCTTTCCAATTTTCTGTGGTTTCGATGCTTCCGTCCGCGTAGTACCATAGTAGCGCGGCGTTCCATCGTTTTGCCAGATGCTCGCCCTCGGCGCGGTCGGCTATGAATATCGCGGTGGAGAGCATTTCGGCGGCGGCCGAGCTGTCGCACACCACGGACACATGCGTGTAGCGCGTGGGGGGCATAAGCGTTGCGGGGTCGATGATATGTCCGTACGATACGCCGTCAACTATAAAATACCGCTGATAGCTGCCGCTGGACACCACCGCGCCGTCATTCATCGGGACGGTATCCAACAGTTGGCCGCCCGTGGGGTTTTGGATCCCGATAAGCCACGAGTCACGTCCGTTCATGGGCTTGCCGTGGGTGACCACGTTGCCGCCCATGTTAAGCAGAACAGACTCCGCGCCCGCGTCCACGGCGGCATTTATGGCAAGCTGTGCCGCGTAGCCCTTGGCGATAGCCCCCACGTCCAGCGACATGCCGCGCTTTTTCAAAAACACCGTGTCGCCGTCGATTACCACATCGTTTATGTCGCAGAGCGTATAGGCCGCGTGAAGCTCCGCCATGTCGGGCAGGGTTTGCTTGGCCGTGCGGTGGTCGTGCCATATCGACAGTACCGGGCCCAGGGCTACGTTTATCAAGCCATCGGTGTAATCGTAGGCCGCTACCGCGTAGGTTATCATGTCGCGCAGTAGGGGGTCAACCGTTACGGGGGACAGTCCTGCGTTGTCGTTGATGGTTTTCAGGTTGTTTATCCCGTCGTAATCGTGGTAAATATCATAGAGCTTATCGCATTGGACTATTACGTCACGCGCCGCGTCGCGGGCTTTTTGAAAGTCGGCGTTTGAGGTCGCCCAGACTGTTATTGAGCTGTCCACGTCGAAGTAATCGGGGAACGTGGCTTCAAATTTCTCGTATTTAGGGGCGCAGGCTGTCAGATAACAGATAACAACTAACAGATAACAGATAATCGCCGGTTTTTTCATTATTTTTTCTCCTTGAAGATACGGTGGAATACGGGCAGTAGCGCGTTTAGGGTTATGCCCGTCACTGTGCCGAAGATTATGCCGGATATTACTAGCACGGGGAAGTAGTATAGGGTTAGGGTGGTTCCCATTAGTAAGGACGCGGCGGTTAGCTGGCCTAGGTTGTGCGCTATCGCGCCGCATATGCTTAGCGCTACGTATGACATTTTGTCTTTGAATGTCCATGCTAGGATTGCCAGTACGGCGACGCTTAGCAGGCCGCCGGATAGGCTCATCAGCCCCGCTATGGGGGCGCGGATTAGGGTTACGAAGCCGGATTTTAGTATGCCTAACGCGAAGCCCTCTCTCGGGCCGAAGAAGAATACGCAGTACATCACGACTATATTGGACAGCCCCGGCTTTACGCCCGGCGGCAGGAACGGCAGGGGCGGCAACATGCTTTCGATGTACGACAGCACGGTTACTACCGCCAACAGCATGGCCAAATATGTTAGTTTTTTTACGCTCATACTATCCCCCTAGACCACCGCGTCCACGCCGTCCGCGCCGCGTATTTTTATGGACACGCGGTTGGGCAGACAGGCCGCCGCTTGCCCCGGCGTTCCCAAAAAGCCGCTGTGGATACACACCTTGTCGGGGCAGTCGGAGTAGACAAACGCTATCTTGCCGTTTTGTATCTCAAAGCCCACGTTGGGTAGTTCGTCCAGTGAAAAGCTTTTGTTTTCATTCAGCTTTACAGTTGTGACAAGCTCGGCTTTGACAAATATGTCGCACACGGGGTCGCTCGCCTTAGAAAGATTTGTGTAGACGAAGAAAACCGCGAACGCGGATAGCAGGAGCGACAGGATAAGTATCCCATCGCTCCTGTTAAAGGCTTTACGGTTACTCTGCAACTTTCACGTTGTCGGAGTCGATTTTGGTTGTGCCTTCCGTGCCGACGGTGGTGGCGGGATCGGTGGTGTCGTCCGTGCCGGCGTTAAAACGCGCGGAATCCTTGTACTCCTGCTTGGTGAAGGTGATTGTACCCTCTACCGTGGTGTTGTACAAGGTGAAGTTGTTCGCGTCAACGGTGATGTCGCCCTTCACGGTGCCGTTCCAGATATAGAAGTTCGGGGTTTTAACCTCGATGCCGCCGCTGGCGGTAAGGGTGTAGTTGGCGGTGACCTTACGATCCGCGTCCTGCGCGTACAGAGCCAGCTTGCGATACTCGCGGGTCTCGTTGTGCGCATCGTAGAAGGTGCCTTCGACAACGATTTTGTCGGTTACGGTCACGTCGCCCAGCAGGGAAAGAATCCACTCGCCGTCTTTGCCTAGGCTTTTGACGACGACTGCGGGATCGGTGGTTTCCTTGGTCGGGGAGGCGTTGGTGTTCGCGTCAGGGGTTTTCTCGTCAGTCGGCGAGGGGGTTGCGGCCGTGGTCGGCGAGGGGGAGGGCGTGCCTTTGTCGCTGTTTGTGCAAGCCGACAGGGCGACCATCGCGATCATCGCGATGGCAAGGACTAGTGCCAGTTTCTTTTTCATGTGGGTTTGCTCCTTTCATCTTTTCCGGGTTTTCTCTAATATTTCTTCAAGTGCCGCGCACTTGTGGGGAACAATATCAATCAGCGACTGCCGCGCCTTGCGGGCGTATCGGTCGGATAGCTCTCTGGCCGCTTTTGTGCCGCCGGCACCCCGTACCATCGCGGAAAGCTCGCCGCCCAGTTTGTCGCTGTCCATCGCGGCGGCGGCCGCCGCCCGAAGCTCCGGATTTTTGGCCATCGCAAGAATCAGCGGCAGGGTAATAACCCCCTCGGTGATGTCCTTGGCCACGGGCTTGCCGGAGGCCGCAACGTCGGACTCGTAGTCCTTGCAGTCGTCGGCTATTTGAAACACCAGCCCCAAATACCGCCCGAACCGCGCAAGCTTGCGAACCTCGCGCTCGGTCGCCCCGCCCGCCACGGCACCGGCGTAGGCCGACACATGGAACAGTGCGGCGGTCTTGCCGGAGATAACGCGCAGGTAGCCGATAACGCCCAAGTCAAGGTCGCGGTTGCGGCGGTGCTGTTCCAGCTCGCCAAGACACACCGCGCTGACCGCCCCGGTAAACGTGGGGACAAGCCGCGACACGTCGCCGGCAGAGTTCGCGTCCTTGGACAGCAGAGTCATTGCCGCGCACAGCAACCAGTCGCCGCAGATAACGGCCTGTCTCGCGCCGAAAGCGCGGTGCAGAGCGGGTTTGCCGCGCCGAAGAGCCGCGTCGTCGATAACGTCGTCGTGAACCAGCGTCGCCAAATGGAACAGCTCGGCGGCGGCGGCGGCACGCACGGCCACATCGGGGATTGCGCCCGCGTTATCGCAGGAGCATATAAGCAGCAATCGCGCCCGAACGGCCTTGCCCGTGGTTTGCGAAAGACTTGTGGTCATGTCACGGACGGCCAGCGGGGCGGCTTGCAGGGTTTGAGTTATCAGCGCGGAGACGTGACAAAGTGCCTCCTCAATCATGGTACAGGTACCACTTCCGGGCGAATTTCACCTTGCCCCAGTGTTTTTTAAGCCACGGCTGGACATAGTAGTCCAAGCTGAACACGCGGCCCGCGCCGAACAGTAACGCCACAGAGGCGAACAGCATCCACCAAGTCGCCATGTACAGCCCCGTGCTGGTTAAAAACAGGAACTGCAATACGATGGATACCACGGCGGCAGGTGTTGTGAACAGACCGCCCATCAACGCCAGACCGATTAAAATCTCGGCCAGCACGATAGAGATCTGGAAGATCATCTGCATAGTGTCGCTGGGGAGAACCAGCGTGTCCATGAACCAGTCCATGACGTAGATTTGCAGCTTGGCCGCGTAGTCGCTGGCGTGGACGTAGATTATTTTAAAAATCCACAGGAACTCTTGGTTTAGGATAACGTCGCCCGCGCTGGCCGCCGCATCAGTCACCGCGCCGCTGGCGGAGCTTACGGCCTCGGTGGCGCCGCTGGCGGCGGAGGCCGCGTCAGACCCGGGGTTGATTATCCCCTCGTAAAACGCGTTCGCGCCGCTGTAAAAGCCGCCAAGACTGGGCTTTTCAAACCAGCCCTCGACGATTTTCATGATTCCCTCGTACACCCAATACGCGCCGATATACACGCGAAGCGGCACCAAGAAGAAGCTAGGGGAGCGATTTGAGAGATGCCCGCCCACAAACGAGCGGCAGTCGCGCACGGTGAAGAACTCGTGCCGAATATACGAGAATATCTTGTTCCAGCCTAGTACCTTTATAAAGTAGAGTATATTGACAAAATGTTTGCAGAACATCGCCAAAAACGACGGCAATCCGAAGAATTTACCCGGCAGGCCGATATGCGCCACGCCGTATCGCCCGCCCACGCAGACCATAACCCCGTGGAATTTGGGGCGGTAGCTCTCTTTCTCGCCCTTGCCCGTAAGGTCGCACAGCAGATTGTGCGCGATGGTGTCGGCGCAGGCCTCCGCGTTTTCCACCATCTGCGGCACGGAGTTTTTCTCGCCCTGCGGGATAAAATATATGTTGTCGCCGCCGATATAAACGCTTTTGTCGTTTATCGAGCGCAGATACTCGTCGGTTTGCACGCGCCCGCGCGGGGCGGTCCCCAGCTTTTCGTTAGAGGCCTTGGCAAGCTCCGAGCTTTCGACCCCCGCCGTCCAAATCACGGTATTCGCGGACAGGCGCGTTACCTGCTCGTTTTGCTTGTACTCGATAAAGTCCGCGCCCACGCGCACCGTGCCGGTTTTTAGCATGACGTTTACGCGCATTTTTTCAAGCCGCCGCTGTACCTTGCCGGACAGCTTTTCGGGAAGAACCATGCACACGCGATCCAGCATGTCCATGTCGATTAAGGTCACCAAATCGCGGTCGATTTCAAAGCGGCGGCACAGCGAGGGGATAAGCTCGGCCAGTTCGCCCGCCATCTCGACCCCGGTGAAGCCGCAACCCACGACCACAAAGGTTAGCAGGGCTTTTTTCTTGGCTGGGTCCGGCTCGCGCTCGGCAAGTCGGAACATGTTGACGATATGTTCGCGAAGCTTCACCGCGTCGTCATACGACCACAGCGTGTGGGTATGCTCCTGCGCGCCCTCAACGCCGAAGAAAATCGGCTGGGAGCCGCTGGCCAAGACCAAGTAATCGTATGAGTAGGCGTTTTGTTCGCAGATTACGGACTTTTTATCGTAGTCCACAGACTTCACGGTGTCGGTTACCACATCAACCGCCCTGCCCGCGAACACGCGGCGCAGACTGATACGTATGCTGTCCTCCTCGACGCGCTGACCCGCCACCTCGTGCAGTTCGGTAAGCATGGTATGGAACGGGTTGCGGTCAATGATCGTAACGTCCACCTGCTCGGACAGCTTTTGCTTTTTGATGTTCTTCGCCAGCTTCTTGGCCGCGAGGATTCCCGCGTATCCGGCACCGACAACGACTATTCTGCGTTTCATCCACTGCACCCCTTTTTCCCATCTCATTCGCAACTACTATACCACAAAAAAATGCGCGTGTCAACCCTTGTAAAACATTAAAGTATATGTTAAAATGATAGAGAGACAGTATAGGGGGTCGAGTGTTTTATGAGTTTATTTGAGCCGCTGATTGGTATCCCGCTGATTGCGGCGGTATTACTGCTGGTTGCAAGGCCGCGCCGCGTTATGGATTGGGTTGCGCGTATCGGCGCGGGCGCGACTATCGCTGTCGCCATCGCGTTTGTCTGGGTGAACTACATTAACTATGTTCCGACTAACCCCTTGTCAAGCTTCGCGGGATTTCGCTCTGCCGTGGGCGTGTTCCTGTCCTTTCAAGACGCGGAATGGCTGAAATATGTCGTGCTGGCGTTGGATTTGGCTATAGCGGCGTATCTTATATACGCGGCGTTAAAAAACCGCTCGGTTATACTGTTTGTGATTGCACTTTCGCAGGGAGTGGCCATCGCGCTGTTTGAACTGTTGCACCACTCGGAGGGGAGCGGGGCGGAGCGGTTGCTTTACAGCGACAAGCTGTCGCAGTTGATGATTTTGATAATCGGCGTTATCGGCGGGATTATATGTATCTACACGGTAAATTATATGCGGGATTACCACCGTCACCACACGGATATTCCCGACAGGACGCGCTTTTTCCTTGTCGTGATGTTCGTGTTTTTGGCCGCGATGTTCGGCTTGGTGCTGGCCAATGAACTCACGCTTTTGCTGTTGTGCTGGGAGATTACCTCGCTGGCCTCGTTCTTGATGATTGGCTACACCAAAACCTCGGAGGCCAAGAAAAACGCGCTGTTGGCGATTATACTAAACGGCTTCGGCGGTCTGTGCTTCACGGCGGGGATTATCTTCGCGGGGCTGAACGGCATCACCACGCTTCAGGGGCTGTTGCACATCGAGGGCTTCCCCCTGCCAATCATAGACGCGGCGGTGTTTTTGATTGCCGTGGCCGCGCTTACAAAATCGGCGCAGATGCCGTTTTCAAAGTGGCTGTTGGGCGCTATGGTCGCCCCCACGCCGTCCTCCGCGCTGTTGCACTCGTCAACAATGGTCAAGGCGGGGGTGTACTTACTGTTGCGCGTCGCGCCATTGCTGGGCGACAATGCGGCGGGGATTACGGTGACGCTGGTCGGCGGGGTGACGTTCTTCGTCACGGCGATTTTGGCGGTGTCGCAAAAAGACGCGAAGCGGGTTTTGGCGTACTCCACAATCTCGAACCTTGGGCTGATTGTGGCCTGCGCGGGGCTGAACACGCCGGAGTCGATGTGGGCGGCGGTTATGCTTATAATTTTCCACGCGATAGCCAAGGCGCTGTTGTTCCTGACGGTAGGGTCGGTTGAGCATAAGACGGGCAGTCGCGACATCGAGCGCATGGACGGGCTGATTACAATCTCGAAACCGCTGACGCTGTTTTTGGTAATCGGAATCGCGGGAATGTTTGTCGCGCCCTTTGGCATGCTAATCTCAAAATGGGCGGCCATGAAGGCGTTTTTGGACGCGGGCGACGTGTGGACCACGCTGATTGTTTTGCTTATAGCCTTTGGCAGTACGATTACGCTGTTTTTTTGGACAAAGTGGCTGGGGAAACTGATCGCGGGGGCGCGGCGTACCGACTTGGACAAGCCCCACAAGCTGGACGGCGGCGAGAAAGTCTCGCTGGGCGTGCTGGCGGGTATGGTGGTGCTGGTGTGCCTTGCGTTTCCGATAGTTTCGCAGAAATTCGTCCTGCCGTTTATTGACGGGTTGGGGAACTTTTTCGTGATGTCGCCCATTGACAACGTGGCCAATATTATAATAGTCGTGATGATGGGCTTGGTGGTCGTGTTGCCGTTTATCTTGATACCGTTTTACAAGAGGGTTCTTCCGCGCCGCTCGTCCGCTTATCAGAGCGGGTTGCAGGACAGCCGCGTGGTCGAGCTGAAAAACTATTACATGGAAAGTTGGTTCGGCGAGAAAATTTGGCTTAACAAGACGATTTTTGTCTGCGCGGGGGCATTGATAATCGGCCTGTTCGTGATATTGGGGGGGATTGCGCTGTGAGCTTTGTGATTAATATTATAATTGTACTAATCGCCGCGCCGCTGTTGGGCGGGTTGCTTTCGGGCGTGGACCGCAAACTTACGGCGCGTATGCAAAGCCGAAAAGGTCCGCCGATTTTACAGCCGTTTTACGACGTGGGTAAGCTGTTCGGCAAGAAATCCACGTCTGTCAACGGATTGGCCGCGTTTTACGTCAGTCTTACGCTGGTGTTTACGGCCTTTGCCGTGGTGCTGTTGCTGACGGGTATGGACATGTTGCTTAGCGTGTTCGCGTTCACGCTGGCCTGTATTTTCTTCGTGATTATGGGATACTCCAGCCACTCGCCCTACAGCTTTGTGGGCGCGGAGCGTGAGTTGATTCAGATTATGTGCTACGAGCCGATGGTGCTGATTACGGTCTTCGGGTTTTACAAGGCGTCGGGTTCGTTCAGCGCGGCGGAGGCCTTAAGCTTGGACGTGCCGGTTATCGCCCGATTGCCGCTGGTGTTTTTGGGGTTGCTGTTCGTGCTGACCATCAAGCTACGCAAGTCGCCTTTTGATTTGAGCATGTCGCACCACGGGCATCAGGAATTGGTCAAGGGAATCACCACGGAGCTGACGGGCGCGAATATGGCCATGGTCGAGATAACCCACTGGTTCGAGACGGTTTTCGCGCTGTCGCTGGTATACATTTTCTTCGTAACCGCCGCGCCTTGGAGCCACGCCGTGGCCGCAGTGGTCACGCTGTTTGTGTACTTGCTTGAGATTGTTATTGACAACGTGTTCGCCCGGATAAAGTGGCAACCCGCGCTAAAATCCGCGTGGCTTGTGACGGGGGCGGCCTCGGTCGCAAACTTCCTTGTATTGGGGTTGATATAATGGGTAAGATAGCCGCGAAATCCCCGTGGATACTGCATTACGACGGGTCAAGCTGTAACGGGTGCGACATTGAGGTGCTGGCCTGTCTGACACCGCTTTACGACGTTGAACGCTTCGGCGTTATCAACACCGGCAACCCCAAGCACGCCGACATGCTGTTGATTACAGGCTCGGTAAACGAGCAGAACATTGATATTATCAAGCAGTTATACGCGCAAATGCCCGACCCGAAAGTGGTTGTGGCGATAGGCGCGTGCGCCGCGAACGGCGGCATTTTCAAGGATTGCTATAACGTAAAGGCGGGGGTTGACCACGTGATTCCGGTGGACGTGTATGTGCCGGGCTGTGCGGCGCGGCCGGAGTCGATAATCGGCGGCGTGGCCTTGGCCTTAGAGAAATTGGGGGCGAAAAAATGAGCCAGTCTATCAGGGAATTGGACGGGCGCGAGCAGTTAATCGCGGGCGCGGACGAGATGAAAAAGGCGGGCTATCGCCTGTCGCAGGCCTGCGTCACGACGGTTGAGCCGTATGACTTGCTGTACAGCTTTGCGCGAGACGAGGAGCTTGTCAGCCTGCGCTTGCGTATCGCGGAGGGCGACGAGATTGAGAGTATCACGGGGGTGTTTCCCTACGCTTACCTGTATGAAAACGAGATGAAAGACCTGTTTGGGATTAAAATTCGCAACATTAACGTCGATTTTAAGGGCAATTTCTATCGTACAGCTCAAAAAACGCCGTTTGTGGACGTGAAGGAGGAGTTGTAATTTTGGGCAAGCGTACGATTGTGCCGTTCGGGCCGCAACACCCGGTTCTGCCCGAGCCTATCCATTTGGATTTGGTGCTGGACGACGAGACGGTTGTTGAGGCGATTCCGTCCATCGGTTTTGTGCATCGCGGGTTGGAAAAGCTGGCCGAAAAACGCGATTTTCAGGAGTATGTCTACGTTGCGGAGCGTATTTGCGGGATTTGCAGTTTTATGCACGGCATGGGATATTGCATGGCGGTTGAGAATATCATGGGGCTGAAAGTGCCTGACCGCGCCGAGTTTTTGCGTGTTATCTGGTCGGAGCTGTCGCGGATTCACAGCCATTTGCTGTGGTTGGGGCTGATGGCCGACGCTGTCGGCTATGAGAGTTTGTTCCAGCACAGCTGGCGTATGCGCGAGCAGATTTTGGATTTGTTCGACATGACCACGGGCGGCCGCGTGATTTTTTCGGTGTGCAAGGTGGGCGGCGTTCGCAAAGACGTAAGTGCCGAAAAAATTGCAAAAATACTGGATGTGCTGCACGGCATGGAGCGCGAGTTGAGGTCGCTGACAGACGTTTTTAACACGGATAAGTCGCTGTACAGCCGTCTTGCGGGGGTGGGGACACTGTCTGCGGCGGACGCGGAAATGCTGGGCGCAGTGGGGCCTATGGCGCGGGCGAGTGGGATAAAAACCGACTGCCGCACGCAGGGCTACTCTGCATATTCATACGTAAAGTTCGATATCCCGACCGAGCGCGAGGGCGACAGCTTGGCACGTGTTAAAGTGCGCGTGAGGGAGCTGTACGAGTCGATAAAAATCATTGAGCAGTGCGCGGAGCTTATTCCGAATGACGAGACGATCGCCGTACCGGTGAAAGGCTTCCCGACCGGGGAATGGTTTGCGCGACTGGAACAGCCGCGCGGCGAGGTGCTGTATTACGCCAAGGGCAACGGCACAAAATTCCTGTCTCGCGTGCGCGTTCGCACCCCGACCTTCGCCAATCTACCGGCCTTGGTTCACATGCTAAAGGGCGTGGATTTGGCCGACGTGCCTGTGCTGATACTGACGATCGATCCCTGCATAAGCTGTACAGAACGCTGAATAAATATACATGAATCTGAAGACGAGGGGTTGAAATTATGGGGTTGCCGATGTTGAAAATCGTGCTGGGCAGTCTGTTCAAAAAGCCCGCGACTGTCGCGTTCCCGGCAAAACCGAAAATCAATGACGAGTTGGTGCGGGGTCAGGTAGCGATTGAGCTTGAAAAGTGCATTTTTTGCGGAATTTGCAGTAAGGCTTGTCCGACACGGGCGTTGTCGGTAGACCGCGCCGGAAAGGTGTGGACAATTCGCCGTTTTGAGTGCATAAACTGCGCTTTCTGCGTCGAAAAATGCCCGAAAAAGTGCTTGGCTATGAACAATAATGTGCCGCCCGCCGCGACAGACCGTCACGTCTCGGAGGTTCAGAGAGCCGTAAATGCATGAATATGCAGTGACACGAGAGATTATACACATCGCGGAGCGTCACGCGGGCGGCGCGGCGGTCTCGAAAATCAACTTGGTGGTTGGGGACTACAGCGGCTTCGTGGCCGAGTCGATAGAGCTATATTTTGGAATAATCGCGGAGGGAACGGCCTGCGAAAACGCGGCGCTGGACATCGAGCGCGTCGCGCCGCAATTGCGCTGTAAGGCTTGCGGCGGATTGTTTTCACGGCGACCATTCGAGTTTGATTGCCCCGTTTGCGGCGGGGACGGCGCGCCATCGGAGGTCGGCCGTGAATTCTATGTGAGGAGCGTTGAGGTTGATGGAAATCAGCGTAATGGAGAAAATACTGGATAAAAACGAGCGTTTGGCGGCAGAACTGCGTGAAAAAATGACGAAAAGCAGGGTTTTTTGCGTGAATATCCTCGGCTCGCCGGGGGCGGGGAAGACCACCTTGCTGTCGAAATTGATACCAATGTTGTCCAAGAAAAGCTTTGTTATCGAGGGGGACATACAGTCGGATATAGACGCGCAAACCCTTGAAGAGGCAGGGATTCCCGCCGTGCAAATCAACACGGGCGGCGCGTGTCACCTAGAGGCGAGTCAGATTGAGGCCGCTCTTGCGGACATGCCGCAGGACACGGGTTTTGTGTTTGTGGAGAATATCGGGAATTTGGTCTGTCCCGCCGAGTTTTTGATAGGGGAACACGTCAAAATTTTGATCGCGACGGTCACGGAGGGCAGCGACAAACCGTATAAATATCCACTCGCGTTTGAAAAAGCCGACTTGATTATACTGAACAAGGTCGATTTGGTGCCATATGTTGCGTTTGACCGCGAATTTTTCACAAAAGGCCTAAGAAAACTCAATGAAAAGGTGGAAATTTTGGAGGTTTCGGGGATAAACGCCGTCGGCGTTGAGGAGGTCGCGCATTGGTTGGAAAAAGCGCGATTATAGAGGGAATCGTACAAAGTGTGGGGTTTCGCCCCTACGTCTATCGCTTGGCGCGTGAGCTTGGGCTTGCGGGTTGGGTGAAAAACAACGGCGGGATTGTGGAGGTCTATGCGGAGGGCGATAAAACCGCCGAATTTTTTGCAACCCTATCAAGTGATAGGCGCGTGTTTTCGTTGAAAATTCAAGAGTTTTGTAACGATGAAAAATTGGAGAGCTTTCAGATAATCGAAAGCTCTGCCACTGCGACAGGCAAACGTTTTATGCAACCGGACTTGCCGCCGTGTCCCGATTGCGAACGGGAGCTTTTGGAGGGGGACGCGCGCCGGCGCGGGCATTTTTTCAACAGTTGCACCGCTTGCGGGCCGCGTTTTTCGGTTATCGATTCGTTGCCGTACGACCGCGTGAGTACGTCTATGTCGGAATTTCCCTTGTGCGCGGACTGCGCCGCAGAGTATCGCAACCCGAATGATCGGCGTTTTCACGCCGAGACGCTGTGTTGCAATCATTGCGGGCCGACCTTGAAATATCGAGAATACGTTGGGATTGCGGCGTTTGAAGCTTGTGTGGCCGACCTTAAGCGCGGCTCGGTCGTGATGATAAAGGGCGTCGGAGGATATCATCTAGCCTGCTCGGTGCGCGGCGACGTTGAGCGGTTGCGCGAGATAAAGGGTCGTGACGCGAAGCCGTTTGCGGTTATGTTCAAGGACGTTGCGCAGGTCGAGCTTTTTTGCGAGGTCAGCGCGGAGGAAGCGGAGTTGTTGCAGTCGCAGGCGCGGCCGATTGTTCCGATTAGGCTAAGAAGTGCGGAAATCCCGGAATTTTCGCCGTCTGTGCTACTGGGGGACAACCGTTGCGGCGCATTTTTGCCGTACACGCCGCTACACGAGTTGCTGTTAAATCAGCTTTCGCCGATAGTTTTGACCAGCGCGAACATCAGCGGAGCGGCTATCCTATCAGTTGATAGGGCGGCGTTGGACTTCGCGGAGAGCTACAAGTTGCCGACACTATCAAATGATAGGGTGATATTGCGGCCATTGGAGGACTCGGTGGCGGTACCCTATCAAGTGATAAGGCGCGGGCGCGGACTGGCTCCGTTGCCGATAATCTTGCGGAAACCCGTGAGCAGGAAAGTCTTGGCGATGGGGGGCGACCTGAAAGCGGCGTTCGCGCTGACGGAGGATCGCGAGGTGTATCTTAGCCAATACTTCGGGGATCTTGAAAATGCCGATGTTTTTGAGAACTATATCACGGAAATCGCGGAATATCAACTGCTTTTCGCAATAAACCCGGAGGTTGTGTCTTGCGATCTTCACCCCGCGTATTTCTCGAAATCACACGCGTTGAGCATGGGGTTGCCGGTGATTCAGGTGCAGCACCATCACGCGCACATTGCGTCGGTGATGGCGGAGCATGACCTGCAATCCGTGCTGGGCGTGGCGTTTGACGGGACGGGATACGGCGAGGACGGCGCGATTTGGGGCGGGGAGTTCCTTTTGTGCGACGGCGCAAGCTTTGTCCGGGCGGC
>BNZR01000010.1 GCA_026001245.1 Clostridia bacterium
AAAAAGTCTCGGCAATCTCGCCTATAGAGCTACAGGCGTTTATAAACAACATGGCAGAGAACCGCTCGAATTCATACATACAAAAAATGCTAATAAATATACGCGCCGCGTTTGCGTCCGCGTTTGAAAACGGGATATGCCCGCGAAACCCGGCGGCACACCTCACCGCGCCGCGCAAAAAAGAAGCCCAACGCGAGGCGTACACCGTGCGCGAGGCTCAAAAGCTAACCGCCTTTGCCACGGACTACAAGCGCGACAATCCCCAAAGCGGTCTATACGACACCGGGCGGCAAACAGCTGTCGCGACGCTCGTCATGCTATATACAGGTCTTCGGCGCGGCGAGACCTTGGGGCTGATGTGGTCGGATATATCCGATGGGCGGCTGTCCGTCAACCGCTCGGTATTTATAGAAGACTACCGCCCACAGGTCGAGGACGGTGTGGCAAAGACCGAAAAGAGTATACGTGTTGTGCCGTTGCCGGATTTTATCCGCGCCGCGATTGAAGCATTGCCGCGCCGAAGCTTGTATGTGTTCTCAAATAAAGACGGCAGTCTCCGCAATCTCACGGGCTTTAACGCGACATTCGCAACTATGATGAAAAAGTTCGTAGCGGCCAACCCGGATTGCCGGGCATTATCTCCGCACTGTCTGCGGCACACCTACGCCACGCTAGCCCTATCCGGCGGCGCAGACATTCGCACGGTGCAAGAGTTGTTAGGACACGAGAACATAAGCACAACAGCCATCTACACCCACCCGGATTTTTCCTCCAAGCAAAACGCGGCAGATGGGGTATTAAGGCTCTTATCGCAAGACACCAAACAAGACACCATGCCCATAAAAGCTAATAAAAGCTCGATAAAAGCTACTTGAAAAGGTTGCGAAAACGCTTGTAAAGACAGCGAAAACCCTTGAATCCCAACGGATTCAAGGGTTTAACTTGCAAATGGCTACCTTGCGCTGTGCGCCGGTCAAGGTTTTGCAGACGATGTAGTAGTACATAGAGAAACCTCCTTTGAGGCAGTCTATGCAATTGACAATTGACAGTTGACAATGGACAATTGGGGAACGCGTCCCTAATTGTCCATTGTTCATTGTTCATTGTCAATTGTCGTCACGCAGTGGGCGCTTATGCCCTCGTTGCGGCCGGTGAAGCCCATATGCTCCTCGGTGGTGGCTTTTATGCTGATTTGGCTTGGTTTCGCGTTTGTCACTTGGGCTATGTTTTCTTGCATTTTTGGGATATATATCGCTAGTTTTGGGGCTTGCGCTATGATTGTCGCGTCTATGTTGTTGATTTTGAAACCTTGGTTTGCCAGACGATTTGTTACGGCTTTTAGCATTTTTAGGCTGTTTGCGTTTTTGTATTGATTGTCCGAGTCTGGGAACATTTGGCCTATGTCGCCCAGCGCCGCCGCGCCCAGTAGCGCGTCCATGACGGCGTGGGTTAGCACGTCCGCGTCGGAATGGCCTAAAAGTCCTAAATTATAGGGGATTTCTACCCCGCCCAGTATCAATTTTCGCCCTTCGACCAGCTTGTGCGCGTCGTAGCCATGTCCGATTCTCATAGGGCTTGCAACCTTGCCGTAAGCAACGCCTCGGCCAGCGCGAGGTCGGCCGGGGTGGTGATTTTGATGTTTTCGTCCAGCCCCGCCACGGTTTGCAGGCGCATTCCCATGCGCTCCAGCGCAGACGCATCGTCGGTCAGCTCCCATTTGTCTTCCAGCGCACGCGTCAACGCGCCTTTTAGCAGTCCCAGCTGGAAGATTTGCGGCGTTTGCGCCGCGCCGTAGTCAGCGCGGTTGGGTGTTGACAGCGCGACGCCGTTTTTCAACAGCTTGATCGTGTCCTTCAACGGCACGACGGGCAGTGCCGCGCCGTGAATCGCCGCCGTCTCCGCGATTTTGTCGATAAGCTCCGGGGTTATCAGCGGACGCGCCCCGTCGTGAACCGCGGCGTATTCCGTCTTGCCGGACACGTTAAGCAACGCCGCGTAGACCGACTCGGTGCGCGTTTTGCCGCCGCGCAGTATGTGCGTGACCTTGGTGATGTCGTAACGCTTGCAAATATCGCCAATCGGCAGGATATTACTCTCCGACGCGGCGATGACTATCTCGCTTATGGAGGCGCTGCGCTGGAAAGCCAACAGCGTGTGGGCTATGACGGGCGTGCCAAGCAGCTCCGCGAAGAGCTTGTCGGTGCCGCCCATGCGCAACGAAGAACCAGCCGCTGGAATAACAGCGGCTGTATGCGGTCGTTTATTTATTTTTTGCTTGGTTTTGCGAGAAAAAAGACCCATCTTGCACCTCGTAAGCTAGCCCGCCAACGCGCTGTTGACGCGTTGCTCGATCTCCTCAAAGCTGGAGCTTTGCGCGAGGACGATCTCGGAGATAAGTATCACCTTGGCAGAATGTAGCATTTTGCGTTCCCCGGTGGACAGACCACGCTGTTTTTCCCGCGACATCAGGCCTTTGACAACCTTGGCGACCTCGGCAATGTCGCCGCTTTTGATGCGCAGCATGTTCTCGCGGTAGCGGCGGTTCCAGTTGGCCGTCATGCTGATTTCGATGTGGCACAGGGAGTCCATGATCTCGTCCGCCTCGTCAAACCCGATAACGGGACGGACGCCGATTTCGTCGCTGTTGTTGATGGGAATCATCACCAACATGCCGCCGACCGGCATTTTGAACACGTAGTACTGACGGCTTGTCCCGTCGATTTTTTGCTCGACGATGCTTTCAACCACACCCGCGCCGTGCATCGGGTGTACAATCTTGTCGCCTATTGAATACATTTGCTCTACCCCACTCAAATTTCCCCGCATACTTCTTCACTTCCCATTATACACGAGTTTTGGCAAATTTGCAAGGGGTTTTGGAAAAAATTTTTGGGAATAAAATTTTATTGGCAGGGGGTATTGACATTTTGCAACGGGAGGGGTATAATAGGTGAGGTGTTTACGTGGGGGAATTCCCGAGTGGCCAAAGGGGGCAGACTGTAAATCTGTTGTCTACGACTTCGGTGGTTCGAATCCACCTTCCCCCACCACCGATTACTGCCTTGTTGGATACAAGGTACACGAAGCTGAAAAAGCCCGCTGTTGCGGGCTTTTTTGCTGTCTGTGTTTTGTGATGTGATGTTTACGGGGCGAGGATTGAGGCTTAGAAGTGTTACGTCAGTCAGCCGATTGCCGCGAATCAGCTTCAGTTGAGTATCACGAACGCCACGATGATTACGCAGACGATGAACATGAATATGCCGGACGAGCCGTCGCTCAACCGCGACAACGGCGTGCTGAATTACTGCCGTCTGAACGATATTACGATTCAGCCGTGGTCGCCGTTCCAGTACGGATTTTTCGAGGGCGTGTTTCTCGATAACGAGAAATTCCCGAAGCTCAACGCGAAAATCGACGAGATCGCTAAGCGGTACGGCGTGTCGAACACGACGATCGCGCTCGCGTGGTTGCTGCGTCACCCCGCGAAAATGCAGCCCGTCACGGGGACAACGAACCTTGAGCGGTTGAGGGATTGCGTGAGGGCGACGGAAATCACGCTTACCCGCGAGGAGTGGTACGAACTGTATCTCGCGGCAGGACACAGATTGCCGTAGGGAGCGAATTACGCCCACTACGTTAACACCAAGGCTAACAATATCGGAAGTATCAAAACGCCTGAACACAGCAAATATGCTTGAATCACATTTTTAGCGAGTTTTGACAACTCAAGAAGCAACACCGCAAAAGCAATCAAAATTATTAGCCGCAGACACATACTCGCAGTTATTGCCCTGAAAATCGTCATAGTTTGCGGCAAAAACCATAGGTGTTCCATGCTGTACGCGGGTGCGCTCGGCACGGGCATTCCATATGAGTACAAAACGCCATATATCTGCGGAATATACACCAATAAGCAAACAAAAAATGCCGCAATTATGGCGATAAACAGCTTAGCGCGGATTACTTTTTTATAACCTTTTGCGCTCGAACGCATCAAAACAATCGCACCGCTTCGATATTCCATCGCCGCAAAGCCTCCAAGTATCGCGATCAACAGTATCACGGCGATTAAAAATAGCCATAATTCCATGCGAATATCACCAAAAGTGAGCTGTTTGTATCCCGCATCATAAAGCAATTGCGACTCCTCTTTTGTCTGTAAATAGTCGAGATGTTGACGCATTATTTCAGAAAGAATAGAGTCCGGCAAATTCATTCGTGCTATTTCTTCAAATATTGGCCGATCTTCTTGCACAATTCCCTCATAAGTTATAGCGATACGCTTGTATCCCATTGCATCTAAATCTGCAAATCGCTCTTTTATCGGAAATGCGGCATAAATATACATTGTAGCGGCAATAAATACGATAAATACCAACAACGCGCGATTGACTATCAGCAGTTTATATACTTCATTTCCGAGCAGCCGTGCGCGTTTTATCGGCTTGAATCTCTTTTTTGATGTAGCTTTTGAATCGGAAATCATTTTGCGTTGTTTGAAGTAGAAAATGACTGATAGAAATCCCGTTCCGCACAGCGCTATAGCCATTGAAATTACAGTCAAACTCAGTCGACGCACGGGAAATCCTAATATGTTAATGTTCAGATATTTCGTCAATATTTCATCGCTTTTGAGCCATGAAAGGGGTTCAATGACCGCGAAGATCGACAGCGGATGCCAAGATGGGATTAGTCCCAGCAGATATGAACCGCTAATGAATATCGTCGCAATGGCAAAGCAGTGAATCGGTTTGACAGATAACGCAGACATCGCGCAGAATATCGCCGATATTGTCATTAACATGAATAGCTTAATCGCGCAATAACAAAGCAGGTATTGCAATACATTGATATGCAATATTCCACCGGAAAACCCATACACTGATTGAATCGGGCGCGACAAATCTCCCAATCCGAATAGTGCTGTTCCTATCGCGATTTTGGGGATATAAAAGGTTGCAATCATTGCAACGCAGACGATCCAAGTCGAAAATAGTTTTGAGATGCCATGTATGGCCATCCCGTTGGGAGTGGTGCGAGACAACGGCAAAAGTCCGCGTTCTCGTTCGTATGTAAACAACAAAAAACTGACTACAAATAACGCGAGCAATACCAAAATATCTGTGTGAAGCCCACTTGTGGCAAGTTTTATTCCAAGTGATGGCGCGAATATTGGTGTCACTCCTGTCATTGTTTGAAAATCTTCTGCAGTTTTTACAATGTTTTTATAACTGTAGCCACTCATATTCGAGAAAATACTTGATTGTTCCAATTTTTTCGCTGCAGCTTGAATTTGGTGAAGATAGTTCCCGTAGTTTCCATATTCCAAAAGTTCATTTTGCACCAATCTATACAAAGTATAATTTGAATAATCAAGAAAATCGTCATCTGCAATTTCTGTTCGTGATAGCGCTTCTTCGGCTGATAAAATTTCTAATTCAACATGTAAGGTTTTATAGCTTTCGGGATTTGTTTCGTTTTTTGCGGCCATAATAGTGATCAGAATATTGGCGGAAACCAGCGCCAGAAATATCAATAAAACTCCTCGTCGCCCTATAATTTTATACAACTCATGCCGCGTTAACCTGCTCATAACACGTCCTCTGTCTCATCGAATATTGACATATATACGTTCTCCAACCACGACAAATTGTTGCCGTTATCTTCTCTCAATTCTGGCGGCGTCCCTTGTCGTATCAATTCGCCTTTTTTGAGAAACAAAAACTCTTTGCCAATACCCTCAACATCGCTCACAACATGTGTCGCAAATATGACGATTTTATCTTGCGCCACGCTTTGTATTAGATTTCTCGAACGTATACGTTCTTTCGGATCAAGACCTGCCGTCGGCTCGTCAAGTATCAGTATTTTGGGATCTCCGAGCAACGCTTGCGCGAAGAGTGTGCGTTGCTTCATGCCTCCCGAAAACGCTCCCAGCCGCTTGTTGATGCTGTCGCTTAAATTGACGCGCTCCAACAATTCAAAAATTTGCGTTTCCGCAACATTTGCGGGTATGTCTTTTAGCGCAGACATATACCGCATAAACCTCAGCAATGTAAAGCTTTCATACAGACCCTGCTGTTGCGGGACGTAGCCCAACAATCGCCGATAATCGGCATTGCCGATAGCGTTTTCGTTGCACACAATTTCGCCGGAGGTTTGCTCTAAATTACACGTTATTATGTTCATAAGCGTACTCTTTCCCGCGCCATTCGGACCGAGCAAGCCGTATATTCCAGGTGTAAATTCAAAATTGAAATTATCAAGGGCGGGCTGAGTCGATTTCGGATAGATTTTAGTCAAATTCGACATACGCAACTTCATTCTATCCAACCCACTTTCTGTTCGGATATATCAAAACCTTAAATGCATCGAATTTCGCGGCTTTGAAGTTGTCAAGCGGCAAATAACCATATGCAAACTCTCCGCCACTTCTAGAGGCATAAACCACATTATTAATTATAGTCGCAACCGAAAAGTCCGCATGCCCTATCTCCGTAAACTTCGATTTATCACAGCTGTAATAGGTGTAAACATCATCTTTCCATGAGTTAAAATACAGTCCCTCGTCAGCCTTAAGCGGCGAGAAATCATCGCTTGTCGGTTGTTTCAACTTGATTGATTCTTCTCCGTTTAATGGCGTTAACGTAGCCTTCTCCCCATCGGTTGTGACCCAATATCCATCGGCAAAGCTACCGTTTGTGTATCTTCCGTTGCTGTTCCAAATCTCCGTTTCAACATTCGCTGAAACATCATAAAGATATGTGTTGTATCTGATGCCTTGCTCTGCCTCTACAGCCGCATTTTGCATCATTTCCGGAGTAAGATTGGCGTAATCTCCATCGAATTCCTTTCCGTAATATTCCTCAAACGGCCTCTCGGTTTGAGATGTGCTATAACCCACATATTTATCATCAAGCCAAAGTGAATCAATCGAAACGCTATAGCCTTCTTTTGCGATAAGATTTTTTACATTTCTTGTTTTCATGTTCACTATCGAAATTCCCGCAAAGTCTTTTTCCAACTTATCAAACAGACCCGCTTCATTTACTTCATATGAATTTTGATAGGCAAGAACAAGTGTATCGCCTCGTATCGCCGCACTTAATATATTTAGCGCGTTCGGAATATCCGCCACTTTTTTGCGGTTTTCACCATTAATATCAGCGGTATAAACCCGTGTCGCCATAGGCTCTCCCTCTATGCCGCGAATCAAAATCTGGTGGTTTTGATATATTATCATTTTTTTTTGGCCTTCCACCAAATCCGTCTGCGCCAAGCATGTCGGGGTCGGGTTTTTTATTGTTGCAGGTTCATGCTTGCAGTCCGGCTTGTCACACAGCACAATCGCACCATCGCCGCTTAAGTCCGAAAAGCGCATAGGTCCGTTGCCAGCCTCAATTATCCCATTCCCCGCGAACGACACATAGCCTCCGAAATATAATGTCCCTTTGAATATCGTTTCCGTTGGTTCTTTGGGCGAACATGCCGTCAACAACGCTATTATCGCGATAAAAACCCACAGCTTTTTCACAATATTATTCCCCCTCAAATTCGTCATACTGTTTTGCAACTTCTGCTATAATCTCATTATAGCCTAACTCGTTCAGCTTGTCAACCGTTGAATCCAGCCAATCTTTAGAAGTCGTTGAAGTTCCGCTAGTGACAAACTTATCAAACTGTTCGGTTATTGTGGCTAAGCGTGTTAGTATATCCGACAGATTCCTTGGCGTTTCAAAATAGAATTGCGAAAAAGGTGTAATTCTGACATGCTTATCATAGTATTCATCAGCGGTTATCCCATTTGGAATACCAAAATCGCTGGCCGATGGATATACGCCATTGTAGAAAATGCCCCCGGTAAAGGAAAATTGTATATCTCTCGAGAGCTTTTCGCCATTTTCACTACAGACATATCCATCAATCAGCGTATAATCAACACTATCTTCACCGTTGATTATAAGATTTGCAAGCTTTGAATCCGTTAAAGCTAACTGTAGAAACTTCAGGCTTCTTTCTTTGTTTGGCGATGTTTTCGGAATAGCGACACCTGAAAACACATTGTAAAGAATCGACGGGAACTTCTTAACCATATAACCCTCCGGTATATTCGGTATGTAGCTATCCCTGCCGACTGATTGCGTAATAAAAACATCGGGATTGTCAAATTGTTTTCCCTCGGGAAGATAAACTAATTGCTTGTTATTTAACGCGGAAAACAACTCGTTAAAATAATCGTCAAACGCCTCAAATCCATTGACTATTGCATTGCCGCTTTTAGGGTAGGTCACACCATTAGCTATATAAAACGGCAATAATTCTTCTGGATTCCCCGTAACAGCTAAATTATATTTGAATAGTTTCGCGACATCTTCGGGGCTTGCAGAAAAACTATCCACCTCACTTTGCGAAAACTTTTCGGGATTAAACGCGTAAGTTATATCATTGTGCGAAAGCAGCTTCGGTAAAAGATATGGTATTCCATTGATTGAAAAAGCGTCAATCAAAATCTTCGGAAACAGTTTCTTTATTTGCGGGTCGTCATATAGCGCGGTCAACGGCTCAAGCTCCAAATTTTTGAACATTTTCAAGCTGTTGTTATTCGGGTCAGCAATACCAGCGCAGATAATATCAATTGGCTTCTTATTTGCTGTATCTTCGTTATATTGTTGCATACCTTCCCAATAGTCTAAATTTGAGGTGTCTAAAAACACAAATTCTAGCGAAAAATCGCAGCCTTTTTCATACAAGTAATCGTTAATCGCTTGTTTTGCTTCATCAGACAACACATCAAAATCTGGCAATGCGAACCGAACAGGAGGCAATGCCGGGGCGTGAGGTTTTTCTGTCGGTGACGTGGTTGGAGACGTTGTAATAGAGTTGCTGGGTTCTGTCGGCGAGATGTCCTTATTTGTGCAAGACGCAAGCAAAAAGACCAGCGAAAACGCCAATAGTAAACTCAATTTTTCCTTCATTTTATTGACCTCCTCTTTAAATTGGGGGAGCAAGCTGAAAAAGCACCTTGCTCCCCGAACGCGTGTGTCATGAGAATTGCTTTTAGTCAAATCAAGTAACTATTGTGGTGGAATCAGTCCATTTCCCAGTACCTTTGCTTCCGGTATACTTTACCTCAAGCTTATAGAATCTAGTCGGAGCAGAAGAACCTAAATTGATACTAGCGGTTGTTGTTCCGCCATTGCCAAGAGTAGAGGTTGATAAAGTATCTGTGCTAGTGTTTAATTTATAAACTTTCCCGGAGAGTGAAACGGATGCGGCGGACGCGGTTGTCACAATGTTAGCTGAAGCGGAATAAGTTTGCAAGCTTGCGCTTCCTGTGAAATTTGCTCCGCCCGCAGACCCAGTTTTGCTTGAGGTTGTTGCGTAGGCTACAATTGTCATGCTGAGAACAAAGGTCAACGCTAAGGCTACCGCTAAAAATTTCTTTTTCATGATGGTTGTCCTTTCCGCCCATGTAGGGCTGTCAAATATGTATGGGGTTGCTGGGTTAGTCGCGCCTTTAACTGACCATTGGAATCGCCCCCTTTATACATCGCTCTATAATGTAATCGTTTTAAGGGAGTCAAATCACTACAGCTTTTCCAAAAATATTTTTTAGCTGTATTCCAATGGCTGCCTTTGCGCCGCCTATGGCCGTGTGTAGTCTGGCGATGTAAACGAGATATTTTCTACTGTGCCGCTTTTTGTCACCTTGGCGGTGACGCTTAGGCGATAGGTCTGCCCGGATGTTGCCGCATAAGATTTTGAACTGCTTAGCGTCTGACTGGAGCTACTTGCGCTCCACGAGCCAACCGTGGTGTAGCTCGTTCCAACCTTGCGTTGGAGTGTGCAAGTCGCCGAAATGCTGGTCGTGCCGGTCTTGCCGATTATTGTAACTGTGCAACCCGCATTGCCGCCGGAGAATGAAATGCTTGCAGTCGTTGCGTTGACATTTGCCCACAGCGGCGTGGCCGCTTCTACGGCAACGCTTATCGTGCCAACACTCAGCACCATACCTAGCGCAACGACCATCGCCATAATTCGCCTGCCCATTCGTGATGTCCTCCTTTCCGATTTTTTGCCCTCTATAAAGTAATCGCGCCATCGGAGGAAATCACTACAAGCTTTCCAAAATTATTTTTTTATTCCCTGGGCAACTAGCAACACTTCCTCCTTGCTCAAATTACAACCAAGGGTAAAACTCGTATTTCCAAGCACCCAATAAACCACTTTTTCACCATCATCTCCCCAAAAGCAGTAATAAATCACTTCGTTTATTATTTGTTCTTCTTGTATCCCATCTACGATCCCTATGTTTACCATTTCGCTTGCGGCTACCACGAGTAATGTAACGCTTTCTGCGTCAGAGCCATAAACCAGTATGCGTTGGTCTGGTAATAAGGTGTCCTCAACAAGTGCAAGCCCTTCCGGCACATACTCCACGCGCCATGCGGATAGATCTACGTCCTCGTCTTGCTCGGCGGGTGACACGATGGACACAAATTCATCGTACCACGTCATGACTGCATTGGCAACCGCCGCCCGCCCCGCCGCTGTCGCCAAAAGCAGGGCAACCAACACAGCCGCAGACACCACCACAGCGGCAGCAATTTTCCGCGCCACGTTGAGCGTCGTCCTGATTATCGTCCTGCGATTATCCCATGCAAACAGGCGTTTCATGCGAATTGTCTGACGCTCCGAAGGCGTATATAATTTATCCAATTCCGCTTTTGGAGGGATATTTTCGCTCCGCCGCCGTTCCCACTCCAAAAACGCCTCGCCCAATGCCGTGTCGATAATTGCATCGGTAAATTCTCGCTCAATCACAGGTAACACCCTCCTCTATCAATATTCGTTTTACTTTTTGACGCACTCGGTACAACCGAATCTCGACATTCTTCAAAGTCAGTCCCATCTCGGCCGCAATATCCTGATAGCTCCGTTTAAAAATATACTTGCTACGCAATATGCGTTGTTCGTCGCCGTCTAAAGTATCCAAGACTGCCATCAATTTTTCTATATTCATCTTGCGCAAGACGATATCGCTAACATCTGTATCGTCCGGCATGTTGTCATAAATTTCCACATATTTTTTCTCCCTCCGCAAAATGTCCAGCGATTTGTTGCTCACTATGCAATCGCTGTATCGCAGGAAATCACTACAGGATAATGAGAAAATTTTTTCTTTTTGGGCAAGCATATCGACAAAAGCCGCGTGTACGGCGTCCTCGGCGCGTGCGTGATCGTTCAAAACTTTCATTGCGATGTATATGTAACGACTGCGATAGTGTTCGTATATGTCGGACATTTTTTGGCGCTCGGCTTCTGTGTCAAGCGCGGATAGGTAAAATTGTAGCAAATCTATGTCACCTCTTTTGTAATATCGCCTTTATTATAGCATAACTGTTGGCGAAAAGCAACCTCAAACAATCGAAAGAATCATCAGCCTTGGTCGACACGTATAATTTCATACGCTCATCAAAAACTTCTACCCGACTGCCGTAAGAACCTCCACCTCCTCGCCGCTATCCGCATTGTAGTTCCACAGACTACCATCCTCTTTCAAGGCGGTGGAAACGTACTGTCCCGCCGAAACGAACCGTACACCATCCATGATTTTGATGGGAATTTCAATGTACTCTTCTTCGCGCGCAAGCTGTCCTACGCGATTGTCACCCCAACCCCAAAGTGTACCGTCATTCTGCAACGCCAAAACTTGACCTTCTCCCATGCGGACATATTTCGCGTTTTCAAGCAGTAATGTCGGAGTATCATAGGTAACTTTCACAGTTCCTCCCTGCGTCAAATCCCCCAAACCATAAAGATTGTTGTTTCCGTCGATATAGAATATTACGCCGACTTCTATATCGCCATATTCTACTTGTTTCACGTTTGGAGCGGTTACAGTCCGGCTGAAATTGTCCAATCACAGGCTTTTGTCGGGCAAAATGGCGATTATCGCGCCGTATTCGTAGTATCCTGCGAATGTTCTGTCATAAAAAGATGTATCGAAATTCCAGTTCATCGGCGGTAAGGTCGGAGTGAGTGTTGGTTTTTCTGATGGTGTTATCATTCCTGACGGCGAAGTCGGAATGCCGGTCACGTCTTGCTGGGGCGTTATAAAGTAGAAACAAAACCCGCCCGCGAGGAGTACTATAATTAGCACAATTACGACAATATAAATGTTTTTCATTTCAACCTCCCCATCACATTTACTTCAGTACCATCGCGAAACTTAATCACTATGTCACGTTCGCTATTCACCGTTATCCTATCCAAAGTCGCTAGACAAAGCGACTCGTCAAACTCGGTCAGCAGATTATCACGCTTGCGCAAATCTTCAAGAAACATATTAACACGTTCGCGGCGGGCGATTTGCGATTGTTTCTCGTCAGCAATATCCGAGAGCTTCTGATTGATTTCGCCGTACTGCTCGGTGAGCGTGTCGCGCAGCTGATTATAGACAACTTGGTCAATGGCAACTTGCGCGTTTTCGTCAATCAGACTTTTGATTTTGTCGTATATCTCATCGTGCTCGGTTATCAGCTTCTTGGATTCGAGGTCGAGGTTATCTGTTCCGATGAGGGAGTTCGAGGCAAGCCGGCACTCCTCGATATAACTATCTTTATCGGCGAGAATTTGATTGAACGCCTCAACAAAAACCCGCCGCAAAGTTTTGTCATCAAGGTGCGGTGTTTTACAAGGCACGCTGCCTTTGAATTCGTATTTCCGATTGCAACGCCAAATTGTGCGTTTGTACTTGTCTGTGCTGTGCCATGTCTTGGAGCCGAACACGCCGCCGCATTCGCCGCAGAACACTTTTGTCGAGAAACAATGCGCCGCGCTTCGAGTGCGTCCAACTGCGCTGTTTCGGCGCATTTCGTCTTGCACGAGGTCGTAAGTTTCCAAAGACACAATTGCCGGATGAGAGTTTTCTACATAATACTGCGGATATTCGCCCTCGTTGCGCTTCGTCTTTTTCGTGAGAAAATCTGTAGTAAACCGCTTTTGCAGCAGAGAATTCCCTGAGTATTTTTCATTGGTAAGAATACTCCGAATCGTAGCCGTAGACCACACTTCTCTGCCCGATGGAGTGGGTATGTTAGATTTCGTGAGATGTTTCGCGATTTGAACCATAGACTTGCCGCTTAAGTACAACCTATATATCAATCTAACGGTTTTCGCCTCATGCTCCACAATCTTCGGAGTGCCGTCCTCGCCTTTTGTGTAGCCGAGAAACTGTCCGTATGGCATGGAAACTTTGCCGTCAGCCATGCGTTTCCTCGCGCCCCATGTGGTGTTTTCCGAAATGGATCTGGATTCTTCCTGCGCTATGGAGGACATAATCGTAAGTAACAATTCGCCTTTGCCGTCAAACGTCCAAATATTCTCTTTCTCAAAGTAACATTCTATGCCGTTTTCTTTGAGTTGTCGGATTGTTACCAAGGAATCCACAGTATTACGTGCGAAACGACTCACACTTTTTGTTATGATGAGGTCTATCTTGTCGTCCAAAGCGTCTGAAATCATGCGTTTGAAGCCGTCGCGCTTTGTTGTGGAGGTCGCGCTTATGGCTTCGTCAGAATATAACTCAACCAGCTCCCACGCGTCGTTTGCGTTGATAAAATTGGTGTAATAATCAACCTGAGCATCGAACGAGGTTTCCTGTTCCAAGTGATTTGTGCTGACACGCGCATAAGCGGCGACACGCCTTTTCACAGATGAGTTTAACACATTTCGGGTGGCTTTGTCAATAGTCGCAGGGAAAACTGTCACTTTTACCGCCGTGTTCATTTCTTTCCTCTCCTCTCACGCGCTTTTTGTTTCATTTCTTCAGTCCAACTCTCGCTTCGAGAGCGGTCTTGCCATGTTTTGTGTATTGTTTCGCCGTTAGCCATGATAAAAGTTAAGTGATTGGCTTGCGGAACTCGGATTTCTGTGATAGAATTGATACCACCAAGTTCTGAAACAAAAGCTTCAAGCACATTTTTGGGTATTTGCTTTGCGGGACAAACTTTTTTGCCAAGCCGTATATAAGTCAGGCATTGCCACGAGATTCTGCCGCTTGTAGTTTTGCGGATGTAGTGTTTGCCGCAATTTTCGCAAACTATTTTGCTTGTTAAAGGATATACATCAACCGTAGATTTACCGTTTGAGAAACGTTTCGAGCGTTCGGAGATACGCGATTGAACACGCTGAAACGTAACCGTATCGATGATTGCGGGGTGCGTATCCTCAGAAAAGAACTTAGGTAACTCTCCGCGATTACGGCATTGCTTTTTCGTCAGATGATTATCTGTGAATTTCTTTTGTAGCAGAGAATTCCCAGTGAATTTCTCGTTTTTGAGTAGTGCCGCCACGCGAGAATGAGACCATGTGCCGTTTTTATGCGTTGGAACACCCATGTCGCGTAGTTTCTTAGCGATTGTGTAGGTCCCCATGCCGCCAAGATAATCGGAAAAAATCATGCGAATGACCTCGGCTTGTTTCGGCTCGATTTCTATCTTGCCTTTAACAATCTTGTAGCCGTACAAAAACCGCCAATTCACAGGCTCTCCCGATTCAAAACGCTTGCGGATACGCCACTTGCAATTTTCGGATACGCTCAAACTCTCCTCCTGCGCGAAAGAAGCGAGGATGGAGAGCATCAACTCACCATCCCCGCTCATGGAGTGTATGTTTTCGCGTTCGAAGTAGACATCAATGCCGAGTGTTTTCAGTTCGCGTACAGCTTCGAGTAACGTCACGGTATTGCGAGCGAAACGTGATATGCTTTTTGTTATGACGATATCCAGTTTCCCCGCACGGCATTCTGCTAATAATCGCTGAAATTCAGCGCGATTGTCTTTCGTGCCGGTAACATCGTCGGCATAAACACCGCAGTATTCCCAGTCCCGGTGTTTTTGAATGTAGTTGCTGTAATATGAAACTTGCGCGGACAGACTGTGCAACATCGCGTCCTTGCCGCTGGACACCCTCGCGTAGGCGGCGACACGTTTTCGGCGCGGCGCGGGCGGATATTTGGGTTCAAGTTTTGTTATGATTTTCAATGGGAACCTCTCCTTTCATTGATGCTATATATCACTCAAATAAGGACGAAAGTCAAGAGTTATTTTTGACGCAACCCCCGATTATCGGATTATATTTTTTCGTGAATGTCGAGGTCAGCTTTTTGAATTCACGTTCTGTAATCAATCCCGCACGGAGGAGTTCTTTGGCAACGCCTGTCGCCGCGCCGTAGTCGCGCTCTCGGTCAAATAGCTCTTTTGTCATCGGAAGCCCCCCAGAATCGAAAATTGATGTAACAATCATGTGTACAAAAACGTCTGTGCGGATTGTTGTAACATTGAAATTCTTTCCCGCAATAGACGCAGATTTTTGAATTGTCCTTTTTGTGTTTGAGCATGTCGCGATGATGATTCCACCACGCGTGACGGCAAGCGTCCGAGCAGAACTTTTTAGGACGTGTGCGCGGCTTGATTATTAACGGCTCACCGCATTGAGAACATAATTTGGGATCGACAGTGGGCGTTGTTGGCGGAGCCTCCCGACGGCAGAAAGACTTAACTGTATTCACCGAAAGCCCCAGCTTTTCAGCAACGAGCGCGAGGGATAACCCTCGCGCCCGCAAACTCCAAATCGACTGTTTTTGTTCGGGCGTCATTTGATAACTCCGTTGTTCAACGCGCCCCACGTCAGCGGCCCGACAGAGCCATCAACCGCCAGTCCCTTAGACTTTTGAAATGCCCGCACCGCCGCGTCAGTAAGCGGCCCGAACGAACCGTCTACAGCGAGTTTGTGCCCGTACTGGTTTAGCGCGGTTTGTAGCACCTTGACATCTTCACCTTTACTGCCTCTTTTGAGTGTCGGACGCTTCACGGCAGGTGGGGAAACCACCGCCGATGTAGCGTTGTCGCCGTAATCAACATACGGAATATGTCCGTGCGAAACCCATGACCGTTTGGGATAGCCTGTCTTTTTCGCAAGCGCGTCCGCACCGGGGATATTGCCTACGACAGAAAACTTCACGCCCCGCGTGTCCCACGCGGGGGTACTCTCGACACACAGTCCATCGCCGATATATATGCCGATATGTCCCGCCATGTGCAGCGTTTCTCCTGCGTCCAGCTTCGTGATGTCCCATACCTTGGACTGCTCCGTGACTTTCGCCATCGCGTCTGCGTTGATGTCCGGCACACCGTTTGAACCATATGCCGTGCCGCCGTAGGACTTTGACCTGTCGCCGCTGAAGCCCCAGAGTATGGCTTTGATGAAGCACACGCAATCAAATCCGAAGTATTTATTTTGCGCCATCGCCGCCACGATGTCGGCTCTGTGTTTTTTATTATACTCCGTCTGATTGAGTTTCGCCTCTTTGGGCGCGGTTGGTGTCATCGGAACACCGAAACACCCTTGCACGTAATATGTCGGCAAAGATACCACAGATTTTGCTTTTGATACGAAGTCTGACGCTTTCATTTTTACAGCCATGTTATTTGTCCCCTTTATTTATTTGTGATAATATTTCGCGTAGTTTTTCGGGTATCGGCAGACCGATAATCGCGGCGTTTTCGAGTAGTGAAATACCCTCGTTGCTGATGTAAAAGAATATCGCCGCCGTGCGGAGTGCTGTGCCGTCACCTAAAAGATATACATCTATCAAATGCGCCAACCCGACAATCACAAAGAGCATAATCTTTTTGAATATACCCCTCGCGCCGACTTCACTGGACAGTTCTTTCCTAACGATGGCGCACATCACCCCTGTGATGTAGTCCGCGACGGTGAACGCGATAAGCGCGTAAACAAAGCCGTCCAGACCTCCGAGAAACCATCCGAGAAAACCGCCTACTGCGGCGAAAATAGCTTGTATTGTTCTCATCTTCAGTCCTGCTTTCAATTAAAATAGGTTCAGCGTATCGGACGCGTCGCGGGTGTTGAGCCTATGCCGAGTCCGAGCGACACGAAGCCGTAACCATACGTGTCGTCCACGACATTCTGCCATGCTCCGCTCCCGATTTTCTTCTTGCGAAACAGCATAAAGCCGCCGTAGGTCACTCCTGTTGTGGAGCAGTCCGTGGCGAGTTTTGTGCCGGTTACGATGCCGTCAATCTGAATTTCGCCGCCTTTGTTGCGATACCCAACAGTGGTGTTTGCGGTGAAAATGCGATAGGTTTTGCCGTTGATGACCTCTGTCGCCGACGCGACGAGCATTGTGCCATTGCTGTTGAAATAGTGATACGGTTCCTGCGAACTCACCCACGCGTAGTCGTCCAGCGTCATGCCGGGTGAGGTTTCGATAACGCCGTTCACCTGATTGCCGTTGTGTCGGAAAATAATCCGGAAACTGGTCTGACCGTAGGAATCGTTGGGGATTACGGTGTAGAACTCGTTGGGATAGATGATCCCAACTTGCCCGCCGCCCGCCGTAGTACCGCCGCTGTGGTACTGACTGCTGACGAAGCTGTTGTAGACGGGGAATTGCAAGCCGGAACGATTGACGAACGCTGCGCGCATGTTTTGAAGTGCCATGATAGTTGCCCTCCTGTTAGATTTATTTGCAAAATGCGGACAGCCTGCAGTCCGTTCGCATAATTGCCTATTGCAATTTGCCGTTTTGTGATGTATAATATAATCAAATCTGCTTTGGCAGAGCCTCCCACAAACGTATATCTTCCTGCCCCAAAGACCAAATCGCGATGCCGCGCAACCTCCACCGATAAGCCGCTTCGTTAGACCAATACACCAAACTGTCCACATCCTGATAATACAAGATTGAAAATCCGTCCGCGTCACCAAGAAACAACCGTGAAATCCACACATCTATATCTCGAGGCACAACTTTCACGGTATAGTCCGCGTTGCATGGGATTTGCAACAAATCAGAATGGTAAAAATCATATTCCATCGAAATATCGGCGGTTCGCGTTGCGGATTCCTCAACATCGGAAGTCAGTGTGAACACTTGAAACTCATCGTCCCATGTAACATTATCTCGCGGAATTCGGCCGAACTCGGACACCGTTCCGTCCGGCATAATAACATCAAAAGCTTCATACGGCTCGTATGTCCATGCGTCACCAAGCCGCAGTAACTCACATTTGATTTGTCCATCAGACTGAATGCCGCAATGCCCTGACGTAGGCGTGATGTTCGCCGTGAAACGCAACACATTACTGTTGCCGGAATATACACGCACTCGATTGCCGCGTTTGCGGAATTCCAACAGATACATGTTCGGATTTGTACGAATATCAATGTTGGGAGTTTTCGAGAAACTACCCTGCCAACTTCCGAGAAGTGTGTTGGTTTGATACAACTCTACGCGTTGAGTGTCGATGTTAATGCAACAGAAAACATTCCCTACGAAAACCCCGGCGCGGCCGTTGCTGTCGGCGGGAAACGCAATCCGTGCGCGAAGATGAATGTCATCAAAATCATCATACTTCCACGCGAGTTTTCCGACACCCTCAAGCTGAGAATACGGGCGCGTGGACGCGGACTCACTTCGCCAAATGCTCCAAGTACCGGACAGCGTTTCCCAATAGGTGCTTTGAAGCGTGGGCGAATCGCGGAAATCCTCGTACCAAATCAGCGCGGAGTCGGGTTTTCGGCGCAGAACCTCGGCAGTCAGCTTGAAACCCCTGTCGGGAACTGCCATTACGCCGGTTACATCTTTGAAACTGCGTGGGGAGAGCGAGAATGCCGCGTCCCCGGCAGACGGCGATTCGTTGAAATCAGAGCAGACGCGGAAACCAAAGAACTGCGCTCCCGCGCTGACATCAACGGCAAGCGTGTGTTCGCCCGCAGACAGTAGCGCACCTTTGGCAAGCGTCAGCCAGCAAGCTTTTCTCCAATACGGCCACCACAGGCGAGTTTCGGATAAGATAATCTCTGTGCCGTCCAGCGTAATCGTGATGGTGTTCTTGTCCCAAAACGGAAAGCAAATCCGAACCGCAATATCATAAGTGCCGGATTGAGAAATGTTGAATTTGTATGCAGATTTGACAGTACTTTCGTCAATGTAGACAGTTCCGAATTCCACCTTCTGTGTTTTGCCGTAGCAAGTCAGATAACGACGGCGATTATAAGTTTCCGCAACAATCGGAGCGGACTTCGTTTCCGCATCCCAACCCTCCATATAATCGTAAACATGCGGCAACGCCCACGGACCTTTGTTATAATCGTCCCAGTACGCAATCCACGGAATGAACGGTTGCGGAGGCGCGTCATTCGTGAAGTTGTACGCGCCAATCATCCAATTCTGCGCGGCGTAATAAGTGTTGGAAACGCCGCGATAACCACTAGGTGTTTCGTGTATACGCCAATTCCAGCCGTAGGCGGGCAGACCCATGAAGATTTTTTCAGACGGCATAGCGGTTACAGCGTAATCATACACTCCCTCCAGCCAATCACGCGGCGACACCGGTCCGGGCGCGGAGCCTGCCCACGCCATGCCGTAAGACATAATCGCGGCGGTGTCGCAGTGGGCGTTCAAATCGGCATAGACGCACCAATTCTCGCCGCCGACAGAGCCTTGAACGCCCGTCATGCCGGGCAAACATATGTTGACGAGTTTGGCGGGATTATAACTTTTTACTGTGCTGTAAATATCAGAAAGCAGAGCGTTTGCGGCGGCACGATTCTCATAATCACCGCCTTTTTCGAGGTCGATGTCCACACCCGCGCACCACGGATATTTGCCAATAATACGCAATATTTCGGACAAAAACTTGGATTTTGCGCCGTTTGTATCATTGCGAAGTGCGGCGAAAACACTAGCCGCACCGTGATTCATGATAGTAAGCAACCAGTTGATATGCGGCCATTTCGCACGATATTGAGCCAAACTCGCAACGCTCGTGCCGGTTTCGGAAATCGTGCCGGTCGCGTCAACCTCGAACGTAAAAATACCCACGGTATCAAGCCTGTCGCCGTACTTATTCAGAGCTTCATGCATTCGGGTGTTACCCATGAACGTCCAGACCATGCAACGCTTACCCTTGATATAATCCCTCAAAATCGTTCACCCCCCAACATTTCATGATACTCAAAATACACACGTGCGGATTTGCCGTCCTCCAGCTTGATTTGGTGCTTGCTGTCCCACGCGGCGCTGTACTGATAAAATCCGCGTTTTTGAGTAGTTTCTCCGTTTAACAGACATTCGTGCGTAGACGCTTTGAGCGCAAGCTCATCTCCCGCAGTCGCGACGGATATGAATGTCGCCCGGTGTGAACCATAGCCTTGCGAGAGCAATATGCTACCCGCCGCCATTTCTTGATTCGGATAGATATAACAATCCAATCCCGCCGAAGTTTCCCCAAGATTAAATATAATAATAGTGTCATTGCCGCGCACTATGCCGTTATGGAATCGCGGCGAATTCTCGGATTTTAGCAACATCGCAGAAGTATGCGGAGCGTAGCCCGAAAGCATGTTGCCCTCTTGGAATTGAATGTCGGTGAAATGTATAATGCCTGTGCAAGCTGAGATAAAAGGGCGAACTGCGACGCTCACAATACGCTTGTCCGACTTGACTTTTACGGTTTCGTGGAAACGCAGAAAATTGTTGATTAGCATGGCAACTCACCCCTCTACTATAAAGAGCAGACATGTTGTACTTTTGTAAACACCGTCACCCCGCCAAAGTCCACTTAATTTCGCATATATTCCCGACCCACCCGGTGGCAACAGAACCGCCTTGGAGAAACAAATCGGTAAATCGCACCACCCCGGAACAATCTGATACCACGAGTCGAACTGTTATACTTTGTATCCTGCCGCTTTTGATTGGCGACGCGTCCCGCGCAATATGCTGAAACATAAAAACCATCCTCTACAACAAGTCGATAAATCGCGTTTCGGTCGAGCCGTCCTCAAATTCAAATACCAATTCAAATCCAACTTGCCCGTTCTCGCCTTTTTGCAAATTCTCCGAGCCAATCTGTGCGGAAATTGTGTAACTCTTGCGATTCGCGGGATAGACCGTCTGCGCCATACTCTTCGTAACGCCCAATGCCCCCACCGCTTTGAACGATGCCGTCCCGCTCACGCCGTTTTCAATATCCACCTCAAAGCCTGAATTCTGCCAATACGCAAAACCATCATCCGCACGGGAATTGCGCAGATGGTTAAAAGGCACTAAATCCTTGATTCCCTGCTGTATCAGACTGGATTGGTCTAACTGATCCGCCCAGTAATCCGAAGAAGCGTCTCCCAACTCGCGAAGTTTCGTGGATAGTTCCAGAACCGTTTTCCAAGGCTCTTGCAGGTTATACTCCCGCCGAATGACGCGGGTTTTTATCGTGAGATTAAGGTCGCGGTCGTCCACAGTTACAATATCTCCAAGCGTCCAACTCTCGTGTTCATAGCCCGTGAGAACGGACAAATCCATAGCGGAAAGCACATAAGATACACGCGGTTTTGCATACTCCGCAAGCCGCATATTGGCGTAATCCAACATTTGATACGGATTCGCGAAGTTGGAGCAATCCAAAGTTGATACACGAATCTCATTAGAGTAGGTGAAATCTTCAACATACTCCTTGCCGCCGTTGACGAGCGCGAATGTCATGCCATCCTTACCTAAAGCGTACAGACGTGTCACCAAACTTCGGGTATCCACCACGCGCTTGATACTTTTGAGGTTCTTCCTGTAGGCAAATAACGCGCCGCTGTCTTTGCCGCTGAATGTGAGCAGACTCACAAGACGGTTGCGGCTATCAAACACAAGGTCGCCGCCGTGGATTTGTTGCATTTTGCGTAAAATAGCAAGTACATTTTTCTCTTGACATTCCCACGTCCGTAGTGTAGAATTAGTTACAGTCCAGATGCCCCAATCCGTGCCGCTTAAGGCATACTCCATCGCTTCAGCAGCTGTCGCGGCGTTGAATTCTCGCGGCAGTTTCTCAGCGGAGAATGTCAGGTCATAGAACGCGGCCTCGGCGTATACGGTGGTAACAACGGCAAGTCCGTCCATGCCTTTTTCATCGGTCAATGTGCGGATTCGGTAGATATCGTCAGCAATTTGCACTTGCTTCTCGTTTTCAAGCGAGAGTCGTTTCGTATCGCTGTAGGGCAGCTTGAACTCCAAGATGTCCGCGCCGTTGATTTCGCCGGTCACGATGATGTCGTATGCGTTTTCCAGCACGGCCTCCCACGCGCCGTTCGCGTCAAGCACGACGGGACGCGCAAAGCCAAGCCGTGCGTACGGCGCTTTGGGAATGTCGTGGAGCGTGATGTCGAGTAGCTTCGGCGTGACGACGGTATTGTTCGTTGTGAGCGTCACCTTATATTTAATGTAGGCGCGATTCGGCGACAATAACTCGCCGCTCACACCTACAGTCTGCCACGCAGACCAATCCACCAAATCGTCAGACGTAGACGTTTCAATCAGCGACACCGCAGTAGTTCCAACCGTATACTCAGAAGTCACGGACACGCGACCAGTCCCCGCGAGCGCGCAGGGCGCGGCGATGGTAGTCAGCACACCCTCCGTTGCGGGCGATTTCAATACCGCCGCGCCGGGTACGGACAGTGCATCAACATTAGAAGTTGTGTCGCCGCCGTTGGCAAGCAACGATTGACGGGAATAATCCTGCAAATCCTCAACAGTAAGCGCGGAGTCGGTTTCAAAGAACCAATCGTCAAGACCTCCGGCGTAATAATACTGATTGCCGTGCATACCCAAAACAATGTCCGCAACACACGACTGATTAAGCGTTCCTGTGAACGTGCGTTTCGGCGCTGTAAATATTACGCCGTCCGCACGATTGCACAAAATCAACTGCGATGTTTTCGCTGTCACCTCGATAATCGCGGCGAGAAAATACCACCCATTGTTCACCATGCTGAAACTCGGAGTTTCACTCTGATCCAAAATCGCCGCCCCCGCCGAATTGTATAACATCATGCGCGGTCTGCCGGATATTAACGAGAGATACAACAGCGGATTGCCGGGGCCTTGGCGGGTATTGAAAATCGGACTATACTGCTGTCCGATGGAGTAGGTCGTAGGATTGAGCCAACCGCCGACCGCGATTTTATCGCCGAGATTGCTGAAAAAACTACCATCATTCGCGGCGATTAAGTGTGTTTTCTCGGTTGTGGGATTCGTGAGGTTCTGCCGAAAGTACCGCCCGAAACGACCGCTGGGCAAGCCCGCAGTCGTGCCGCTCCAACCCGAAATCGTAAGATTGCGGACGTTGCCGGACGAATCGGCAAGCTGACCATTTATACTTGGCGCGGACTCGTTGAAACGCCATATGGCAGAGGTTTGCGGCGTAACCGGGAATTCGCCTGTGAAATCTTCTTGCGTTGTTAATGTCGATTTTATCCCCACAACTCTACCTCCAACGGCTCATCGTCTGTATTTTCAGTTCTGTAAATGTCGCTCCCATAACCGCGATATTGACGTTATTCGCACCCTTACGCAGTATGGGAAAGTTCAACTCCCGCAAACACGGCAGGCCGTTTCGGTGTGTTTCACCCTGCGCGTTCACAACTTTCGCCGTAACTTTGCCCGAATCAATAACAAGCGTTTCTCCGACCGCCAACATGCCCACCACGCACAATTCTGAACTGTTCGTGACAATTGAAATATAAGCATTAGCGGGAATCACCCCTTTCAGCAGATACACAGGCTCGGAGTCCGTATTCCCCTTGAGCCGCCGCACCTCATGTGCGCCTGCACTATTAAATGTAAACACCTCATCTGTAAGCGCGTAGGCGTGTGGATCGGGACAAACGAACCTCAAATCAAACGCCCCCGCCGATAATACTAACCGCTCACAATCCACCGCGTCAGTGAGCCGTGCGAAAAAATATCTGTCCGGCACATCGTCCAAGACAAGCTGACGCAACCCGTGTTCGGGATTGAGCCACTCCGCCATATCGTCTAGCGCAGATACCAACGCCGCGAAGCTGCGCTGAGGGTAAATATTACAATGCACCGTAACGACTTTCTCGGCAATATTACTGCCGAAATCCACCACACCCGCTTTGCCGGGTATCGACACAAACGAGTTGCGCAGAACCGGGGACGCTTGCCAATTCGTCAGCCGCGCCTTGATTTTCATACTCTGTGACGATATACCGTTATATGTGAAGCCCAAAATATCACCCCCATCAAGCGGGACTGAAACGTCCCTGCGCTCGCGAACCCGTCTGCATAAGATTGTAAAGCTCCTGCGAAACCCTGCGAATATCGTCCTCGCTTCGGACAAACATCTGCTGTATCGTGATGAGCGAACTTCCAAACCCCGAACCAACCCCCGCCCCGCCCGAAGGCGACATTGGGTCCAGCGTCACGCTGGCGCTGGTAGCGGAGGGGATGGCGTTCTGAATATCTTCGGATACATCGCTCATCGCTTTCTCGAAACCCTGTCCCAAGCCCGTCGCCATGTTGTCGCCGATACCCGCGAAAACTGTAGACGGCGAATGTATGCCCAGCAACTCTTTCACGCCGTCCACGATTCCGCCGAAAAACCCGGACACCTTGTCTTTTATCCACGTCCCCATCTTCTGAATGCCGTCCCACAATCCGCGCACGATGTTGCCGCCGATTTCAGATACAGAACCGATCGCCTTGCCCAAGCCGCCCAGAATCGCGGCTATAATCTGCGGAATTGCCGCGATAAGTTGAGGTATCGCTTTTATCAATCCAGCCGCAAGCTCGACTGTGAGTTTTATACCCATGTCAATAATTAACGGCAGATTATTGGTGATAAAGTTGATAATGCCCGTGATTATTTTTGGCAACGCCTCTATCAACTTCGGCAGCGCGTTAATCAGCCCTCGTGCCAAGCCCTCAATAATTTTGAATGCCGCCGCGAGGACTTTATCCATGTTTTCAAGCAATGTGCCGGCAATCAAGATTATGCAGTCTATAATAGTAGGTATCAACTCCGGCAGCGCGTCCCCGATACCCTCCGCAAGCGTAACAATCATCGTAAGCGCCGCCTCAATGAGCTTCGGTAAATTTGCGATTATGCCGTCCACTAAAGATAAAATAAGTTGTAACGCCCCATCTGTGATTTGCGGCAGAGCGTCAATCAAACCCTGTACAAGTGTCATGATTATTGTCGTGGCGGTTTCGATTATCAGCGGTAAGTTATCCATAATCGCGCCACCGATGGCTGAAACTATAGACATTGCGGTAGCGATAATCATCGGTAGATTTTCGAGTATCATATTCGCAATCCCACCCACAGTTTCACCAATAACATTGCTGATTTTCGTCCAATCGCCGCCCGCCTCATTCAGACCGCGTGTGAAATTGCCAAGCAAATCAACACCGTCCTTGCCCAGTACGTTAAGTTGCGGCATCAGCACCATACCGAGCGCGTTCTTCGCGGCGTTGCTGCCCGCCGTCAGACGCTGAATGGTATCGTCGAAGTCGCCCGCCATTTCAAGCATCTCGTCCGACATCACAGCACCCGTCTTGTGTGCTTCTTCGGTCAGCTCGGCAATGCCAGCCGAACCCTGCGCTATCAATGGATTTAAGTCCTGCGCCGACTTACCAAATATCTGCATGGCAAGCGCGTCCCGCTCCGTACCCTCCTCCATTTTGCCGAGCGCGTCTATCGCTTCCCAGTACACGATTTCGGAATCGCGCAGTTTGCCATCCGTATCGCGGACGCTGACCCCCAAGTCGGCATATGCTTTGCCTAAGCCTTTAGTAGGGTCGGTCGCCGAGGACATGGATTTGATGTTCTTCGCCATAGACTTGGTGAGCGTTTCCATCGAAACATCCACAAGTTCAGCGGCGTATTTATAAGCTTGCAGGGATTCCGTAGACATGCCCGTGACCGAGGACATCGTGAGAATCTCATCGGCATACGCGGCCGTGCCGACAGACATCTCAGTCAGAGCCTTAGTAGCGCCGACTGCGGACGCCCCGACAGCGGCAAACGCCGCGCCCATCGCCTTGCCAATCCCGCCGAGGACTTTGCCGAGTTTTTCAAACTTACCGCCGTACTGCTCAGCGTCCTTGCCCGCCTCGTCGAGTTCGTCACCGAGTTTGGCTGCGGACTTCGCGGCATCGTCCTCCTCTTTGCCGACTGCGTCCAGAGCCTTTTCGTTTTCGCCCAATTCACGCTCCATGCCGTTCAATTCGGCGTTGGCGTTGTTTAAGGCAATCTGCCAATTCTGGGTGCGTTTATCATTTTCGCCGAAACTATCCGCCGCATTTTTCAGAGCGGATTCGAGGGTAGATACTTTGTCCTTTTGTGCATCAATTTCTTTGTTGAGAACGGTGTTTCGGGCTGTTAGAGATTGCACAGATTTATCCTGTCCGATAAATTCGGATTGCACCAATTTCATCTCTGACCCGAGGACTTTGAAGGCTTGGTTGATGTCTCGGAGCGAGTTACGAAAATCACGCTCACCCTCTATTCCAATTTTCAGTCCGAAATCAGCCATTCTCTCGCCTCCTATGCATCAAAAGGTATCAAATCATCAATAAACAACTCCGTTTTCGGCTTCGCCATACCTAAAAATTGCTTGTGACACTCCCATAAATCAAGGAATAATCCCAACGGCATAAACCAAAAATCATCAGCGGTCATACTCATTTGCACCGTGCCGTAATAGTACAGGCGCGTGAACAACTCTTCGTCACTCACGCGCCCACTATGTTTTTTGATGTATCCTCGCTCTGCACATTGCGTTTTGTACCCTTGAACATCGACTCGGTAATAGCGTTTTTGTATTCCATGAGGTCAAGCGGCGATGTTAATAATTCCACCATTTCCTCTGTCAGCGGCTCTTTTTTATCCTGCGGATTTTTGAGATTGTGTATCAACATAGACTGATTGGCAAGCAAGGTCAGAAGCCAGACTATTTCGTCAAGCGCCATCTCAAAATTCTCAGATTTCATGAGTTTTTCGCCGAGATTCTCAAGTCCGCCGTACCGAGCCGCTATCGCTTTTGTGGCCTTTGTGGTGAGAATTAGTTCATAATCCACACCGCCGATATTGATTATTGCGCTTCTGTCGTCATCCATTTATGTTTCCTCCGATTCAAATACAGGCTCGTACACTTGCGTGTACCACCCTGAAATTGTAGTAGTTTCAACGCCTGAATCGCCTTCCGTGACCTCGGCTTTCCACGGATGCCTGTTGTTGGCGTCTAATTTATTTCTACGCATTACCGTTCCCTCGATTGTCGGCGTAGAAAAAGTGATATTGTCGCCTTTGGTTTGGAGATTTGTGCTGGGAACGCCGAATTTAACACGATACAGCCAAAAATAACGATAGCGATTGTTTGGTTTGAGTGCGCGGAAACCTATGGCGACAAGTTGTCCGTCGTCCTCGCTCGAAGAAACGAGTACACCATTGTTATCAGTTGTAGCCCCGGTGAGCGTTTCAGCGGCGGCGCGTCCTATGTCGTCAACACCGAGAGATAATTTTCCGCTTTTGAATTCTTTGATAATCTCCGCCGCGCCGTCATCGGCATAGAGTGTAGCTTCCGCAAGCTCAACAGACAAATCCGCTTTCATCGCTTTTGCCAAATTCACAGGCGTTCCGTAAGTTTCAACGCCTGTAATCGTGTCTTCGGTGATCGGCGCGTAATAGAGCCTGTCCAGTCCTATCGTAGCCATCTAATCAACTCCAATCGCGTAATATTTCGCCACATCTATAGCGTAGGCATGAAAGTTTGTATCATTTTCATGCCCGACATAACGGCGTTCGGTAATTGTGAAACTGTTGATAATCAGCGCGTTTGTGATACGTTGTTTCAAGTCAATATAATTGCCCGTGCAAAACAAGGAAATCCGCGCCTCCTGAACCTCCGCGCCGGGCGTGTTATCTCCAAACAGCGTGAGCGTGTCTGTTAACGGCGTAAGCACGCAATAAATATCAGGAGGAACGCCACTGAACACACCCGTTTCAACGGGAATTAAAAGCGTGTTAAAAAGTGTATTAAGCTCCGCTAAAATACTCATAATACGGACAACTCCTCGTTCAGTTTTTCGGTCATGGCAGACAATGCCGCCGCTCTGGACTGGGTTTTCGCGAGTTTTAGAAATGGCCTGGGCGGCTGACCGCTTTTGCCGTATTCGAGTACATTTGCGATAAGCGCGTTACTTACGCCGTCACTCCGATTTTCAGCGAATCCGACTTTGATATTCCAGTTGCCATCGCGATCCTGACGCGCCGCAGACATGCCGAGTGCGGATACCAACTGCCCCGTGGAGCGTGAGTCATATTTTGTGCCGTTTCCAATCACGGAACGCAAATTTGAACGTACTTTTTCAAGCACAATCTCGCCGCCCGCTTCCAAAACACGCGGAACAATCTCATCGGTCTTAGCACCGAGTGTTGCAAGTTTCAGCAAAAAGTCTTCTGGCATATTTAACGAGCATGAAGCCATCAGCGCACCGTCCCTTCGAGTTTCTCTGCTAAAACTTCAACATACATGCCGCGGCCACGAACGTCCTCCGCGCTGATAATTTTGTAGCGTTCGGAGTTGCAAATTATCGCCATAGGTGTTATAATGTCTATATTGGGAATCTTGCGGAGTCGGAACATAGCGGTCGCGGCAGAGAACGCCGCCATGTTACTCCATTTCTCGTTGCCGTGCCTGTCCTCTTTGTAGGCGCGGACGCTGGCGAGTACGGTGTCGCCGGGGATTGTGAAGCCTTCCGCGTCTTTGGATTGAGTAGTGCTGACGATGTTGATTGGCGTGTTCATCTTGCCGAAACTCATAGATTGCTCACTCCGTAATAAAATTGAGGTGCAATATGATTAAAGGTATTTGCTTGGGAAATGTAGCCATTGACTGCAAAGACGCGGCGGCTCTCAAAGAGTTTTACGGCAATCTGCTCGGTTGGGAGAAGCTAATCGCGTTCGATTGCCACGCCGTCCGCAGCGCAAGCGGGATATTGTTCCTGTTCATGGAGATGGACGATTACGTCGCGCCTGTGTGGCCGGAGGAAACGTCCAAGCAACAGAAATCAATGCACCTTGATTTTCAAGTTGACGATTTACCGTCTGCCATAATTGAAGCCGAGACACTCGGCGCTGTGAAAGCGAACGACCAGTACGGAGACAATCATTTCGTTACCATGTTCGACCCGCAGGGGCATCCGTTTTGCCTGTGTTCAAGAGGATAATGATTACTTTTGCGCATACAGCCACCAGTCCATCACATCCTGTCCGTTCGTCCAAGTCGTGACGGGCTTGCCGTCCGCGATGCGCTTGTCCAGCATCCGCTGAAACGCCCGAAGATAAGCCTCGTAATATCTCGGATAACGTTCAAACTCCATCTGCTGTATTTTCCTCCGCGCAAGCGCACAGCCGACACACCCCACGCGCTTGAATCCGCACTCATACAGCGGATTTGATTTGCAGCCGTAATGATTGAGAAACTCCCAAACGTCGTTATCGCTCCAGTCCACAATCGGATTGAACACGCGCTTGCCTTTGAGGGCGCAATGCTCGAACTGACGGCGATTTTCAGCGTTATCGGCATTGAGAA
>BNZR01000011.1 GCA_026001245.1 Clostridia bacterium
GTTTGATAATAATTCGTTTCGATAAATCTGTGCCGATGAGTAAGCGCGACCCAAATTTGCGTGAGCGCATCGCCGTGGAGCGCGATGGTATTTTGACTTGGGCGTTGGACGGGCTGAAACGACTCATCGAAAACAGTTATCAGTTCAGCGAAACCGAGCGCACACGCGCTGAAATTCAGCGTTACAAGGTCGAGAGTAATTCCGCGCTGATGTTTTTGGAAGAATGCTGTGAGGTTGACGAAAAAGCCGAATGTGTCCGAGAATTGTTGTTTGAGAAGTACCGCGATTTCTGCAACAAAAACGGCATGAAACCTCTCTCACAAACGAATTTCAATCGTGATATTGAAACATCGGACGAGCGAATTAAACGCGCTGTAGACAAGCTCGGAAAGCGCAGAACATGGAGGGGGTTGCGAATATGCGACTGATTTTTGACGACTTGACGGGTTTTTTCTATTCCTTGCGCGTAAACACCACATGGGGATATGACGCTAAGAAAAGAAATAAATATATAAGGGCAATGGATTACTTGTCAAGCCCGTCAAAAGCGAGGTGTATCAATGCTTGAGCGTGATATAGTTTCGTCGATAACCCGTCATCTCAAGACCGTTCCCAACTGTTTTTTCTGGAAAGAACACGGCGGTCAGTACGGAACGGCCGGTTTACCCGACCTCATCTGTTGCATAAATGGCAGATTTGTGGCGTTTGAAGTGAAAACGCCTGTCGGGAAGCTGACAAAGTTACAAGAAATAACGATTCAACGAATCAAAGACTCAAAGGGCGAAGCCTACAAAGTTACAAGTGTCGAAGATGTCCGAGCCGTGATAAACGGCTTAAATACTTGATTTTGGAGGATTCATCATGAATAAAAAAGACCTATCCCAGTCGTACTGGCTCAACCGCGAAATTGAGGAACAACAGCGCCGGCTGAACGAACTGGAGTGCCTTGCTACCAACTGCACCAGTCACATCACCGGTCTGCCGCGAGGCAACGGCATGCTGGACAAGCTCGGCGGGTACGCCGCTGAAATCGCTGATTTGCGCGGGTTGGTTGACCTCAATCTGAAAAAATGCTTCTACGAACTCAACCGGCTCAACCGTTATATCAACGCCGCGGAGGACAGTCAAATGCGAATGATTTTGTCGCTGCGGTACATAAACGGGCTGACATGGCAGCAGATTGCGGTTTCTATTGGTGAACACGATGAGCAATATCCGCGCCGCAAGCACAACGCATTTCTAAAAAGTCACAAACCTGACGAAATTGACGAAAGAAGTGTGCTATAATTATAGCATGAGAATTTCAGATGGGGACATTCGCCGTACTGGCGGGTGTCCTTTTCTGTTGCGCGGAGGTGAATTTCATGCCGTACAAACCAAAGAAACCGTGTGTTTTCAATGGTTGCCCTAATTTTACTGATGGCTATCATTGCCCTGAACACGCCAAATCCGAAGCCAAGCGCTACAATCGGTATGACCGCGACCCCGACACCAACAAACGCTACGGTACAGCGTGGCGGCGCGTCCGCGCGGCGTTCATCGCGGCGAATCCGCTGTGCGAAATGTGCCGGCGTGACGGACGGCTCAAGCCCGCCGACCTCGTTCACCACAAGGTTAAACTGTCTGACGGTGGTACGAATGCGGAGCGAAACCTCATGAGTTTGTGCCAAGAGTGCCACTCGCGGCTACACGCCGAGCAGGGCGACCGCTGGGGTTGACTATGCCGGAAAGAACTTGTGCAGAAAATCTTCCGGCGAGATTGCCGGCACAGCAGACTTAGCAAAATCCTTTTCATTTCGTGTGACGATGTAATCGGCGCGGACACGTTTCGCGCACTGCGCCACTAGCGCGTCTTCAAAATCAGAAACAGGAGAATCCAGCGCGGCCGTCACATCTTTTGCGAAAACATCCGTCAGTGTGACAGTCGTCAGCAATTTACGCACCAACTGCCTCAATCGGTCGTCGTCCTTGATGTGCCGCCCCAAGATGAAATAAATATCGGTAATCATGCTCGCGCTTATAAAGCCGGACACCTTGCCACTTTCAGACAATTTTAACACAGCGGCGCTGTTATCGGCAAACAATTCTCGGTCTTGGTAAACGTCCACTACCACGTTGGAGTCAATCATAATTTTCATTGTCTTGCAAGCCTTTCCGCACGTGCCGCCCGAACATCTATGTCGGCGGGAATCACGCCGCGCAACTCGTCAACGACACTCAAGCGCGGCTTCGGCGCGGAGAGGACGGCGATGTCAACACCGTTTTTCGTAATGTGAATCTCCTCGCGGTGGACAAGCGTCAGATACTTGCCAAGGTTAGACTTAAAATCGGTGGCTGTAATCTGCAACACATCGGTCACTCCCTTCACAACACAGTATACCATTCGAACGGTCGAATGTCAAGTCCTCGTTCGATTGGACGACTTATTTCCGCAAGGTGAGCTTTACACGCTAATAGAGCGCAAATAGCGTGTAAAACGCTGTTGTTTTGGCGCGAGTTCAGCATTGTAAATGACAATATAAAGTTCGGTATTATAGCATAAATTGAGCCGATAAGGGTGTATAATATCTCTGTAAGTTGCAAAAACACAGCGGGTGTGGCCTTTCGTGTGAATTTCCCCCGAAATTAAAACTTTTTTTGGAGGTGAGCGGACATGCCCAGCGGAGGCAAAAGACCGGGCGCGGGCAGACCGCGCAAACCGTTGGTATCACGGCTTCAGGAGGGTATCGGGGCGGTCAGTCACAAGAAACCGAAGGTGCTGGAGTTCCCCGAAAAAATCAAAAATAAAAATCAAAACAATCAAAAATTAATCAAAAAATCAAAATCTGATGAAAAATCAAAACCGGCGCTCTTGCCGACGTTCCTCGAAATGGCAAGCAAGGAGGGCGGGGACAATTTGCCGACTGCGGCTCAGATTTACACGCAGACACTTGATTGGGTAATCGGCACAGGCTGCGAACGCTATGTGCCGAGGCAGCTCATCGAGGATTTCGCGTTCACGCGCCGCAACTACCTTGAGAGCGAGTGGATGAACAAGAAACTCGGTCGGGTAATCCAGGGCGGCAAAGCGTCGCCGTATGTGAAATCTTCATTGGAATATCTGAAAGCCACAACAACGCTCTACCGCGAGATTTCGGCGATAATCGCACAGAACGCCACTACCGAGTATGGTGGCGGCAACAAAACAAACGCATTCCTCGAAGTGCTGACTAACAGGGGGTTTTGATTTACCTGAAAACGGGAAATGGCTCGCCGCAGGAAATATCATGGCGGACAACTTTTCCCTCGCCTATCGGACGATTGACGCTCAACACTTCGGAGTCGCCCAACGGAGGCGTCGCTGCTACCTTGTCGTCGATTTTGCAGGCGAATGTGCCGGAGAGATTCTATTTGAGCGCGAAGGCGTGTCAAGGGATTTTGCGCCGCGCTTCCCTGACCTTTACGTCGGGTATACGACGGACTTCAACAGAGCCACCGCGCAGACGGCAATGGAGGTCACGGAAAAGCAAGTATTTCAGCCGGAGCGAAAAAGCCTTGCGTGGACTATTAACAACAAGCTCCTGAACGAGTATCAGTTCAAATACGTCGAGGCTTATTTCAAAGAGCCGGACATATCTAACCCAGACGACTTAGCCAAAATACTCAATATTGCAGAGCGGGCGGGCGGCATTACCCCGAACAAGGCGAAAGATATTGCCTTTTCGATTATGGGCGACAGCTTCGAGCCATTTGTCGGCGAATGGGCGGACGTTCCTCTTGCCTACTCAAAGACGCAGGGAGCGGCACACACGCCTATTGATGAGCAGATACAGGCGCAAATACAAAAGGCGGCAAGCGGACACGACGACGCTATTGTGGCGGTAATGAAAGAGGTCAGAGCGTTAGTAGCAAAGATGAGCGCAGGGAGGTGAGACCGTGGACGAATGCCAGAGGCTCACCAGAGCCATAGACGCTTATATCGCCAAAGCAGACGACGACCTCGCCGACGTTCTTACCGATGAGGGCTATGCAGACGCGACCGAAACAGTCAACCGCGCCGCCAGAATTGAGGCAGAGGTAGCGGAGGCACTTGACGATGAGCTGAATGCCATACTCACGGCGGCGGAACGGTCAGTAGACCTCAAAGAGTTTGCCGATTCGGTATGGCAGGGCGTGAAGCTGAACGACACGCTCGCGGAGAAACTTTTCATTGTGTTTCAAGAGCAGTTATCCGAATTTATGCCTGAACTCGTCAGCACTTACCTCACGCAGACCGACAAGCAACTCACGCTCACAAGCCTATCCCGCCGCACAACGGCGTGGGTAGACGAATGGAGCGAGGAACTCGGCGGATTGATGAAGCTCACGACCCAAAATGAGATACAGACCATACTCAAAAGCGGGTTGGAGAGCGGCGCGAGCTTGCAGACGTTCACGAATGCCATACTTGATAGCGGAATACGCGACACCCGATACCGCGCCCGCCGCGTGGCGATTACAGAGGTGCTACGCGCCCACAGCGTCGCCAGAGAGGAACGCATACAGCAATCCCCTGCCGTCACGCAGAAAGAGTGGGTACACACAGGGAGTTACCGCAACGAACCGCGCCCGAACCACGTCGCAATCAGCGGTACAGTCGTCCCGAAAGATGAGGCGTTTACACTTATCGGCGCAGACGGCGCGACCTACTACCCGCAATACCCACGCGACACCAACCTCCCTGCGGGCGAAAGCGTCAACTGCCATTGCATACACCGAGGCATGGCGAAGTAGATATCGGTGTAATAGACCTCTTGCGAAATTAAGGGAAACATGGTAAAATAGAGATATGAAATATGAAAAGATAGCGGAATATGCTGACGAAAAGTTTCGTCGCATAACAGGGGTAAAACGCGAGACGTTCAGCGCGATGGTCTGTATACTCACCCGAGCCTACAACGAAAAGCACAGTCGGCGCGGAAGGAGACCGAAGCTGTGTATCGAGGACATGTTGTTGGCGGCGCTTGAATACTTGCGCGAATACCGTACGTACGCCCATATTGCGGCAAGTTACGGCATTGCCGAGAGCAATTTATACCGAACCGTCAAGTGGGTTGAGGACACTCTGGTCAAGGACGGCGCGTTTTCTTTGCCCGGGAAAAAAGCATTGCTTAAAAGCGATATGCAATACGAAGTAATTCTCATAGACGCAACCGAAACGCCGATAGAGCGTCCAAAAAGGGGCAGAAAAAATGGTATTCCGGAAAGAAAAAGCGGCACACCATAAAGACGCAAGTTGTCGTTAACAAGGCAAACGGAATCGTAGTTTGCACGAGCTTCTCTGTCGGCAAACGTCACGATTTCAGGCTTTTCAAGGAATCCAAGCTCCGCGTTCCCAAAGAAATCGTAATCAAAACAGATACAGGATATCAGGGAGTAGCAAAGTTGCACCCTAATTCTGTTTTGCCCAAAAAGAGGACGAAAAAGCGTCCGCTCACGAAAGCTGAGAAACGCACGAATCGTGAAATATCAAGCGAGCGTGTCGCCAACGAACACGCTATCGGTTTTATAAAGCGCTTCAAAATCCTCTCCGAACGTTATCGTAATCGCAGAAAGCGTTTTGGTTTGCGGTTTAACTTAATTGCGGGAATTTGCAACTTTGAACGACTGTGTTAATTTCGCAAGAGGTCTAATCTTTTACATTACGGTTTGGGGACTTTGACGCAGGGCGGAGTAACGAAAATCGTCTACGACACTCCGACATTGCTACTCGAAAACGTGAAATATGTCCGCATGGGAGAGGGTCAAGTTTTGGCGTTGCAGAATGACGGAACTCTTTGGGGCTGGGGTGACAATCGCGTAGGACAGCTTGCGCGCGAAGAAGAGTACATTGAAATTCCCATCAAAATCATGGATGGTGTACGGTTCGTTTCGGCGGGACAGTACGTTTCCACCGCCTTGAAAGAGGACGGTAGTCTGTGGAACTACAATGCGGATAGCGGCGAGGAGGTGGAGGTTCTTACGGCAGTCGGGTAGGAGTTTTTTGATGAGCGTATGAAATTATACGTGTCGACCAAGGCTGATGATTCTTTCGATTGTTTGAGATTGCTTTTCGCCACCAATTATGCTATAATAAAGGCGATATTACAAGAGAGGTGACATAGATTTGCTACAATTTTACCTATCCGCGCTTGACACAGAAGCCGAGCGCCAAAAAATGTCCGACATATACGAACGCTATCGCAGTCGTTACATATACATCGCAATGAAAGCTTTGAACGATCACGCACGCGCCGAGGACGCCGTACACGCGGCTTTTGTCGATATGCTTGCCCAGAAAGAAAAAATTTTCGCATTATCCTGTAGTGATTTCCTCCGATACAGCGATTGCATAGTGAGCAACAAATCGCTGGACATTTTGCGGAGGGAGAAAAAACATGTGGAAATTTATGACGACATGCCGGACGATACAGATGTTGGCGATATTGTCTTACGCAATATGAATATAGAAAAATTGATGGCAGTCTTGGATACGCTGGGCGATGACGAACAACGCATATTGCGTAGCAAGTACATTTTTAAACGGAGCTATCAGGATATTGCGGCCGAGATGGGGCTGACTTTGAAGAACGTCGAGATTCGGTTGTACCGCGTGCGTCAAAAAGTAAAACGAATATTGATAGAGGAGGGTATTACCTGTGATTGAGCGAGAATTTACCAATGCAATTATCGACACGGCATTGGGCGAGGCATTTTTGGAGTGGGAAAGACGGCGGAGCGAAAATATCCCTCCAAAAGCGGAATTGGATAAATTATATACGCCCTCGGAACGTCAGGCAATTCGCATGAAACGCCTGTTTGCACAGGATAATCGCAGGACGATAATCAGGATGACGCTCAACGTGGCGCGAAAAATTGCCGCCGCCGTGGTGGTGTCTGCGGCCGTGTTGTTTGCCCTGTTTTTGGCGACAGCGGAGGGGCGGGCGGCAGTTGCCAACGCAGTTCTGACGTGGTACGATGAATTTGTGTCCATCGTGTCACCCGCCGAGCAAGACGAGGGCGTGGATCTATCCGCATGGCGCGTGGAGTATGTGCCGGAAGGTTTTGTGCTTGTTGAAGACACGTCCATGATAGGACTGCGATCCATTTTCTATTCATCAGAAGATGAATATTTTCATGTCGCTATAACGGCTGATGGCGCAAAAGCTGGAATTGGATTTGAAAGCGGAGAATATGAAGAGATAATTTCAAATGCTGTGATTTATTACTGCTTTTGGGGCGATGATGGCGAAAATATTGTTTATTGGAGTACAGAAGGTTCGAGTTTTACCCTTGGTTGTAATTTGAGCAAGGAAGAAGCGTTGCTGGTTGCCCAGGGAATAAAAAAATAATTTTGGAAATCCTGTAGTGATTTTCTCCGATAGCGCGATTACTTTATAGAGGGCAAAAAATCGGAAAGGAGGACATCACGAATGGGCAAGCGAATTATGGCGATGGTCGTTGCACTAGGTATGGTGCTGAGTGTTGGCGCGATAAGCTTTGCCGTAGAAGCGACCACACCGTTTTGGGCAAACGTTAACACTATCAACGCAAGCATTTCATTCTCTAGTGGCAATGCGGTTTGTTCGGTTACAATACTTGGGAAGGCCGGCACGACCAGCATTTCGGCGACTTGCACACTCCAACGCAAGGTTGGGACGAGCTACATAACGGTTGGCTCGTGGAGCGCAAGTAGCTCCAGTCAGACGCTAAGCAGTTCAAAATCTTACGCGGCAACATCCGGGCAGACCTATCGCCTAAGCGTTACCGCCAAGGTGACAAAAAGCGGCACAGTAGAAAACATCTCGTTCACATCGCTAGACTACATGCGTCCGTAACAAGCAATCCCATACATATTTGACAGCCCTATTAAGGGCAGGAAGGACAAACATCATGAAAGCCATTAGAATTATCATCGTTATAGCTGTAATAGCCGCTATAGGTATACCAGCTTCGCTGTCAACAAACGGTAGCACAGTAGAGGCATTCGCCGCATCTTCGGTTGGTCACGTCATCCCGAATACAAGCCCGACGCGTTATTGTACAAACACATATCGGGATGTTTGGCATCAAATGCAGGTTGCTTCAAGCACGCTAGGAACACATATTACTGTTAACGGAACATCCTGTACAAAAACATTGCGTACATATCTGCATACTATCGATTGCTCTGTATGTAATCATCAATTTGCAAGCTATGTATCTAACGCGTGTTTTATATCGCACTCCTACTGTTCTAGTGCTTCTCCTGATCATAATTTTGGCTTAAGCTATCAATAATGGCGAGAGGGCAGAAATGCAACGCGTTTCTGCCCTAAATTCTAATCTGCAAAAAATCAAGTTTGGAGGTTTAACAAAATGAAAAGCCAATTTGCGATTATCATTGCCGTTTTTCTGCTGGTACTTGGCGGTTGTGGTGCAAACCAAGATGTCACCTCGTTGCCGCCACAGAACATGGAATTTATCAACGAAGCCGTGGATATTTCAACATTTGCAATCTCGAATGACGGCGATGTGTTCACAGCTTCCCATCTGCGTCCGCTTACCCGCTATACATATGCGGGCGTGTCGCAACAAGAATATCCCGAATACAAGGATTTGGCGGCTGTTTGCGTTTACAATGGCAATTTGTACGCCTACAAGCATGATGAGCAACAGATTGTTACGCTCGGCGCGGACGGCGACACTCAATCTGTGGCGGAGTTTCATGCGGAGAATATATTAAACATGGTCGGGCATGACGGATATTTATATGTTCTTGCGGAAGATGATGGCTTGAAATTTTGTAAAATCAATCTGAAAAACGCCAAAATCACGAACTCCGATGATGATGGTGTGCTGGCGATTTATGCCGCCTCTGACGGCAAACTATATTATTACGTTAAACGCGGCGATAATTACGAGCTTATTCTATCCAATGGCAAGAAAGTGCGCGACATGAATGAGGTCGGAAATATTTTCGCGTTTGTGTATGAAAGCGATTCATTTGTTTACGCCAAGGATGACGCAACATTGAACTGTATTAACACAAAAGACGGAAGTATTCTCAATCTGGGCAACATATATATTGATTCTGGCAAGAATATGAAGTTTTATGCCGGGAATGTGGTATATTTGGGTGCTTCTTGGAGGGCGGATCACTACGATTTGAAATCTTTTTACTTGCCGGATTTGACCTCCAATCCAACGCAAACTCTCCGAGGAAAGATAACCGTTTCCGCACCTTGGTCAAATGCGCTAAATTTCAATAATATAAAGCAAAAAAGCGGCATAGAAGTCAAAAGTGTAGTCGCAAACTCGGATCAACAAGCGCAGTTGACAAAGATTATGGCGGGTGACCCGACCGTGGATATTTACCTGCTAAGCTCGTCCGATGTTGTGTCGATTCCACTACGCGACAAAGGGATATACATACCGCTGAGCGATTCGGGCATTATATCCGATTACTTGAATAAATGCTTTGATTATGTTGCCGATGCGGCAAAAGCTCCATCGGGCGATGTGTGGGCGTTGCCGTATTCATCCAGCGCGGACGCGCTGTGGTATCGACCAGAAAATACCGAAAAACTAGGTCTTACGCCCAATAATGTTCTCTTGCTTGACGATTATATCAGCACGATTAAAAAACTGAAAACGCAAGGATATCAAGCTGTGAGCGAATACCCAATGCTGGACGCGTTCGCTTACATGACGCAGTATGAGGCCGCTTACAACGACTACATGAATAATGTAGTCAAATTTGAAACGCCGGAGTATAAGCATCTATTTGAAATTCTGTGGGGCGGCTGGAATCGCTATGGCAACGAACTTCACCCGATTTTTGGCGGTTTTCTCGCGGGAGAAAATGATGGTCAACGATTATCCGACAAAAAAATCGTCTATGCGCCCAACAGATTGAATGCGTCTTTTGACTGGAATGAGTGGCGGGCGTTGCCGTTCCCGCGTGTATCGTCAAAAGTTGAGCATAATGTCGCGGGTGTGATGTGCGCGATGATTAACCCATACAGTGAGCAAAAAGACTTGGCACTCGCCTTTTTGGAGGCTATGGCGGCCGACCCGTTCGGCGCGGTTTCGGGCGCGGGCAACGCCGGTTTGCCGCTGATATTCAAAGACAAAATCATGTACGAAAAACAGTATGATATTTCTTCACCAACGTTTGATGATATATATAATATCATGAGCAACGGTGTTATAATCAGCGTTCCGTTCCCCTATGGCGCACAGGAATATATTGATGACTATCAAAACGGTCGGCTCACACTTGACGAGGCTGTCGCGGTGCAACAGCGCGAGGCGGAGATGTGGCTGAATGAATAACACGAAATTTAAGCTGAAAGTGTTCGCGCTGTGCGTGCCGGGGCTTGTCGGCTTTGCCATGTTCTTTATATTCCCGTTCGGGAAAAGCTTGTGGTATGCGTTCATCAACGACGTGTACCACAAGCAATTCGCGTGGTTTGATAACTATTTAAGCGTCCTCGGAAACTCTTATTTTCAACTCGCACTTAAAAATACGCTAGTATTTTCCGTGGTCGGCGTGACGTTGCTGTTGCTTGTGTCTCTCGCGCTGTCGATAGGCTTGGCGAAGCTTGGAAATAAATCTACGCTTGTAAAAAGCGCGTTCGTGCTTCCAATGTTACTGCCCACAGTAAGCGTTATCTTCGCGTGGCGTGCCATTTTCAATAATGATTTGTATTTTGCATTGATGAAAGACGGCGGAGCGTTTATGCAAATTCTGCCGATATACGCGCTGTACATTTGGAAAAACGCGGGGATAAATATCATTCTGCTGACCGCCGCGCTCACTCAAGTACCGCAAGCCGTCCTCGAGGCCGCCGAGCTAGACGGCGCTCGCGGTGTGAAATTGTATGCGAAAGTCACAATTCCGCTCATCGCGCCCACGTTGTTCTTCGTCGGGGTGCTGTCATTTGTCAACTCGCTGAAAATTTTCAAAGAGAGCTATCTGTTTTATAACACAAACTATCCGCCCGACGCGGCGTATACAATTCAGTATTATATGAATAATCATTTCGGGAAATTAAACTATCAAAACCTTGCGGTCAGCTCATCAATTGTTGCCATACTGCTGGCGATTATCATTTTCATTGTATATCGCGCCGAAAATCGCTTTACAAAGGATGTGTTTTGATGAAAAAAATGCCGGTCTGGTTATCGGTTTTGGCGATTATTTTTGTTGCGCCCGTAGCGATAACGGTTTTTAAATCGCTGCCGCAATACGCGGATTTCTTTATCAGAGATTATACGGCAATGCGGTATTTTTGGAACTCCGCTCTATATGCAACAATAATCATGGCCTTTTGTGTGCTTTTGTCGTTCCCAATTGGTTTTTTATTCGCAAAAATCAAATTCCGGGGGCGTGACGCATTATTTTTTGTGTATATTGTTGTAATGCTTCTGCCATTTCAGGCGACATTACTGCCGAATTTCATACAATTGCGCGATTTCGGACTTATTAACACGCCATACGCGCTGATTCTGCCGATGTTATTCTCACCGTTTGCTGTGTTTTTATTCCGACAGTTTATCGTTGGTATTCCAAACGAGTTGTTGGAATACGCCACGCTGGAAACCTCATCGGTGTTGCAGATGCTGCGATACGCGGTACTTCCGCAATTGAAGTCGGCGTTTATCGCGCTGTCGGTGATGATTTTCTGCGAAAGCTGGAACATGGTTGAACAGGCGATAATCTTCACGCCGGACGCGCCCGATTTACTGCCACTTTCGGTCGTGCTGACAGTATTGCCGCAGGACGTACAGTACGCAGGCGCGACTGTGTATATGTATCCTGTGCTGATTGTGTTCATATTGTTCGGGAAAACGCTTGAAAAAGGCGTTGAAAAGTATAGGTGGTGAGCAGATGAAACATGTGTTTGTAATTTTAGCAGTAATTTTGTTCGTCGCGCTGATATTTTTCAGTATCTTTGGGGAATCGCTCTATGACGCGATTGTACCTAAAGTCAAAACAGTTGTGTATATGGAGGGGCAACCGTTGCCGAATGCGGCGATTACATCTGATGGTTGCGTGTATGTGGTACTGTCAGAGCAGGGCTTCAGCCGGGTGTTGTATAGCGTAACCAAACGCGAAATCAGTTATAGGGAACTTGATGGGTTGGTCTATGTGTCATCGGGATTGCGGTCGGGGGATAGGATTGTTGTCGAGGTTGCTGATGTGACGCTAGATGACACGAAACGAGTGCGGGTAAAGTAAGCCCAACCACCATGAAAAATGTAAATTCGGTCCGCGAAGTGTTCACGGATAATATCCAATATTCACCATGTTATTTCCATGGGTTGACCTTACCTTCCTCTGCATACTTGCAGATACCGATGGCGATCAGAGAGATTTTGCACTTGCTCTCCCGATTATTGACGCATTATGTCAACCTTGGGTGTGAGATTTTTATCTTTGGGTGTACGACTGGCTATTTGGGTGCGATACCCATACCAGTGAAGCGAACCTACCGACTTTGGGTGCAGGCGTTAGCCGCACACAACACTTACCAACCCCAAACATCGCTCCGAAACCAGCACGTCCAAAAACACAGACAGCCAAAAAGCCCACACCGTGGGCTTTTTCAGCTTCGTGTACCTTGTATCCAACAAGGCTGTAATCGGTGCATCGTCAACACTAAATTGATAAAATGCACCAAAGCCTAAAATGCCGTTAAATCTTTTAGAAAGGCGTTAAACTTTGGTGCATTCCCTTGAATCCTGCTCATCCAATAAGTGGAGATGATTTCCTTGTAATCCCTGCCGCGCTTGTTTTCGCCCATATTCATATGACCGCCGAAAATGACAAAGCTGTCCGGCTTTTCTGTGATCAGATGAGCGGGGAAAACATACCTGCCGTTCTCACTGCGAAAGCGCTCCCAATAGCCACTCGCGGCTTTGAACCAGTCTGATTCCCGCGCGGTTTTGAAGTGGGACAGCACAAAGCAGTTGAATAAAAGCGGCACATAATCGCCGTTGTCAAGTGTGGGATTGCAGAAATCCACCAGATTCAACTTGAAAATAATCGCCTTTGTGCTGTATGCGCCGCCGGGAGCGTAAAAATAGCCGTATCGTCTGCTAATATCCTGATAGCCACTGCCGAAAATCCAACTGACAATGGTTTCGACCTTAGCTTTGTTTTCATCATCCAAAGCATCATATATTCCCGCAAACAGCAGGAAATCGTGCATATCTGGCAGCGCGATATGCCCATCTGCATATAAATCCGGGTCGATGATGTAGGGCTGCCATTCCTTTTTTACGCCTTTCAATGCCGAGCCGTCAATGTGAATGTCATACCGTCTTTGCTGCGTGAACGGATAGAGAACATCAATCCGCTTCTGTGCGATTGCGCGAACCGCGCTATTGTCGGCATATCCCATAATAGGCAGGAAGCAGCTCAACACCTTCTCGCAGTCGCGGTGCGCGTAACCTGACAACAGTGCGTCATATTATAAATGGGCTTCAACAATTTTTTTCGCCTTGTCTGCGATAATTTCTCTGATATATTCCGGCTCCAGCACCTCAATATGCTCCCCAAAGGACAAAATTGTGCCGTACACCCACTCGTCCTCCGGCCATGTTACGGTTACGATGTAACTGCCGTCCGGCTGTTTCTCGGCGCTGTCCTCGTCAAACTCATCATAGACACGGTAGGTCATTTCCGGCGCGATTTTTAGTTTGAGGGTCACATCCTGCTTTTGGTGGGTTGACGGGGCGGGCGATGGCGCGCCCTGCGAGACGATCAGCAAATCCCGCTCGGCGAAATGCTCGTCCGTCACGACCAACTTCTTCACCCGCGACAGCTTGAACAGCCGCACGTCCTGCCGCGTCAGGCAAAACGCCTTGACATACCACGCCTTGGACTTGAACCAAAGTTGAATCGGTTCGACGCGACGGTGGGTCTGTTCGCCGTAGGTGGAGTAGTAGTCAAACTCGGCGATACGCCGTTCCAAAATCGCCGTTTTAAAATCGGCGAATGCGCCGCCGTTTTGGTAGCCCCAGTCAGTAAAATCTACTTCCAGCCAGTTCGCCGCGCTCTTGTTGAAAATGGTGGACAGCTTTTGCAGAACGCCCTCTGTGTCGGCGGTTTTTACACTCGCCAAGCCCTGCAAGGCAGACAAAATTTCGGTCTGCTCTTGTTCACTCAATATGGATTTGTTCAGCACAAACTCCGGCAACAGCGATATGCCGCCGCCCTTGCCCTTTTCGGTGTAGACCGGGATTCCCGCCAGACTGAGCGTGTCCACATCGCGGTAAATCGTCCGACTGGACACCTCAAAATGTTCCGCCAGTTCCTTTGCCGTGACGGTTTCCTTGTTCAGCAGTAGGTAGATGATTTCAAACAGGCGGGATTGTTGCATGGGTTACACCTCGTTCATATCAAAGTGCAGCCGTCCGTCTTTTTCGCTCACATATGGCTGAACGTCCTTAATATGCGCATATTCGGGGAAGCGGCACAGGCAATTTCGCAGGGAGCAAATCATAACCGGATGATTGATTTTGTCGCTCTCGCTATTCATCACACAGCTTCGACTTATTTGACCGATAATTCTATCCTTATATCGCAAAATCTCCGATTCGGCAAGCTCAAGAGGCAACTCGGACAGGCACAGCCAATAATACCAAAGCACATTGCCATGAACGCCTTTGCCCCTTAACGCAAGTTTTTCATCCATGTGTTTATTGAAAAATTCGAGAAGCTGCGTAATCCATTCGGTTTCATTGGGGGCAACGGTAGCGAGAAAACGCAATACAATCAATGCAGAATGGAAGCACTCTCCAATCGCGCAATCGTGATAGCCGTAACAAGTGGTTTTCAAACGCGCAAGAGACCCCGCGACCATATCTTTAATGGCCTGGTCATTTGGCGCAAATAGATGAAGCAAGCGAATTATTTCAAGCTCATATGAATTAGCTGATAAGATGTGCGTTTTCGGCGACATTGGGATAACAGTTTGGTATTTCTTATTATCGTTATACGGCGGGATAAAATATATGGGGTACATATGACCGTCGCCGTTCTTGTCAACATTGTTCGGATATTTTACGCCTTTATAAAAGCTCTGTTTTGTGCGCTCATCGCTTCGGGCGGCAAGAAATTGATTCACAATATTGGCTTTTTGCGGTTCGGACAAATTGCCGCCTTGGATAAGGTAGCGGTTAGTTTTTATCATAAGTTCATATGCGGTCATTGTGATTCCTCCTCAAACAGCGACAACTGCCGCTCTTTTTCTTCAAATTTGTGCAGATAGGCGAACACCTCATCGGGTCTGTATGGAATCCCTTGCTTGCGGCACACATCCTCATAAGTTGCCCACAGCTGCGCATTGTTTGGGCTGTTGCATTCGTAACTGTTGCCGAAAGTGCGGATATATTTCTGCTTCATGTCGGGGAAATGCTCGTCCAATTTTTTATAAAAATACTCGCGGTCGCCTTCGCGCAAAGTCACCCCAAAGCCGAAACAGATAACACCGCGCAATTTGGAGCGAACGCAATAATCTAATATCCCGCGCAAATTTTCCTCTGTGTCGTTGATAAACGGCAGAATGGGCGACGGCCACACCACGGTAGGGATGCCCGCGTCCCGCAGCGTTTCCAGCGCGGCGAAACGCTCCGCCGTGGTCGAAACGTTCGGCTCAACAATGCGGCACAGGTTTTCATCAAAGGTGGTCAAGGTCATCTGCACCACGCATTTTGCGTTGGCGTTGATGGCTTTGAGTAAATCCAAATCCCGCAGAATCCTCGCGGATTTCGTCTGTATCGCCAGCCCGAAGCCGTATTTTTCAATGAGCTCCAGACATTGCCGCGTGATTTGTAGTTCGTTCTCAAGTGGAATATACGGATCGCACATGGCACCCGTGCCAATCATGCAAGGTTTGCGTTTGCGGCGAAGCTGCTCCTCCAAAATCCGCACCGCGTCCCGCTTGACCTCGATGTCCTCAAAATCGTGCTTCATTTGATAGCAGATGGAGCGGGCATCGCAATAAATACAGCCGTGGGTGCAGCCGCGATAAAGATTCATCCCGTTTTGCGGGGAGAGGATTGTTTTATAGTCAGCGTAGTGCAATCGCGGCACCTCCTTTGCGGTGGGATTTATAAGACTATTATAGCATATAAAGTTGACAACAGTGTGTCATATTATAATTTTTGCAACAACTTCATCACTCGAATCGTGCAATCACGTTTTCTATCATCAACCTTTCGCCACGAATCCGACAGCGGGAAGTAAATGCCGTCCTTAACGGCGGAACCCATATCCCATTGTCCGTTTTGGTCTTGTTGATTTTTCAGCCATGCGGCTACAAATCCGAGCTTTTCAGGAGCAAGCGAATATTCCGATAATAACTCAATTGCAGATAAATATCTACTCGCTTTGCGGGAAGAGAATTGCTCCGGCAGGGTATCCAAGGCACTTTCATAAATATAGTAAATGCCTCTTTGATGTGCCAGCACATAGTCCAACATTAGTGATTCAACCTCACTGCTTAACAATCCGGGCAACAGAGCCAATTGATAAAACACGACGAAATCAGCCATGCACCCCGCCTTTGGATTCAGCTTTACAAATTCGCTTTCGTATGCCGCAACATAACTCGCCCCTGAATATGCACCGCTCTGAAAGGCACGAGTGATGATGCTTGCCCACTTGTTTGCGACGACCAGCGCAGCATTGTTATCGCGGTCAAATAAGCGTATCCATGTTGCAAGCATTAAATCACCATATGTTTTTGAATCGTGTTTCTTTTCATGGAAAACGGTGGGGTGCGGTTGGTTCAAGTTGTGTTCCATGTAAGCCAGCGCACGGACTATCGGCTCATCGTCTTTCGTCAGCCCCAAAATACGAAGCCGCCTAAGTGCCTGTTCTGTTGTCATCGGCCGTTCTTTGGTCGGTTGGCTCAATGTGTGGAAATGCCCCCATGAGCCGTCCTCAAGCTGGAGGTCAACAATCTGTTTCACCCATTTACTGCTGTAAATAGTTGTTTCTTTTGTCATCGTCATTCCTCACTTTCTGCACAAGCAAAACGGATGCCCTTCCGGGTCAAGCAGCGTGACGAAATGTTCGCCGCCGTATTGACTTTCGGGTTTTGTCGCCCCAAGTATGAGGGCTTCTTTCACAGCAGTGGGCAAATCGTCCACTTGAAAATTGAAGTGCATTTGCTTTTGCTGTTCGCCGGGTTCTTCTGGCCAGACGGGCGGGATGTAATCGAAGTCACAGCCCATGAACAGAATCACTAAACCATTGTCGGCAATGAGTGCTGGGCAATTGTAGAGGGTGCGCCGCTCCCAACCTGTGAGAGCAGCGTAAAACCCTCGCAACTTTTCAGGGTTGCCGGCATCAATGGAAAGATCACCGATGGTGAGGTTGTTAATCATCATATTCCTCCTCATGGTTTTATTCCAAAATCAGTATGCAATAAAATGTCTTATCATTTTTTGCCTTATGATTGTTCCAGTCGCCCTCTATAGCTACTTTCATCTTTTGGGCATCTTCAAAAGCAACATTTCTTTTTTTGCAGTGCGCTAAAAGCAAATCATCAGTTATATCAAGATATACGACCGCTTCACAATCGACAATCACCGACGAAAATAACGGGCATCCGGGTTCGGCTTTCAAATATTTGTAGGTAAGGCGGTCTACTTCATCACCCAATTCCTTACACCAAGGCTTTTGAAGCAGCTCATTTAGGTGTGCTGTTTCGTGTTCCGGCAGATTAGGCCAGAGTACGGCATCCATATCAACGCAATGGTAGTCTGCTAAGAGGTTCACAAGGGTAGTTTTACCGGCACAAGTTGTGCCAATAACGCATATTCGCTCATCCTTGTGCCGCTCGAAGATTGCCTTCAAAGTGTTCAATGTTTCTTGGGTAGAAAAATTACAAGCCATGTGTTATCCCTCCAATTCTTTTTGCACATATTTCGGCAGTTTGCCGACCACCACCGCATAGGCGTGGTCAATCATACTGATAATTTCTTCGTCAGGCACGGTACATCCTAATCATGCTTTCTCAATAATACTTGAATCCCAATGATTCATACATTCGCTTTGCCTCAGGGAACGCTCTCGCAGTGATAATTTTCGACCCATTCGTAAATGCTTTATCTATCGCACAGGCGCACACGGCTTTGGCAAATCCATGATGCCGATATTCTTCGAGTGTTCCGACAAATTCAAGGGATGAACCCCCATTGTTATCTATGATTGCGGCGACAGTTACGGGTGTTTTTCCTTCATAGCCAATATAGGGGATGAGCAATCCTTTTTCGCACAGATGAAAATGGTTTTCGCAGTGGATGTCGGGAAAACCGCCATGCAAAATCTGATTGGTCATATCTGCCCACAGGCCAAAATCTTCTATACTGTGAACACGCTTTATTTTAACATCGGACGCGGCGTAGTTAGGCTGTTCAAATGGCAGGATTGCCATGTATGCCTCTCCGTCATTTGGTTCAGGCTGCGATTTTGGCACGGGTTCACCTTGCAATAAATCCAAGACTCTTTCAGAGGAACACATACTCCACCAAACAGGCATATGTAACGTCTTAATTTCAGCAATTTTCTCTTTCGCCACATCTTCCGAAAGCTGTTCTAACCGAACATCAAACACAAAACATACACCGTGTTCGCCAGACTTTGGGCGAATCACGCTGTAAACTCCATTATCGGTGAAATCCATATGCTTCGCATCGCCGAGCAGTCGCAAATAGAAGTTTGCACCATTGTCAATGTGCCTAATGACTGTCTGCTTGTCCATGCCACCATAAACCTCATGGCATTTCAACTCGCAGTTTTTCAAAAAATAGCTGTCAAATTCTTCTCTTGTCATGTCGCTGAAATAAGTTTCTATCACACGGCAAACCCCTCCATGACTGGCAATCATCACGTTTTGTTTAGGATAGCTTGCGATGATTTCATCAAGTGCTGCATAAACACGGTGCGCTAACTGTAACAACGATTCGCCAGTTTTCCCAAGCCGAACGCCAAATGCTTGCTTGCCTTTTTGAAACTGCTGATAGACATCGCTGGAACGGTCAAGACCCTCAAATTTACCATAATCCCATTCGGTCAGCCGCCTATCAATTATAACAAGCTTGTTCATTTTCTCCGCCACAATGTTTGCTGTTGTCAACGCACGTTGCAGGGGCGATGTGATGATGATGTCAATATCCTTTTCTAACGCTATGCAAGCCAACACCTTCGCTTGTGCCAACCCTTTTTCCGTAAGGGCAACATCACTGACTCCGCAAACCTTGTTTGCGGCATTCCATTCAGTTTCGCCGTGCCGGGTGAAATACAGTTTCATAGACTCACGTCCTCTTGCTTAAAATAATCCTCAGCGAGGATGGCGTAACCAAATGCATCGCGCCAAGTATGCCCAAGTACCCTGTTGGATTTCCGTGATTTTCTGTAATGCGCTTCACGCCTCATACCGAGTTTTTCCATGATGTGCCACGAGGCAACATTTTCACTGTCGCAGTGGGCAATTATTCTGCGGAGTCGGAGTTGTTCAAATGCAAATTTCATGACGGCTTTTGCCGCTTCTGTAGCATAACCATTGCCTTGATTTTCTCCGCTAATCAGCCATCCAATCTCAACCTCGCCATTACCAACGGCCTCTTTCCCGCCGATATAAAGTCCTATGTTACCGATTAGCGTTCCTGAATCTTTTCTTGTCAAGCCAAATTCAAAAATGTTATCATTTGTGACTGAATCGGAGATTAGCTTATTTGTATCCTCTGGCGTATTCGGCTCGTAATACATATATTTTTTGATTTGCTCATCGCTCATATATGCGTGAACAGATTCAAAATCCGTTTCACGAAGTGGTTGCAGAATCAGCCGCTCGGTTTCGAGTGTTACTGTGCCTTTGTGTGTCATCTCACTCCCTCCAATATCTCAATTAATTCCCGCCAGTCGTAGATATGTAGATGCTCACAGGTCGGTTCTCCTTCATTTGCTGTCCACGGCGATGTTTCCACCGCCTCGCCTGTGTACCACACAGGAAATATCCCCACTGCGGCGGCAGCATCAACATCCGCTTTTGCGGAATCACCGCAATACCACACATCGGATGGCAACAAGTCAGCTTTGTTCAGTGCCAATTCAAACAAAACAGGCGATGGTTTGCGAATGCCATATGCACTTGATGCTATGATAAATTCAAAATCAGACTGTGGCAACAACTCCTTTATGCGCCGTTTCAAAGCAGTTTCAGAAATACTAAAATTGCTGATTACGCCCATACGGATTCCTTGTGCCTTCAAATAGACGAGTGTTTTTTCAACATACGGCATTTTCGCTCCGCAACTGCAAGAATCGAAAAAGATTTGCTCCTGTTCTTCAAGTGATATTGAAAACTCAATCCCTAAATACTCGTAGAGTAATCGTTGGAAGCAGAGGTTTGGCACTTCCATCTCCATCGCACGACCGAGGAAATGTGTCTTGCTGTGCAATTCTGCCGCAAAATCATTGACATGCTTCGGCGAAAGGTTGCGCGGATTTTTTAAAGCATACTGCATGATGGCTTCTGTTCCGCGCAGGATGCTTTGCTCCGGCTCATACAGCAAGGTATGACCATAGTCAAACAGTATCATTTTGGGAGTTGTCATAGCCTGTCCCTCCGAATCATAACGCCTTTCATATACTCCGAATCATTGTGGAAGTGTGCAACTACGGCTTTTTCGTCTTTCGTACAGCCAATTAGCAGCTTGATTTCAGAGTCTCTTTTCAGCAAGTCCACCGTACAAATCACCGCATCACACTTTGCATCCAAAAGACTGCCGCACCACACATCAATCCCGCCACCGTCCATCGAGGTAGTGTCCTTCAAGTAGCCGTAGTCCAGCGGATAAATAAAATCATAATGTGGGTGCTTTGTGCCTTTAGGACGGTCAATGACAATCTCGGATTGCAGGATAAGCGTATCAATGGCTGACCAAAAAGCTACGTCCTGCGGTATCCACTTATGCCCGTCCGGGTACATTTCTTTCAAAGCAGACAACAGCCAATACCGCTGTTCATCGTTCATTTCAGGAAAAGTCACATCAAAATCCTGTTGATACCCCTCTCGCTCGGTGTCGGTAGATTTGTAGAGCAAAATCAATTCCGGCGCAAGATAGGGCAACTCACCATACTGCATTATTGCCTTGTTCATCGGCAACGCAACTGCGGGATTCCGTGCATATAAGAAATTCTCGTCGTTTTTATCATTGAACAAAAACTCAATGAAGTTTAGCTTGCTTTGTCCGCTGTGGTCAAAATCCAATCGAAACATATCCGACTCTTCCGCTGGTGAAAGCGCGACGAGTTCACAATTGTCTTTGAAACAGAAAATGTTGCGCTTTATTTTTCTCTGGTCGGCGACATTTGTAATTCGGTGCGCCATACCGCCACCACACATCTCAAAAACCTGCCAGCCCAGCGATTGCATATACAGGATAATTCTATCCCTGTCTTGCCAAAAGACCGACACATCAATGTCGCCGTGGTTGCGGACAGTCTTATTCAGAAACAGCTCTATCGCATAGCCACCGCAAAAGGCGTATTCTAAGCCGCCATCGCGTAACAGGTTGTTTGCTTCGGTGAGTAGTGGATGAATCATGACAATTCCTCCCGCATTCGCTCCACGAACCACAGATATTCCTCATAGCTCTCATACGGTGGTGGATCAGATGTAATATGTAAATCCATCGACATACTTGGAAAATCATCGTCCAAATAGCGCGGACAAAGATGAATATGCAAATGCGCCCCGGAATTGCTGTGCATCTCGTAGTTGATTTTCACTGCGCCCGTCACCTTGCGCAAAGCCGCACCCACCCGCTGGACTTCGCTCATAAATGCGGTCATATCTTCAGGCGGCATATCCTCAAAGTTGACGAAATGCTCACGTGGCATAACATACATCTTGCCGAACAGCCGCCCTTGACCGGGATACTCGCCGCAAATCCAAACGCAATCATTTATGGCAATGTCTGTCTGGTCATCCGGCATTGGGTCGTTTTTGCAGACTGGGCAAAGCTCCTTTTGCGATTGCCGCACATAGCGAGGGAAGTCATAATGAAAACTCTTTCCGCGCTTTTCGGCTGATAAATCCGCTGTCATACGGCAAAATGTGAGACCTTTCTTCCCGATGATGCTTTTTTCTGTTTCCATAAAACCAAACTTGCGGTATAAATTCTTGGCCGGAATGCCCGGCTCATAACCATCAGGATGGGTCACAACGGTGATGGGATTTTTGTGATTAAGCTGGCGCAGAGCTGTTTGCAGCAAACTGCTGCCAACGCCACGCTTATCATATTTAGCAGACACACCCAACCATTCAATGCTGTTTTTGTTGCGGGAAAATCCAATGAAGCCCATGTTTGCGCCGCTCATATAGTCCACGGCGGTCAGAGCTTCATATTCGCTTATCCATTTTTGAGTATCGTGTATAAACTCCTGATCTTTTCCCATATTATCAGGATGCCGGAATATTGGAGAAAGCTCAGTAGCCAGCGCATACCACGCGGGTAGGTCTGCCTCTGTTGTCCAGCGAATTAACATTGCGGTTTCCTCCCTAAATACATCGTGATTTTATCATATAGGGTTATGCTGTTCCCCGCATTCAAAATCACTTCTCTAATGCCGTTGAAAAACATAGATTTGTCTGGTTCTTCCAGCGATAAATGGTCAGAATGAGTGCCGATGAGAGCAACATATTCATCGGCTGTATATGTTCTCGTTTTGTGATAAAAACGGCAATCCAAGTCGATGAACCCGTATTTTTCACGGGCTTCATAATCCAAATGGCAAGTGTATGGTGTTGCAGGATGAAAATATGCGGAATATACCTCTTGAATCTGTGAAAACAAAGGCTCGTCCGTATACCCGCCGCCTGGACGGGTGTCGGGGCGCATCATGAACATCGCAAAAGCACCACCGCTTTTCAAAAGGTCATATGCTTTGGGGTACCCGATTTCTTCCGGTATCCATTGAAAAGCGGCAGCTGAATAAATCAAATCAAACCGCTCTGCGCCAAAATCATAGGTCTCAAAATCGGCGTTCGCGATATGAAAATTATCATAGCCGCTATATTTATCCTTGAGAACAGCTGTAAAGTTTTCGCCAAGCTCAACCGCAAGGTAGGAACACCCCGTCTTCAAGATAGGTTCGGTTGCTTGCCCCGTTCCGGGACCAACTTCAAGAGCGGTCTTTCCGGGAGCGAGATTAGCGTAGTCAATTAGGTCGGCGAACAACTCCTCACAATAGCGAGGACGCCACTTGTCGAACTCATCGGGAATACTATCGAATATTTTTCTGAAATCTGCCATTTCGCCCTCCTATGTATCCATGCGGATGAGGTTTTCATCCAGCGTCTTATTCCTGTAATTCAAGTCCTCTCGTGTGATAAATCCGAGCCGTTCCCAAAAGCCATTACCAAGCTCATTGCTGGCGAAAACCACAAGCGCGGCTTTGGTGATGTCCTCGTTTTGCAAGGCAGCTACGGCGGCGTTTACAAGCGCAGCGCCGATTCCTTTTTTACGTTCTGACACCTTCACGGCGGTATGGTGGATATAGCCCCGCCGCCCATCATGTCCGCAGAGGATAATGCCGATGATTTCCGCATTGTCATTTTCAGCAACAAAACAGGTGGTAGGGTTGCGCTTTAAGTATCTGGCGATGCCGTCCCTTGAATCGTCAAGATTGTTCAGCCCCATACCCGGCGTGTTCGTCCAAAGGCGATACACGCTGTCATAGTCGGAAACGGTCATAGTGCGAATTTTAATGCTCATATCTTCGCCCCCAATCTGATTTGCCCTATATACCGTGTCGGGAAAAATTCATAAATCGACACCGATTCTATGCGAGAGGCAAACGCTCGAAAGCTCTGCGCCAGAAGCGGCACAGCTTTCAATATATTATCCGGCTCATCCAAAAGAATCGTTCCGTGTGCCGTCCACGGCGTATAACCGTGACCACAGCCAGGAAACAATTTGCTTTGCAGTTCCAGCAGTTCAAAGTTCATGTTCGGCTCCAAAAAAAGTACATTTGAGCCGAACAGCCCTATGTGATCCATGCGAAATTCAATCGGTGTAGAGTTGGCACAAATTTCCTCCGTTTTTTCAACGATGTCAGCTTCGCGCTCAGTTTCAACATCACCGAGCGTGAAATGATAGGGAATATCCTTGGTTTGCTGACCGACCAATCCTTTTGCAGTCAGAATTTCGTAATACCCCGCCATGCGTTGCTGTGTGTCCTCATCAAAGACCGCCAACAAATATGTGCGCTTATCTGCCATCATTGATCACCTGCTTCCTTCACAAAAATAATCTCATACTCGCCATCCGGTTGCACGAACCCGCCGACAGAGCGGTAACCCAAGCGGGTGTAAAAATGCTGCGCCGACTCGTTTTGTTGGGTGGAAGTCATCAGCGTTTTATAACCCTTCGCCCGCATCTCGTTCTCCCAATATTCAGTGAGTTGCTTACCGTAACCCTCGCCGCGATGCTCTGGCAGGAGGAACAACATATTCATGAACGGCGTGTTATCCCAAAACAAGCTCCACCGCAGCCATCCCACAAATTCCTCGCCGTCATAAGCGACATAGACCTCGCCGCGTTCAATCTTTTGCGCCAGCACATCAGCGGCAATATGATGGTCGTGCTGGGTAAGGATGGCTAAATCCTCAGTCGTGGCTGGTCGTATTGTCAGACCGCTTTCATCGGGAATCAATTCGCTTTCCGCAAGCCGCTGAAATTCCTGCGCCATCCATTCATCGTCCGCCGATTTACTTTTGGTGAGTTCGAAAATGATAACCGGCTCGTCATTGTATGTGTCCATTCTTGCCGGAATGGAGTATGTGCCACCATGTGACCAGTTCATCTTTTCACAAATCAAGTCGTAAAACTTGATCCATTTCACCTTTTTGGCGCGCACTTCGTGGCTGGTGCAATTCCGGCGCCAAGGTGTCAAGTCACCCTCGTTTCCGCTGCATTCTTTCACGAAAAGGATGCCGTTACTGAAGTTGTGCCAAAATTGTACATACTCCGCATCCGGCAACAGCTTCATACAAGCTGCGTTAAAGGTGAAATTCTTCGGGCTGATTTTGAGTGTCGGCTGGCTGGGTAAAAAGTTCATAACAGTATTTTCCTTTCCTTACGCCTGCGGATTCAGCCGATAGGTGCGGTTTCGGTTGCCACCCTCGGATAAAACAATACCGTCCTCGACAAGTTGCGATAACAGCACCCTGACACGCGCGCCGGTGACACCGAATAAATCGGCTAATTCTGCGGCTTTACAGACCTCATGCCTGGTCAAATACTCTACGATTTGCTGTTTTTGCTTGTCGCTTATCGCAAGTTTTTCTTTATCGCTACTTTTTATCGCAACTTTTTTGCTTGCCGATTGCGATAAAACAAGCGATAAAACGGTTCTGTCGGGATTGAATTTTTCTTCCAGCGTCGGTTCCTGCCAACCTTGCGCCTTCCACACATGATAGATGTTGGGAATGCCGCTGCCGGCGCGTTCGCCGATGCTGAGCATATTAAACAGCTTGAACAGTGTGAAATTTCGCGGGTCGGACATCCCGCCGCCCAAAGCGTCGGCAATGCTGATACGAAGCCCGCCGGGGTTGGCGATGGTAATGCTTTGCGGCCGCCGATGGATCACCAAGCCCTGTGTATCATAATAATTGGCGTGAATCAACGAATTGGCAAGCGCCTCGCGGAGTGCCTTGTGAACAGGCGTGTCGTCTATGCGCGTCATCCCTTCCAGTTTGAAGGGCGTTTTTACTTCCTGTGTGATTCGGCTGCAAACGCGAAAGTAGAAATCAAAAAGATTTCCGCTCCAATCGCCGAGATTGGAAACAATGCGATCTGTCCAGCGTGTCGTCTCATCGTCATGCTCCTGATAGTCCAGAAAATAGGCGGGATACTCCTTGACGATTTCATATTCAAATCCGAACATCAGCACCCCGGCAGCGGTTGGATGAAGCGCCCCGTCCTCGGTGCGTCCGATGCATCCCAGCTTTTGCAAAAATTCCATCGGCTCAAGTTTCTCCCAAACATGAACCGGGCGAATATTCTGCAAGCGGGTGCGATAACGCCGGACACTTTCATAATCGAAAGCGTTCAAATCAAGCTGTTCCAAAACCCGTGAATCCTGCGGAATGTTTGATTGATCGCGCATCATATTGCGAACCTCATCCCTGGTGCAATGGTAGTCACCCTCGCCATTTCTGCGGAAAGAACCGACAAATGGATCGGAGCCGATATAGACGGGCTTGTCCGTGCGGTTAGCGCGCGGAACTTCTATGACAACGATACTCTTGCCATCCACCGTTTCAATGCGGACATCCTTGTTTGTGAGGATATTGACATTGACGACCTGGCGGTTGTTGATGCCATTCCAAAAATCGATCACCAATTTATCCGCATCGGGCAAGTCCACTGCACGAAGGGATTTGTCTTCCAACTCCTCCACACCCAGCAGAATGACGCCACCGTTGCTGTTCGCAAAGGAAGAATACGTGTCCCACAGGCTTTTCGGAAGCCCGCCCAACGCTTTTTTTGCTTCAAGGCGATTGCCTTCACGGTATCCGTCCAATTCGCTTAACTGCAGCATCTTATTTTTCCTCCTTCTCGTCTGTCTCGTCCTCGCGCGACAGTTCCATGATTTCGGTGATGTCACAATCCATCGCCTTGCAAATTCTGACCAGCACATCGGTCGTGACATTTTCACCCTTGCCGAGCTTGGCGATAGAAGCGGTGCTGATCCCTGTTCTATCCCGCAATTCGCGCTTGCTCATCTTCTTGTCCAGCATCAAATGCCAGAGCTTGTTATAACTGATTATCATTTGGACGCCTCCTTTTCGCTTGTCCCCTTGGGTTCATTATACCAAATCCAACCACTCATCCATTATCGCACTCCATTCAAAAATCCGTACCGTCCCTGCCCGGCATCCTTGGTGAACCGAATCACATTCGCCGTTTCATAACCCAAACGGGGAATATCGTTCTCCACAATGATAATTTGCCCATGTTCCTGATGGTCAATCAGATACTGGAACAAAGCGGCTTTCATGCTGTCTGACGCTTCATCGCTGACTTTTTCTTTCAAGGAAAGAATCGGCGAATCCACAATCAGCAGCCTTGGCGAAAACTTGCCGTGTTCACCGAGGTATTCCATCATCGCAATGGCCAGCACCGTGTTGAGAAACGCCCGATATCCTTTACCGAAAGAATCCTTCAAGTTGCCGTTGACTACGATGTCAAATTCCTTCTGGCTGAAATATACCGAACTGAACCCCTCGTATTTACACGCTTTCAGCAGCCGGGCAAGGATTTCATCTATCGCTGCCCGCATCTTATCGTCAAAATGGCTCTTGATGTCAAACTGCGATTGTGACGATTCCTCCTCATTTTCCACAGCAAAAAGCTCGCTTTGCATACTGATTTCAAACTGGTGGATGACGGCCACTTCATTATGAACTTCGATAGCCCTGCGATAGTCCGCCAGCATCTGCTTGAGTAGTGCCACTCTCGGCTTGAGTTCACCGCCCACCAAGGCCTCTACGCCGGAACGCTCAGCCGTGCGTTTGTCAATCTCCTCCGCCAAAACCGCCCGCTCAGACACAAGGTCGCTTTCGGCTTCGGATAAATCCTTCAGTTGGAGCTGGATTCGTTCAGCCTCCGCGCGGGAAGCCTCCACATAGGAATGCTCGTGATGCTCGGTGATTTCGCCGTCGCAGAACGGACATTTTGCGTTTGCGGGCAAATCACCCTTGTGAACCTCGCCTTCCACAATGAAGGTGAGCCGTTTGATGTCTGCATTGTATTGGGTGCGGAGCGCAAGAATACGGTTGTGCAGCGTGTTGCACTCGGCCAGCTGCTCGTTGAAGTCGTAAATTTCTCGCATAAGTGAGCGGCTACGTTCAATGGCATCCGCAATCTGCCGCTCGGTAACGGCAATCTCATCGATGAGTTCCTCTACCTTTGCCTGTAGGCTTTGCGTGTCCGTCACCGTGAGTTCGTCCAGTTCGCCAACCCGCTGCGCCATTGTTTCCAGCCGTTTATTGATGTAAGCGATAACCGCTTTTTTCTTGGCTTCCTTGATTTTCTTTTCTTCCTTCGGATCTGTCTCCTCGTAATTCAACCCGGTCATCAGATACAGCAAGGCGGAGAGGGATGCCGTTTTCTGCGTATCGTGCCGCGAAACCAGTATCGGTTCTGTTTGGAATACATTGGATTCGTTAATCAATATGGCGTGGAGAAAGCTCCGCAAGCCCAGTCGCTGTTTTTCAAAGCGGCTGTTTTTTATGATGCTTGGCGTTTCCGGTATGCCTACCAAGGCAAGCCAGACATCGCTGATGTTGTTTTTTGTACCGTCAATGCTGTATGTGCCGGATTCAATATCCTTTACCATGCTGACGACCGAGATTTTCTTGGCGTCTACTTTGCGCTCAAAAGAAACCGTTCCACCGTCTTTTATTTGCACTACTGCCTTTACCGTATCGTACCCAGCATTCTGGGCAAGTCGGATTTTTTTACTGCCAAACAAGAAGTCGAGACATTCGATGACATAGCTTTTCCCCGTGTTGGAGGGACCGCAGACGATGTTCAGCCCATCGGTAAAGTCAAGCGTGGATGGTTCGTTTCCGCCGCCGCTGACAATGATTTTTTTGATATAGAAATCAGCCATTTATCTCA
>BNZR01000012.1 GCA_026001245.1 Clostridia bacterium
GGGCGGGTCGGTGACTGCTGCCGCAGGGGTTGTCGCGGGTGCGGGCGGCGGGGTTGTGGTCGCGTCGCCGCCGCCGCAAGCGGCCAACAGCGTAACGGCTAGTAGTGCCGCGCAGAGCAGGGAAATTGCCTTTTTCATCTTTTGGTTCCTCCCTCTAATATAAAAGTGTGTACGTGTTTCAATTATAACTTATGGCCATAACTCTTGTCAATATAAAATAAAAAACTATTTACAATCCCGTAAAAAAGTGCTATACTGATAAAATTACTATGGGGAAAGCGGGTGAGCCTTACGCGGTACGACATTTGGAACGTTAAACCCGGCCAAGACGGCGGGCTTATTACCCGCGTGATGGCTGCGCGCGGCCTGAAGTCCGAAGACCTAATACGCCACGAGCTTTACGACCCGTTTTTACTTCCCGACATGAGCGCGGCCGCGAACCGCGTGTTCCGCGCCTTGGAAAAGCGCGAAAAAATCGCGATTTACGGCGATTTTGACGCGGACGGCGTTACAGCGTGCAGTTTGGTGTGCGAATATCTGCGGCAGCGCGACGCGGACTGTTTGTGCTATATCCCCAATCGCGCTCAGGGCTACGGGGTGCATGTAAGCAGCTTGGAGAAGCTTATACGCGACCACGGCGTGTCGCTGATTATAACGGTGGACGTGGGGTCAACGGCCTTCGATGCCGCCGAGTATCTTAAAACACAGGACGTGGATTTGGTTATAACCGACCATCACGCGTGCCGTGATACACTGCCCGACGCGGCGGCGGTGGTAAACCCTCACCGGGCGGACAGCGTGTATCCGTACACCGAGCTTGCGGGCGCGGGCGTTGCGTTTAAGCTGGTCTGCGCCGTAGAGAGCCTGTTCGACCTGCCGGACGGCGCGGAGCAAATCTTCGCCCGCTACGGAGACTTGGCGGCTATCGGCACGATAGCGGATTCCGTGCCGCTTACCGGCGAAAACCGCGCTATCGCGGCGGCGGGTTTGAAGCACATGGACAAACGCCCCGGAATCAAGGCGTTGCTTACGGCGGCGGGGGCTTCCGACCGCGCCTTGGACGAACAGCTGGTGGGGTACACCATCGCACCGATTATCAACGCGGCGGGGCGCATGGCGCACGCCAGAACGGCGGGGCGGCTGTTGCTCGGACAAGATCCGGTGGAGTGTAACGCCATAGCGCAGACACTGATAGACTTGAACAACCAACGCCGCACGGTCGAGCTTGAGATTTTTAATCAGGCCTGCCGCAAAATAAAGGATGCGGAGGCGCACGCAATCGTGCTGGCCGATACAAACTGGCACCAAGGCGTTATCGGGATTGTCGCATCGCGCCTTGCGGACAAATACCGCAAGCCCGTGTTTTTGATAGCGCGGGACGGGGAGCAGGGCAAGGGTTCGGCGCGCGGACTGCCCGGCGGCAGACCGTTGAGTGCGGTGCTGGCGGGTTGCGCGGACTGCCTTATAAACTTCGGCGGCCACGACCGGGCGGCGGGCTTTTCGCTGGATTACAGCCGCGTGGACGAATTCCGGGCGCGGGTGAACGAGGTAATCGGCGAGAGCGCCGAGGCGGGGCGCGAGCTGGATATAGACACAATCGCCCGGTGGAACGAGCTGACACTGGCCTCGGCGTACGAGCTGGCGAGATTGGGTCCCTACGGCGCGGGCAACCCCGAACCCGTGCTGATGGTTGAAAACGCCCGCGTTACGGGGATAACACCGATGGGCGGCGGCAAGCATTGCCGGCTGGCGGTCAGCGCGGAGGATATGCCGCTTACGATAGTGGCGTTCGGGTACCGCGCCGAGGATTTTGAGGTAGCCCGCCCAATAGACATGGCGGTAACGCTGGGGGTCAACAACTTTCGCGGCAAGACAAGCGTTCAGATAGGATTGAGGGATTTTCGATGGCACGACTGACAGACGACGATAGCTTAAATAAACGGTACGAGGACCTATGCAAGGCCATCGCGGGCTACAATCATGCGTTTGACCGGGCGCGGCTTGACGACGCGTTCCTGTTCGCGTTCAAATCCCACGAGGGGGTACTGCGCAAGGACGGCAGTCCGTATATCACGCACCCGCTTGAGACCGCGATTATCCTGGCCGACCTGGCCATGGACATGGACACGATTATAGCGGGGCTGTTGCACGACGTGATTGAAGACACACAGTATAGCTTTGACGACATTGTTAAGCGTTTTGGGCGGACAATCGCGGAGCTTGTGGACGGCGTGTCGAAGCTTACGCGTATGCCGTACGCCACCAAGGAAGAGCGGCAGATGGAGAATCTGCGCAAAATGCTTATGGCCATGGCCAAGGACATTCGCGTGCTGATTATAAAAATCGCCGACCGCTTGCATAACATGCGCACCATAGAGTATCATACCGAGGCCAAACGCCGCGAAAAATCGTTAGAGACCATGCAGATTTACGCGCCGCTGGCCTATCGGCTTGGAATCGGGCGCGTGAAAATGGAGCTTGAAGAGCTGTCTTTTCGCCGCTTAGAGCCGGAGGCCTATCACGATATCGAGATTCAACTACAGGCCATGCGCAAGGAAAAGGGCGACTTTTTGGGCAAAATCTGCGACAAGCTGTCCGAAAAGTTGAAAACGGAGGGGATAAAGTTTGACATCTCCAGCCGTTTGAAGCAGACCTATAGTATCTACCGCAAGATGTACGCCGCGCCTACCCGCAAGGTTTTATTTGAAATTTATGATTTATATGCGGTCAGGGTGCTTGTGGATACGACCGAAGACTGTTATAATGTATTGGGGATGGTTCACGAGCTGTTCGCGCCCATGCCCGGCAGATTTAAGGACTATATCTCTACCCCAAAGCCAAACGGCTATCAAAGCCTGCACACAACGGTTATCGGGCGCGAGGGCATGCCCTTCGAGGTGCAGATACGAACCCTTGACATGCACCACACCGCCGAGTACGGTATCGCCGCCCATTGGAAGTACAAGCAGGGCGCGACAGTCGGCGCGGACACGGACGAAAGCCTTAAATGGGTGCGCATGCTGTTAGAGACACAGCAGGACGCGGACGCGGACGAGTTTATAACGACGTTCCGCGCCAACCTGTTCTCGGATCAGGTGTTTGTGTTTACCCCCAAGGGCGATGTAATCAGCCTGCCCGTGGGCGCGAACCCCATCGACTTCGCCTACGCCATACATTCCGCCGTGGGCAACCGCATGACGGGCGCAAAGGTAAACAGTCAGATTGCAACCATTGACCGTACGCTTAACAACGGCGATATTGTCGAGATTTTAAGCCAAAACTCCACGGGTCCCAAGCGCGACTGGGTGCGAATCGCCCGTACCGCCGAGGCGCGCAATAAAATCAAGCAGTGGTTCAAGCGCGAGCGGCGCGATGAAAACGTGCGCGAGGGACGCGCCATGCTGGACGACGAACTGCGCCGCGCCGCAATCCCGGCGGAGCTGCTGGCGGGCGACGATTTGGAACGCTTTATATTGCGCAAGTTAAGCTTCGCAAGTCTGGACGACCTTTGCGGCGCGATAGGCTACGGGGGGCTGTCGGCGCAACGCGCCGTTAACCGCATACGCGACGAGCTGGTACGACTGAACAAGCTACAAACCGAAAAGGTTACCGCCGAACAGGCCTTGGAGCAGTTGAAACGCCCCGCGCCGCTAAAGTCCAACATCAATGGGCTGATTGTCGAGGGTTCGGCGGGCTTTGACGCGAAATGCGCCCGTTGCTGTCTGCCCGTGCCGGGCGACCCGATTATCGGCTTTGTTACCAAAGTCCGCACGGTGTCGGTTCACAACACGTCCTGCAAAAACGCCGCGCACGGGATTATTGACAAAGACCCCGGCCGGTGGGTCACCGCGGAGTGGGGAACGGGGCTAGAGCTTTTTGAAACGGGACTGCGAATCTTCTGCGACGACCGCGAGGGACTGGCGGCGGATTTGCTCTCCGTGCTGGCCTCACTGAAAGTGCAGATGTCGGCCTTTAACGCCCAAACGCTGGACGGACTGAACAGCCTGATACGCATAACGGTAAAGATTCGAGATTTGGAACAATTGCGATTTGTCACAAGCAAACTCAAACAAGTGGCGGGCGTAGTGGAAATAACGCGTTGCGGACAGTAAGGAGGACTATCTTTGACTTTTAAGACTATTCCGGTGGGGTTTTTGAAGACTAATTGCTATGTTATCATTGACGATACTACGCGGGAGTGCGTTGTTATTGATCCGGGGGCGCATCCTAATCGGATTTTGACGGAGCTTGCGGGGCTTACACCGCGTTATATCTTCTTGACGCACGGGCATTTTGACCATATTCAGGCCGTGCCGGAGGTTCGCGCCGCGTATCCCGTGCCGCTGGTTATCCACCGTGCGGACGAGCAGAGCTTGTATGACCGTACGCTGTCGCGCATACCCGCCAACGTCAAGATCGCGCCGCCGGAGGTGCTTGCGGAGGACGGGCAGATTTTTACGGTCGGCGGTTTGACCTTGGATTGGATTCATACCCCCGGCCACACGCCGGGTTCCAGCGTTATTCGTTGCCGGCGCGAGCTGTTTACGGGGGACACGCTGTTCGCGGGGGACTGCGGCCGCTGTGATCTACCCGGCGGCGATTACGGGCAGATGCTGAAGTCACTGCGCCGTCTGGCCGAGCTTGATGGCGATTACGGCGTACATCCCGGCCACGAGGAAGCGTCTACGCTGGATACCGAGCGGCGCGTCAACGTGAACATGCGCGAGGCCACCGGGTGACGCTTATAGGCCACGATTTTCTGTACGACGCGGAGCAGAGCCTGCTTACCTATTTCCCCGGCGACAAGCCGCAGGTTACAAGCGTCCTGCGCGGCAGAACCTGCGAAACGACTATCGGGTCTGTACGCGCCGCCGCCCGCGCCCCGGATTTGGACGTGCGAAATCTGCGGCACTGCGTTAAGTTAAGCTTTTATCGCGCCGCGAAGCTGTACACGGGCTTGAGTTATCCTTGGGGTTCGCTGACTGGGGTGCGCCCCGCCAAAATGCTGGGGCTGGTAAGTCCAGAGGTGTTGCGAAAACGCTATGACGTTAGCGCTAAGCGGGTTAGATTGTGCCAGTCCGCGTATAACGCCGCTCAAGCCGCAAAAGCTACGCTTAGCCCCGGCGATACGGCCTTGTATATCAGTATACCGTTCTGCCCCACGCGTTGCGCGTATTGCTCGTTTATCAGCCATGACGTGAAAAACGCCGCAAAGCTTATGCAACCCTATGTGTCGGCCTTGGAGCGCGAGCTGGATAGCTTGAAGCCCATGTCGCCCGTGGCGATATACATCGGCGGCGGCACGCCAACGGCTTTAAGCGACGATTTGCTGGAGCGCGTTTTGAAAAAAGTCAACGAATTTGACCTTTCAAAGTTGCGCGAATATACGGTAGAGGCCGGAAGGCCGGACACTTTTACCCCCGATAATATGCGCCTGTTGCGGGACTACGGCGCGGGGCGCATAAGCGTAAATCCCCAAAGCATGAACCCGGAAGCACTCGCCGCCATAGGGCGGCGGCACAGCCCGGAAGCTACAATCTCGGCCTTTGAGCTGGCGCGGGGCGCGGGCTTTCAGGCTATCAACACGGACGTTATCGCGGGACTGCCCGCCGACGATTTGCGGGGCTTTAAATCCACGCTGGATACGATTATCGGCCTGCGCCCGGAAAATATCACGGTGCATACGCTGTCGCTAAAGCGCGGCGCGGCTTTGACGGACAACGCCAACACCGATACCGCCGCGATGGTGGATTACAGCCAACAAACCCTGCCGAAATACGGCTACAAACCCTATTATCTCTATCGTCAGAAAAGCGCGGCGTTTGAAAACGTTGGCTGGACGCTGGACGGGCATGAGTGCCTGTACAACCTGATAATGATGGAGGAGCTGGCCGACGTGGCGGGCGCGGGGGCGGGCGCGGCCTGCAAAACAATCACGGACGGCCGAACAAACCGCAGGTTTAACCCCAAATACCCCGCCGAGTATAACGAAAGATGGTGCTAGAGTGTCTAAAGCGCGATATAATTTTGAGGATATTGGCTCAAATCTGACCTTAGCCTTTGCCGCAGACTGCGAGCAGGATTACGAACGCCGCGTGGCCGATACGGCGCGGATAATCGCGGCGCGGTCAGAGGTCGCCCCGCTTGTCCTGTTGGCGGGACCGTCAGGGTCGGGCAAGACCACCACCGCCAGCAAACTGCGCGACGAGGTTCAGCGATTGGGTCATCCCTGCCGCGCCGTTAGCATGGACGACTATTATCTTAGCGTGAATCCCGACACGCACCCCCGCACCGAGCGCGGCGACATCGACTTCGAGTCGCCATACTGCCTGGATATTCCGCTGTTTCACGACCATCTTACAACACTGCTGGAGGGCGGCACGGCGCAGATCCCCAGCTTTGACTTCGCGGCGGGGCGGCGCCGAGACGCCGCCTTTATGCCGCTGGAGGTAAAGCGCGGCGATATATGCATCTTCGAGGGGATACACGCCTTAAATCCCCTGTTTTTCAAGGACTTGGAGGACTACACCCAGCGCGTGTACATCAGCGCCCGCGCCGACATATACTCCAAGGGACAGCTGTTTTTCAAGGGTACGTGGGTGCGCTTGGTGCGCCGCATGGTGCGGGACGCGAACTTTCGCGGCTGGGACGCGGCCAAAACCATGACGATTTGGGGCGACATTCGGCGCGGCGAGAAGAAATACATCTCGCCCTACTGGCCGTCCGCCAACATCGCGCTGGACACGCACATGCCCTACGAGACGCTGATACTAAAGCGTTTCGCGCTACCCCTGCTTGCCGAGATTCCGCACTGCGAGCGCGAGGCGGAGCTGCGCGAGATGGCCGCCGCGCTGGCTGAAATCCCCGACCTGCCGCTTGAATACGTTCCCAAACACTCGCTGCTGCGAGAATTTATAGGATAGGAGCGACTTCCACATGAACGATGATCTGCAAAACGTATTGAACAGGGCGCGAAACGCCGTAACCGAGGCCGGAAAAAAGGCCGGAACACTGGTGGACATAGCGCGGCTTAACCTGAAAATCAATGATGTGAAGACCGCGATTGACAGGCTATACCGCGACATAGGCGAGATTGTCTACAAGAAAAGCTTGGACGACGCGGTGTCCGACGAACGCGTCCCCGCGCTGTTGGAGCGCATAACCGACCGTTGGGCGGAGCTGAAACGACTGGAGGAGCTGGTGGCCGACGCGAAGGCTCCCGCGTCCTGCGCCGTGTGCCGGGGGGCTGTGGGCAAGAACGACGCGTTTTGTAAAGCCTGCGGGCATCGAGTGGGTTAAGGGGGAGTTTTTACGGTTAGGCAAGACTATGAACAGGCCGCCGCTGTTCTTCGTCAGCGGCTGAAAGGCTTTGTCCCCGATGTGGCAATGATTATGGGCAGCGGGCTGGGGTTTATCGGCGACTTGGTCGAGAATCCTATCGCCGTGCCTTACGCCGAGGTACCACATCTGAAGCCCAGCACCGCGCCGGGACACGCCGGGCGGTTCGTTTTCGGCACGCTGGGCGGCAAATCCGTGGCCGTTATGCAGGGGCGCGTGCATTTTTACGAGGGGAACAGCTTTGAAGAGGTCGCCTTCGGCGTGACGGTGCTGGCCTTAATCGGCTGTAAGACGCTTATTGTAACCAACGCGTCCGGCGCGGTGAATTTAAGCTACATGCCGGGCGATATTATGCTGATTACCGACCATATCAAGCTGTGCGGCTTTAGCCCCCTGCACGGCCAGAATCTGTACGGCGACCGTTTCCCCGATATGAGCGACACCTATTCGCCGGGATTGCAGGCCTTGGCGGGGCTGGCCGCCGTGTCGCTGCAAATCGAGCTAAAAGAGGGCGTGTACATGCTGTTCACGGGGCCGCAGTACGAAACCCCCGCCGAGATTCGCGCCGCAAGACTGCTGGGCGCGGACGCTGTGGGGATGTCCACCGTGCCGGAGGTTATAGCGGCGCGGCACATGGGCATGCAGATACTGGGGCTGTCGCTAATCTGCAACATGGCGGCGGGCGTGCGCGACCAACGGTTGAGTGAGGAAGAGGTGCTTGAATCGGCGGCTCGCGCCAAGCCGTACTTCTCAAAGCTTATCTTGAAGTGTTTGGAGCTGATGTAATGGACACGCTGTTTTCCGACGTGACGGTGGTAACTTTCGATAAGATACAAAAGCACGCCTATGTGGGCGTTGAAAACGGGAAAATCGCGTATATAGGCGACAAGGCCGTCCCGGCGGCGCAAATCATCGACGGCCGCGACAGGGCGCTGCTGCCCGGGCTTGTAAACGCGCACACGCATATCTCGATGGCCGCGTTTCGCGGCTGGGGCGACGGGCATAATTTGCAGGACTGGCTGAACGACTACATCTTCCCCTACGAGGACAAGATGACAGCCGAGCAGGCCGCGATTTGCGCGGAGCTGTGCCTTGCCGAGGCGATAGCCGCCGGTACCACCGCCGTGCTGGATATGTACTATTTCTACGAGAAAAGCGCGGAAGTCTTCGCGAATTCCGGGATAAACTGCAATCTTTCGCGCTCGCTTGTCGCATTTGGGGACTGGGACGCGAGGTCGGATCACCGCGTGTCGCAAGCGGACGAGCTGTTCGACCAATGGGACGGTTTTGATAATGGCCGCGTGAAAGTGTTCCCGTCCATTCACGCCGAGTATACCTCTAACGAACATCTGTGGCGCGGCTATAAGGAGCATCTCGCGGCCAAAAACCGCGACCATCACCTGCACATACATCTGTCCGAGACGCGGCGGGAGCATGACGAGTGCGTGGCGCGTCACGGAAAGACCCCGGCGGAGTTGTTTGATTCTTATGGCTTGCTTGACCGCGCCGTTTTGGCTCACGGGGTGTATCTGACAAAGCGCGACGGCGAGATTTTGGCGAAGAACCGCGCCAGCTTGGTACACAATCCGGTGTCGAACCTAAAGCTGGCCTCCGGCGTTGCGCCCCTGCGGCGGTTGCTGGATCAAAATATAAACGTGGCCTTGGGGACGGACGGCGTGTCCAGCAACGACAACATGGATTTGTTCGAGGAGTTGAAACTCTCGGCGATACTGCATCGCGGGGTGACGGGCGACCCGTTGAATATTTCGGCGGGGGACGCGCTTAAGCTGGCCACGCAAAACGGCGCGGCGGCCTTGGATCGCCCGGATACGGGCAAGCTAGAGGTCGGGGCTTGGGCGGACTTGATTCTGCTGGACTTTTCGCGCCCGCAGTTTTATCCGCGCCATGACGAACGCGCCTTGGCCGTATACGCGGCGCGGGGCGGGGACGTGTGTCTTACAATGGCGCGGGGGCGCATACTCTATAGGGACGGCGAGTGGCTGACCATCGACATCGAACGCGTCAGGCATAAGCTGAATACGGTTGTATCGGGGTTGTTCGCTTGAGTAAAAGTCAAAGCTTTATACAGGGCGCGTTGGTCCTGTCTGTGGCCACGGCGGTCGTCAAGGTTATCGGGGCGTTGTTTAAGCTGCCCCTGTTCAACTTTATGGACGACGGCGGCGCGACGCATTTTAACATGGCCTATCAGATATACGCAACGCTGTTCACAGTGGCCACGGCGGGACTGCCCGCGGGCGTTGCCAAAATGGTGTCGGAATCCGAGACGCATTCGCGTTTTCAGCAAAGCCGCCGCATTTTGGGGGTTGCGCTTAAAACCTATATCGCTATCGGCATACTGGGATCGGTGGCGTTGTACACTTTTGCAGACTTTTTCGCCACGCATTACCACAACCCGGAGGGCGCGCCCGTTATACGCGCCATCGCCCCCGCTATCTTCTTCGTGTCGGTAATCGCGGCGTTCCGGGGATACCATCAGGGGCGGCGCGATATGGTGCCAACGGCCATCTCGCAGGTTATCGAGGCCTTTGGCAAGTTGGTTTTCGGGCTTGGGCTGGCGTACTATCTGTATAAAACGGCGCAGAACCCCGTTTCCGAGGCCGTGGGCGCGATAACCGGGGTTACCATAGGTACGGTGATGGGCAGCGCGTACTTGCTGTTCAGGTCGCGAAAACTGGCCAAGCCCGTGCCGCCGGACGCGATACCGCCGGACGGACAGGCGGGCATTTTCAGCAAGCTGATTAAAATCGCGGTACCGATCACCATCAGCGCGTCCATACTTAGCCTGACAAATCTTCTTGACGGCATGCAGGTGCTGGGGCGTTTGAAGTTCGGCATTGGGCTGTCCAAAGTTGACGCGGAGTTTTTAAGCGACTCGTATGTCATAGCAAATGCGTTGTTTTCACTGCCCTCGGCGTTTGTGCTGACGCTGGCCATCAGCATTCTGCCCGCCGTTGCGGCGGCCATGGCGCGGGGCGACAGGACCACGGCGGCCAAAAACGTATCCACCAGTCTGCGCGTTACACTGTTGCTGGCGTTACCTGCGGCGGCGGGACTGTCCGCGCTTTCGCGCCCGATACTAAGCCTGCTATACGCCAGCGGCAACTCGGCGGACAAGATTACAATCGCCGCGCCGCTTTTGACCACGCTTGGCTTGGCCGTACCCTTCGTGTGCCTGGTCACGCTGACCAACTCGATATTGCAATCGCTGGGCAAGTATTACCTGCCGCTTATCTCGATGTCCATCGGCGCGGCGATAAAACTTTCCGCCAACTATGTGCTTATCGGCACGCCGGACATCAATATCAACGGCGCGCCAATCGGCACACTGCTGTGCTACGCGGTGATCTCGCTTATAAATTTGACGGCTATCATCATGGCGGTCAAGCCGCCGCACATGCTATCCAGCATACTCAAGCCGCTTGTGGCCGCAATTTTTATGGGAATCGCGGCGTGGCGTTTGCAAATTGTTATGTCGGCCTTTATCAGCGACAGAATTAGCACAGCTATTGCTATACTGGTGGGCGTGGCACTATATGCTGTGTTTGTACTGGTGCTAAAGGCCTTGACCTATGACGACATAATACTGTTTCCCAAGGGGAAACGGCTTGCGGCGATATTAAAAATTTCGCCAAAATAGAAAAAAAGGCTTGCAAAAGGGGCAGAATTGTGGTAGATTTTGAATTAGCGGAAAAATACTCGCTGGAAGACCTTGCGCGGATTGTTAAAATCTTGCGCGCACCGGGCGGCTGTCCGTGGGACGCGGAGCAGACGCACAAGTCAATCCGCGACGACCTGCTGGAGGAAAGCTGCGAGGCCATGGAGGCCATCGACCTCGGCGATATGGAGCTTCTGCGCGAAGAGCTGGGCGACGTGCTGTTGCAGGTGGTGTTCCACGCCAGCTTGGCCGAGCAGGACAAGCAGTTTGACCTTAGCGGCGTTATAACCGGCGTGTGCCGCAAGCTTATAACGCGCCATCCCCACGTGTTCGGCGACGTCACGGCGGACGGCGTGGACGGGGTGCTTGCCAACTGGGAGGCCATCAAAAGACGGCAACACGGCAAGCAGACCATCGAGCAATCCATGCGCGGCGTTGCAAAAACTTTGCCGCCGATAATGCGGGCGGGCAAGCTTAAACGCTTGGCCAAGCGGGCGAATATCCAAGCCGACAGCCATGAGCTGGACGCGGCGGTGGCCGCGCTGGAAGAATCCCAGCAAGCCCTTAATGACGCGTGCGAGCGTTATATAACCTCGTGCAACAGGGGCGAGTCCCCTTTGCTATAAGAATTTCCAAAGAAAATGAGGAGGAACAAAAGCATGAACAAAACAGACCTTATCGCAATCGTCGCCGAGAAGACGAGCCTGACCAAGAAGGTGGCCGAGCAGGCCGTTAACGCCGTGCTGGACGGCATCACAGAGGGGCTGACAAACGAGGGCAAGGTGCAGTTGGTAGGGTTCGGCGCGTTTGAAGTCAAAGAGCGTTCGGCGCGTATGGGCCGCAACCCCAAAACCAAGGAGCCGATCTCTATCCCCGCGTCCAAAGCCCCCGTGTTCAAGGCCGGAAAGGCGCTTAAAGACGCGGTAGTCGGCTAGAATGCGGCTGGACAAATTCCTTAAAGTTTCGCGGCTTATCAAGCGGCGCACTGTCGCCAACGAGGCCTGTGACGGCGAGCGCGTTACGGTAAACGGCAAGGTGGCTAAGGCCTCTTATGACGTTAAGGTCGGCGACGTGCTGGATATACGCTTCGGCGCACGCAGGACGTGCGTCGAGGTGTTGGCTATCGCCGAGCAGGCCAACAAAGACGCGGCGGCGGGACTTTACAGGGAAATCTCCCCGGAGGTATAAAAATCGGCTTGCCCTCATATATTTAAGCAATTGTAAAAATGGGGGCGGGTTGTTATGTCCTTTGAGGAAAAGAAAACCACGGCGAATCTTACGCATCATATCATCATGGAAAGCCGCGCCAAGCTGACAGTTAGCGGCGTTGAGGACGTTGAAAGCTTTGACGAGACGGGCGTTACCATGCTTACAGTCAGCGGACTGCTGGTTGTGCGCGGGGCTGACCTGCGTATCGACCGGTTAAGCATTGACAAGGGCGAGGTTAACGTCGAGGGCGTGATTGATTCCTTGCAGTACGCCGAAGAGCCCAAAACGGGCGGCTTTTGGTCGCGTGTGTTTCGCTGATGGGCGTATCCCTTTCGGGGCAGCTGTTTGCGTTCGGGTTGGCCGCCATAGTCGGCGCGGCCTTGGGGCTGGTCTATGACCTGCTGGCGGTGCCGGCGCGGCGATTGAACCTTGCGCGTTGGCTGTTTGACCTGCTGTTCTGCGGAGCTTTGGTGCTTACCTTTGTATGGTTCGCCATGGAGGTTGGCGGGGGGGAGCTTCGCATGTACGCAGTGCTGTCTGCGGTATTGGGCGCGACGCTGTACTTTTTGTTGCTGTCGCCCTTGACACGCGGGCTGTGCAACGCCGTGCTGGACATTGTTTTGTGGCTATTATCGCCCTTCGCCGCAATCGGGCGGTGGCTGTTAAACGGGCTGCGGTTTTTGCGCAAGACGGACGCGCTTTACAAATCGGCCGAGCTTGCGGACAAGGCCGCCAAACGGGCGAATCTAAGCAAAAGAGGGGGCGGCGCAAATGCCGAAGAAGTTCAGGTCTATCTTTTTTATCGCTATCGTAATCACGGCCTTCACCGCGTTCGCGGTGTTCAAAGTAGTAGATCTGCAGCTAAGTATCAGCGAACAGGCCGAAAAAACCCAACAGCTGCGCGAGCAGGTGAAGGTTTTGACCAACGAGCGAGCCGCGCTGCAAGCGTCTATCGGCTCTGACATTGACGACGCGCTTATCCTAAAGCAGGCGCGCAGTAAGCTGGGGCTGGCGTTGCCGGGCGAACGCATATTCGTGGATATTTCTAACTAAAACTAAGAGGAGAAAACATTCTTTATGGCTATCGGCGTAGGAGAGATCCTAGAGGGCAAGGTTTCGGGTATCACCAAATTCGCGGCGTTTGTATCGTTGGAGGAAAATCGGAGCGGCATGGTACATATCTCCGAGATAGCCTTCAGCTTTGTGAACGACATTCACGAGCATTTGCAAGAGGGACAGATCGTCAAGGTCAAGGTTATCGGCATTGACCCGGAGGGACGTATAAATCTGTCCATAAAAAAAGCGGCTGACCCGCCCCCGCGTGAGGACCGCCGTCCTTACAACAACAACGCGCCGCGCTACGCAAGCAACCGCCGTCCCGCCGCACCGGCGGAGCCGGCCAACTTCGAGGACAGGCTGAAGCTGTTCATGCAACAGTCGGAAACGAAAATGTCCGACCTTAGACACAACGAGAAAAAGGTTTCGCGCAGAAAAGGTCATTAGAGACAAAGCTTAATTTTTCGTTTGTTCTTGGGTGGTTGAAGATTAGCTCGCTGGCGTGCAGTAGTTGGCCGTTTGTTCCTATTTCTTTTGCGCCGTACAGCGTGTCGCCGGCTACGGGGTGGCCTATGTGTGACATGTGTACGCGGATTTGATGGGTGCGGCCTGTTTCTAGTTTGCATTTTATTTTGGTGTGGCCTTGCAGGACCTCTAGCGTTTCGTAGTGGGTTCTGGCCGGGCGGCCTGTTTGTACTACCGCCATGCGGATTCTGTCGCGGGGATGGCGGTCTATTGGCGCGTCTATTGTTCCCTGCTCCGGCTTGGGATAGCCCTGTACTATTGCGGTGTATATGCGGCTGATTTCTCGGTTTTTCAGGGCTTCTGATAATTTTTGATGCGCGAAATCGTTCTTTGCGGCCAGCATTAGGCCGGAGGTGTCCTTGTCTAAACGGTGGACTATTCCGGGGCGTGCCACGCCGCCTATCCCGGACAGCGAGCCGTTGCAGTGATACAACAGCGCGTTTACCAGCGTCCCCGTTGCGTGCCCCGGCGCGGGGTGGACTACCATGCCCTTCGGCTTGTTGATTACCAGCAGGTCTTCGTCCTCGTAGATTATATCTAGGGGGATATTTTCGGGTTTCGCGTCCGGTTCGGCGGGGTCGGGCAGGTTGATTTCAAAGGCTTCACAGCCGGAGAGCTTATAGCTCTTCGGCTTGGCGAGGGCGGCGGTCAGCTTTGCCGCCGCGCTACGCGAGATGTTTAGATTTTCGGACAGCCACGTGTCAAGGCGCGTTCCCGCGTCACTTGGACTTGCTTTTATCGTCACGATAACACACCAACAGCCACACGCAGGCGGTGATAGCGCCCACCGTCAACGCCGCGTCCGCCACGTTGAAGATGCCGAAGCGCATGAATTCAAGCTCGAACATATCCACCACGTAGCCGGAAAAGGCGCGGTCTATCCAGTTGCCCAACGCGCCGCCGAAGATCAGCGTGGCCGCGATTAGCAACACGGGGTTGTTGCCGAACATTTTTTTTATGAACACCGTCCAGATTATCGCCGCGAACACGATAAGCCCCAACGCCACGAAAATCCAGCGGGCGTTTTGCAGAATCCCGAACGCCGCGCCGGTGTTCTCGGTGTAGGTGATATGCACGATTCCGGGGAGTAGAGGTACGTCATTTTGCCCCTTGACATGGGCGATAACCCATTGCTTCATAAGAATGTCCAGCACAACGATTACCGCCGTGCCTATGGCGCACAGCAGATTTTTCACGCCACCACGTCCTTACAGCGGGGGCATAGGTCGTCCGCGTTCCCGTGAGTGTGATAGTTCCAGCAACGCGGGCATTTCACGCCCGACGCGGGCTTTACCTCCACGCCAAACGCGCCGCGCCTCACCTCGACCTGCGACACAATCAACAGCTGGGGTAGGTCGTCAAGCTTCAACTGCTCGTCCGTGGTGATGGTCACCGCCGCCTCTAACGATTTGCCGATAACCTTTGCGGCGCGGGCCTTTTCAAGCTCCGCGTTGACCGCGGCGCGCAGCTTTATAATCTTATCCCAGTAGTCCGCGTCCTCGGTTGACAGAGCAAGCGTGGGGTCGTAGCTTGGCATGTCGTTTAGGAACACGGAGCGCGGGTCGGTGTTTTCGGCGTGGGGGCTGTAGCTGAAAATTTCGTCCGCCGTGAAGCACAGAATCGGCGCGATAAGGCGCGTCAGGTCGTCCAGGATTTTGAATAGCACCGTCTGGGTTTCCAGCCGCTCTGCGTCCGAGCCGCAGTACAGGCGATCCTTGCGAATGTCAAGGTAGAAGTTGGACAGGTCTATCACGCAGAAGTTGTGCAAAGCGTTGAAAACCGGGTGAAAACTGAATCTATCATAGCTCTCGCGTGCGGTTTTTGTTAAGTCGTTTAGCTTTGCAATCGCCCATTTGTCCAGCGGGTCGGTGATTTTAACCGCCGTGTTGGGGTCAAAATCTTTCAGGTTGCCCAGCAAAAACCGCGCGGTGTTGCGGATTTTAAGATAGGCCTCGGACAGTTGTTTGAAAATATCGTCGGATACGCGCACGTCCTCGTGATAGTTACCGCTTGCCGCCCACAGACGCAGAATATCCGCGCCGTACTTGGCCACGACCTCGCCCGGCTCGACCCCGTTGCCCAGCGATTTTGACATCTTGCGCCCGTCCCCCGCCACAACCCAGCCGTGCGTAAGGACAGTTCTGTAGGGCGCGATTCCCTTAGTCGCGACAGAGGTTAGCAGTGAGGATTGGAACCAGCCCCGGAACTGGTCGGGACCCTCCATGTACACGTCGGCGGGGTAGCGCAGGTGCGGGAACTGGCCGTGCAAAACGGCGGCGTGGCTGGAGCCGCTGTCGAACCAGCCGTCCAGCGTGTCGGTCTCCTTGGTGAAGTCCTCGCCTTTGTGGCCGCAGTGCGGGCAGGCGAAATTGTCGGGCAACAAATCTTTCGCGTCCTTCGCCCACCACGCGCTTGAACCCTCGGCGGCGAAAATATTCGCGATTTTGTCTATGGTTTCCGCCGTGCAGACGGGTTTGCCGCAGTCGGGGCAATAGAACACGGGTATCGGCAGACCCCAGCTGCGCTGGCGCGAGATACACCAGTCGGAGCGTTCGCGTATCATGCTAAGCATACGGTCGTGTCCCCAAGCGGGAATCCACTGCACCTTTTCGACCTCGGCGCAGGCCGCGTCCTTGATGCTGTCCACGCTGGCGAACCATTGCGGCGTGGCGCGGAACAGGATAGGCGTGTTGCAACGCCAGCAGTGGGGATAGGAGTGCGAGATGGTTTCGGAGGTAAGCAACGCGCCGGTTTCGCGCAGATGGTCCAAGATGGCCACGTTGGCCTTGTCGTAGCGCAGTCCCGCGCAGATCTCGCCGGCCTCCTCGGTCATAAAGCCCGCGCCGTCAACGGGGACAAGCATTGGCAGGTTGTATTTCAGCCCGACGGTGTAGTCCTCCGCGCCGTGGCCGGGCGCGGTGTGAACACAGCCCGTGCCGCTCTCGGCGGTGACATGCAGTCCGTTTATCACAAGGCTGTCGCGGTCAAGGAACGGGTGACGCGCCACGACCATGTCCAGTTTGTGGCCTTTAATCTGCGCCACGACTTGGGTGTTTTTCAAGTCCGCAACCTGCTCGAATTGTTCGCGCAGAGAGTCCGCGACTATCAGAATGTCGCCGTTTTCGCATTTTAGCAGGTCGTACAAAAAGTCCGGGTGCAGGCAGATTGCAACGTTGCCGGGAAGCGTCCAAGTGGTGGTCGTCCAGATTACGAAGTAGATATTGTCACCGTATTGTTTAAGCTTTTCGTCCTCGGTTTTGAACTTGACGTAGATGGACTCGCAGGTGTCGTCCCGGTATTCCATCTCGGCCTCGGCAAGCGCTGTATGGTCGTGAACGCACCAATACACGGGCTTCAAGCCCTTGTAGATCAAGCCCTTGGCGTACATCTCGCCGAAAACGCGCACCTCGTCCGCCTCGAAGCTTGGGGACATGGTGAGGTAGGGGTTGTCCCAGTCGCCCATAGAACCAAGACGTTTGAACTGTTCGCGGTGGGTATCCACAAAATGCGCGGCAAAGGCCTGACACGCGGCGCGGAACTCCGGCACGGACAGCTTGTTTTCTTTTAGTTTCTGCTTTTTGATAATCGCGCTTTCGATGGGCATACCGTGGTTGTCCCAGCCGTGGGTGTACGCGGCGCGGAAGCCCGTCATGTTTTTGTAGCGGGTGATAAAGTCTTTAAGCACCTTGTTCAGCGCGGTACCCATGTGAATGTCGCCATTGGAGAACGGCGGCCCGTCATGGAAGATAAAATCGGGCTTGCCCTGACCGCGTTCGAGGATTAGGTCGTAGAGCTTAAGCTCGTCCCAAAGGCGCAGCTGCTCGGGTTCGCGCTTAGGCAGTCCGGCACGCATGGGGAAGTCGGTTTTGGGCAGATGGATTGTTGTGTTGTAGTCCATGGTGTTAAAGAGCTCCTTTCAATCGTCCATTTTCAGTACGGCCATGAAGGCTTCTTGCGGCACCTCGACCGTACCCAGCGCGCGCATTTTCTTCTTGCCTTCCTTTTGCTTCTCCAACAGCTTCTTCTTACGCGTGATGTCGCCGCCGTAGCATTTGGCCAGCACGTCCTTGCGCATTGCGCTGACCGTCTCTCGCGCTATAATCTTGCCGCCTATGGCCACTTGTATCGGCACCTCGAACATCTGGCGCGGAATATTCGCCTTTAGATTCTCCGCTATCTTGCGCGCCCTGCCGTAGGCTCTGTCCGAGTGGACGATAAAGCTAAGCGCGTCCACCGGGTCGCCGTTTAGCAGTACGTCCAGCTTTACCATTGGCGATTGGCGATAGTCCGAAAGCTCGTAATCCAGTGACGCGTAGCCGCGTGTGCGGGACTTCAGCGCGTCAAAAAAATCGTAGATAATCTCGCCAAGCGGCAGCTCGTAGTGCAGCTCGGCGCGGTTCGCGTCCAAATACTTCATGTCGCCGTACACCCCGCGCCGCTCTTGGCACAGCTCCATTATACTGCCCACATACTCCGTGGGCGCGATAATGTTGGCGTTGACAAACGGCTCCTCGGTGTGTTCGATGGTTGTCGGCGACGGGTAGCGCAGGGGATTGTCCACCCACTCCGTCTCGCCGTTTGTTAAGATAACCTTGTAGATAACGCTTGGAGCGGTCATCACAATGTCCAGATTATACTCGCGCTCCAGCCGCTCGCCGATAATCTCCATGTGAAGCAATCCCAAAAATCCGCAACGGAAGCCGTAGCCTAGGCTGACCGAGCTTTCCAGCTCGAAAGTCAAAGACGCGTCGTTTAGTTGCAATTTCTCCAACGCCTCGCGCAGGTCGTGATACTTCGCGCCGTCGGCGGGGTAGATACCCGAAAACACCATGGGCTGTACCTTTTTGTAGCCGGGAAGCGCCGCGTCGCACGGTTCCTCAACGCCGGTCACCGTGTCGCCAACCTGCGTCTCGCGCACGGTTTTGATTGACGCGGTGAAGTACCCCACCTCGCCGGCCGTCAGCTCCGCCGTGGGCTGTACGCCTATGGGGTTCAGATAGCCGCACTCCACAACGCCGAACTCCGCGCCCGTGGCCATCATGCGCACCGCTTGCCCCACCTTAAGCGTCCCCTGAAACACGCGGACATAGACCACAACGCCCTTGTACGCGTCATACTGGCTGTCAAAAATCAGAGCCTTAAGCGGCAAGGACGCGTCGCCCTTGGGCGGGGGGATCTCCGTCACCACGCGCTCTAAAACGGCGCGGATATTCGTGCCCAGCTTGGCCGAGACGCGGGGCGCGTCCTGCGCGGGCAGACCGATTATATCCTCAATCTCGCGCACGGCTCTGTCGGGGTCGGCGGCGATTAGGTCGATTTTGTTGATTACCGGCGCGACCTCTAAATCGTGATCCAACGCCAAGTAGGTGTTGGCCAGCGTCTGCGCCTCGATGCCTTGGGTCGCGTCCACAACAAGCACCGCCCCCTCGCAGGCCGCAAGACTGCGGCTTACCTCGTAGTTGAAGTCCACATGGCCGGGCGTGTCGATTAAATTCAGCGCGTAGGTCTCGCCGTCGTCCGCGGTGTAGCTTAAACGCACGGCGCGAGCCTTGATTGTAATGCCGCGCTCGCGCTCGATATCCATGCTGTCAAGCACTTGGTCGGACATCACGCGCATTTCTATAGCGTTGGTCAGCTCGATCATGCGGTCGGCCAGCGTGGACTTGCCGTGGTCGATATGCGCGATTATTGAAAAGTTGCGTAATAGCCTTGTATCGGTCATATTTTATCCTCTATTCGTATTACATCAGTGCATTTTTTGGTGATTTCGTCTATCTCGAACAGCACGGAGTCGATTTTGCATTCGCCGCCCGCCGCCTCGTATTTGTCGGGCAACGCGCCCAAAAAACTGCCTATAGCCTGCTCCGGCTTTATCCCCAGCACGGAATCGACAGGGCCGCACAGCCCCAAATCCGTGACATAGCCCGTACCCTTGGGCAGAATCCGCGTGTCGGCGGTGGGGACATGTGTGTGGGTGCCGAACAGCGCGGACACGCGCCCGTCCAAATGATACGCCATGGCAAGCTTTTCGGAGGTGGCCTCGGCGTGAAAATCCACCACATAGAAGTCCGCGCCGCCTTGTTTCAGCAGTTTATCAACGGCGTGAAAGGGATTGCCGGACGCGTTGTCGTTCATAAAGCAACGGCCAATCAAATTTACTATCCGCACCGTAAGACCCGTGGGACTGTACAGGTCGCAGTAGCCGTTACCGGGCAGGTTGCCCGAAAAATTAAGCGGGCGGATAAGGTAGGGATTGTCGCGCAAGGTGTTTACAATGTCGCGCCTGTGGTAGGTGTGGTTGCCCAGCGTCACCGCGTCCGCGCCCGCGTCAAACAGGCGTGCGGCCTGTCGGGGGGTAATCCCCAACACAGCCGCATTCTCGCCGTTGACAACGCATAGATCCGCCGAGTGTAATTTTTTAAGGCCGCGCAGTCTGCGTTCAACGGCGACAAGGCCGCTTTCCCCAAACACATCGCCCAAGGCTAAGATTCTCACTTCGCGTAGTCTATGTGCCGGGTTTCGCGTATGATATGCACTTTAATTTGGCCGGGATACTCCATGTCGCTCTCGATTTTCTTGGCCAAGTCACGCGCCATAAGCACCATTTGGTCGTCCGTAACCTTTTCGGGCTTGACCATAATGCGAATCTCGCGCCCCGCCTGTACGGCGAACGAGCGTTCCACGCCGTCAAAGCTGTTGGCCAGCTCCTCCAGCTTCTCCAAACGCCTGATGTAGCTTTCGATGTTTTCGCGCCGCGCCCCGGGTCTTGCCGCCGAGATCGCGTCCGCCGCCTGCACCAAACAGGCCTCTACCGTTTGCGGCTCAACGTCGTTGTGGTGCGCCTCGATAGCGTGCAGCACGTCCGGCTTTTCGCCGTACTTCCGGGCGAAGTCCACGCCGATTGATACGTGCGAACCCTCGTACTCGTGGTCAAGCGCCTTGCCCAAGTCGTGCAGAAGTCCGGCGCGTTTGGCCAGCATAACGTCAACCTTCAGCTCGGCCGCCATGATACCCGCCAAATGCGATACCTCGATAGAATGCTTAAGCACGTTTTGGCCGTAGCTGGTGCGGTAACGCAGTCTGCCCAGCAGACGCACAAGCTCTTTGTTAAGGCCGTGAACGCCCGTCTCGAAAGTCGCGCTCTCGCCGGCTTGCTTGATTGTAATCTCGACCTCGCGCTTGGATTTTTCGACTACCTCTTCGATCCGCGCCGGGTGTATGCGCCCGTCCGCGATAAGCTTTTCAAGCGACAGCCTTGCAACCTCGCGGCGCACTTGGTCAAACCCGGACAGGGTTATGGCCTCTGGCGTGTCGTCGATAATCAAATCCACGCCTGTCAGCTGTTCCAGCGTGCGGATATTGCGGCCCTCGCGGCCTATAATGCGGCCCTTCATCTCGTCGCTTGGCAACGGGACAACGGACACGGTGGCCTCGGACACATGCTCGCCCGCGCACTTTTGGATTGCGTAGGCAACAATCTCGCGTGCGTTGCGGTCGGACTCTTCTTTGGCGCGATTCTTGATGTCGTTGATTTTAATCGCGTACTCGTGGGTGACCTCGCTCTCCATGTTTTTGATAAGCAGGTCGCGCGCCTCCTCGCGGGTCAGGCCGCCGATGCGCTCCAGCACCTCGGTTTGGGCGCGTTTTAAACGCTCGGCTTCCTCGCGGGTTTCCTCTGCGGCTTTAAGACGGGCGGTCATCTGCTCGTCTTTTTTCTCGATAGCGTCCACCTTGCGGTCAAGGGTTTCTTCCTTTTGCCGCAGTCGGCGCTCTTGGTTTTGCAGCTCCTGGCGGCGTTCCTTTACCTCGCGGTCATACATTTGGCGTTGCTTGTGGATTTCGTCCTTGGTTTCCAGCATGATTTTGTTGGTTTCGGACAGACTTTCTCTGGCCTTGATTTCGCTTGTCTTGATGGACTCGTTGACGATACGGCGGGCTTCTTCCTCCGCGTTGCCTATCTCACGTTCGCCGATACGCTTGCGGTAGGTAATGCCCAGCACGAATCCTATGATTCCGAAGATCACCAGTCCAATGCCCGCCCCGATAAGCAGGCCTAATACTAAATCATTCACAGTTTTATCTTCACCTCAAATTTACTTCCATGCTATTCTATATTTTTTTCACAGGTTTGTCAAGGAAAAAGTTTTGTTCATATATTTTTTACTTGCTCTATCGCTCAAGATAGGGTATAATAGCATTTAGAAGAGGAGTGGATTGCCTATGTATGGACGTATTTTGCTAAAGCTGAGCGGCGAGGCGTTGGGAAAGCCGGACGATACGTTTGACTTTGACACCCTAGAGCGCGTGTGCGGCGTTATCAAGCGCGTGGTGGACGCGGGGGTGCAGACGGCCTTGGTGGTTGGCGGCGGGAACATCTGGCGCGGGCGCGCCGGGGCGGCCATGGACAGAACCCGCGCAGACCAGATGGGTATGCTGGCCACGGTTATCAACGCGCTGGCCATAGCGGACACGCTGGAGCGGCTTGGTGTCGCCGCGGACGTGCAGTCGGCGTTGCGTACCGACGCGGCGGAGCCGTTTAACCGCTCACGCGCCGTGAAAAGCCTTGAAGACGGGCGCGTTGTGATCTTCGCGGGGGGGCTGGGGAACCCGTTTTTCACCACCGACACCGCCGCTATCCTGCGGGGCGCGGAGATAAACGCGGACGCGGTGCTGTTGGCAAAAAACATAGACGGGGTGTATTCCGCCGACCCGAAAAAGGACGCGGGCGCGGTGAAGTACGATACAATCACCTACGAGCGGGCGCTGGACGAAAAACTGGGGGTTACCGACCTGACGGCCTCGGCCTTGGGGCTTACAAATCGCGTACCGCTGTACGTGTTTGAACTCAAAGACCCGGAGAATATCTACCGCGCCGCAATGCAAGAGAAAATCGGCACATTGGTCACTTAACCCTCGCAATCAAATCCGTTGCGCAGGCGGATTCACTCCGCCGGAGCAACATTCGTTGTTCCAAACACTTAAAAATCTTCAGATTTTTAAGTGATTCTTAAAAAGGAGTTGCTACACATGGCAGATCCGCATGAGAGCAGAATGAAAAAAACCTTGGAGGTGCTTGCGCACGATCTTTCCACGCTTCGCGCCGGGCGCGCCTCCGCCGCCGTGCTTGACCGTATCCACGTGGACTATTACGGCACCCAGACCCCTATCGCGCAGATGGCGCAAATTTCAACCCCAGAGCCGCGCACGCTGACTATCCAGCCGTGGGACGCGTCCGCGCTTAAGCTTATCGAAAAGGCGATACAATCCTCCGATTTGGGGATAAACCCGACCAACGACGGCAAGGTTATCCGCTTGGGCTTCCCGCAATTGACCGAGGAACGCCGCAAGGAATTGGTCAAGCAGGTGCATAAATTTGCGGAGGACTCGAAGGTTGCCATACGCAATATTCGCCGCGACGAGATGGAACGGCTGAAGGCCGCGCAAAAAAAGTCCGAAATCACGGAGGACGATTTGAAGGACGCGGAAAAGGAGCTGCAAAAGCTGACCGACAAATACGTCAAGGACATCGACGCGGCGTCGGTCAAAAAAGAGAAAGAGCTGCTTGAGGTTTGAGTATCCCGAAGCATGTGGCCATAATCATGGACGGCAACGGGCGTTGGGCGCAGAAGCGCGGCCTGCCGCGCACGGCGGGGCACGCGCGCGGTGCGGAGACGTTCCGCAAGGTCGCCACCGACTGCAAGAACCGGGGCGTTAAGCACCTGACCGTCTACGCGTTTTCCACAGAGAACTGGAAACGCCCGAAAGCGGAGGTTAACGCGATTTTGGGGCTGTTGCACAAATATCTGGACGAGAGTATCGACAGCATGGAGCGCGACGGGATACGTCTGCGCTTTTTGGGGGACACCTCGGCCTTGCCGCATGGCATGTTAAATCTTATCGCCCGAACGAACGAGATTTCCGACGGCTTGGGCGAGGACTGCATGCAGGCCAACGTGTGTTTCAACTACGGCGGCCGCGCCGAGATTGTGCGCGCCGCGAACAAGGCCGCCGCCGCGCTTAAATCCGGCGAGATAAATACGCTGGACGAACAGAGCTTTGCCGGTTTTTTGGACAGCGCGGGTATCCCCGACCCGGATTTGGTTATACGCACGGCGGGCGAGCGGCGGCTTTCTAACTTTTTGCTGTGGCAGGCGGCCTACGCAGAGTTTATTTTTACGGACACGCTGTGGCCGGATTTTAACGCGGAATGTCTTGACGCGGCCTTTGCGGAATACAAAGGGCGCGTGCGAAGGTTTGGTGGTGTGATTTGAAAACCAGATTTTTAGTGGCGATGGCAATGCTGCCTCTGCTGTTTATTGTGCTGTACTTACTGCCCGGATGGAGCGTTCCCGTGGCCGTGGCGTTGCTGTCGGCCTTGGCGGTGCAGGAGCTTTTAAGCGTCTCGAAGTTTGTAAAGCAGCCCAGGATTATCGCCTACGCGGTGGCCTATACCGCGTTTGTGCCGTTTGTTGAATATTTTGACTTAGAGCCTTGGATAGAATTCGGCGCGGCGTTTGTGTTCGTAATCGCGCTGTTTGCGGAGGGTTTTCTTGACCACGAAAACGTTACCTTCGGCGTTATCGGCGGCACGTTTTTAACGGCGACTATTTTCCCGGTGTTTTTGTCGTCCATCACCCATGTCATGAGCTTTGATTACGGCGCGTATATTATACTGTTCCTGTTTATCCCTCCGTTTTTGACCGATGTGTTCGCGTTAATCGGCGGCCGCGCCTTGGGCAAGACCAAGCTGGCCCCGGTAATCAGCCCGAGGAAGACCGTAGAGGGCGCGGTTTGCGGACTTGTGGCCTCTGTGCTGTTCTGCGGGGTTTACGCCTTGATGTTAAGGTTTATCTTCGAGTTTGAGGTAAACTATAGCGTTGTGATCCTGATAGGGCTGTTAGGCTCGGTGGCGGGGCAGTTCGGGGATTTGGCCTTGAGCTACGTCAAGCGCGAGTTTAAGGTCAAAGACTTCGGGTCGGCGTTGCCCGGCCACGGCGGGATTTTAGATAGGTTTGACAGCTTGTTCTTCGCGGCGCCCGCCGTGGAGATTATTCTAACCTTGGCGGTGGTCGCGTGGAAGTAAGCATACTGGGCAGTACGGGTTCTATCGGCGTACAGACGCTGGAGGTTATAGAAAACCTAGAGGGCTTCAGCGTAGCGGCGATTTCCGGCGGGCGCAACACGGAACTGCTGGAGCGTCAGGCGCGGAAATTCAAGCCGAAGCTTGCGGCCTGCGTTGCGGCGGCGGACTTGAAGGTTCGCTTAGCCGACACGGATATACAGGTGACCGACGACATATCCAAGGTCGCCGAGCGGGGCGACTTGGTTGTGTCGGCAATCGCGGGAATGGCGGGGCTTGTGCCGACCCTTGCGGCAATCGACGCGGGCAAGGCCGTGGCGTTGGCCAACAAAGAGACGCTTGTGTGCGCGGGGGAGCTGGTAAAATCCAAGCACCCCACGCTTATACCCGTGGACTCGGAGCATAGCGCGATATTTCAATGCCTTGACGGGCGCAATCCGCCCCAAAGACTGTGGCTTACGGCCAGCGGCGGCCCGTTTTTCGGTTGGGGCGCGGAGGAACTATCCAAGGCCACGCCCGAACAGGCTCTGCGGCACCCGAATTGGAGCATGGGGCGCAAGGTGACCATCGACTCGGCCACTATGTTCAACAAAGGGCTGGAGTGTATCGAGGCCATGCGGCTGTTCGATTTGCCCGCCCAGGCTATCGGCGTTGTGGTACACCGGCAGAGCATTGTCCACTCGCTGGTGGAGTTCGCGGACGGGGCGCTTATCGCGCAGTGCGGTTGGCCGGACATGCGCCTGCCGATTCAATACGCGCTTACCTATCCAAGGCGGCTGAAATGCCCGGCGGTACCCTTGGATATGTCGAAAGCTATGTCGTGGACGTTCGAGCCACCGGACAAAATCGCGTTCCCCTGCTTGGACTTAGCGTTGGCGGCGGCAAAACAGGGCGACGCGGTGTGTACCGCGCTGAACGCGGCGGACGAGGTTGCCGTGGCCAAGTTTTTGGCGGGAGAGATAAAATTTACCGATATACCCAAGCTAATCGAGCGCGGCGTTCGCGCGGCTCAGAGCTTGCGGGGCGGTACTATCGAGGATTTGCTGAATGTTGAAAGGGAGGTCATCGCTTGTCTGGTGTAATTTCCGCGTTGGTCATTATTTTAATACTTGGGGTGCTTATTATCGCCCACGAGTGGGGGCATTTTATCGCGGCGCGTAAATCCGGGGTGCGGGTTTTGCAATTCGCGATCGGCATGGGGCCGGTTATCTACAGGCGCGAGCCGAAAACCGAGGGCGGCACGCTGTTTACAATCCGCGCCCTGCCAATCGGCGGCTTCTGCGCCATGGAGGGCGAGGACGCGTCGTCGGACGATCCGCACGCTTTCGGTAACGCCAGCAAGCTCAAACGCCTGATAATTTTGCTGGCGGGTTCGGTTATGAATTTACTGCTGGGGCTTATTCTGTGCTTTATCTTCGTTATCCCCATCAACAACAGCCAGTTGCCCATAGTCAATCAAGTTGAGCCTACCTCGTCCATCGCGGATTACGTTCAGGTGGGGGACGAGTTTTACGCCATAAACGGCCACCGCGTGTTGCTAAACGGCGACGTGGGCGTGTTTCTGTCGCTTAACGGCGACAGGCCGATCGACCTGAAAATCAAGCGCGACGGCGAGATTATCACCTATACAAACATCACGCTTACCAAACAGATATTCGGCAATGAGGAAAAGGTGCGCATCGGCTTCGCCTACGGACAATGGCATGAAAATACCTTTGGCGACAAGGTTGTTTTAGCGTTTAAGACCGCCGTTAACAACTGCCGCATGGTGTGGGTAAGCCTTGGGGCGATTGTTTCGGGCAGTGTGGGCGCGGACGGCCTGATGGGTCCCGTGGGCATGGGCGGCGTGGTGAATGAGGTGGTCAGCTCGTCCGAGCTTGAACTGATCGACCGCGTGTGGAACATTTTGAACCTGATGATTATAATCGCGCTGAACCTTGGCATTGTTAATCTACTGCCCCTGCCCGCGCTGGACGGGGGACGGATAATCTTTTTGGGGATCGAGGCGATCTTTCGCCGCCCCGTGCCGCCGAAATACGAGGGGATTGTACATGCGGCGGGCTTGGTGTTCTTCTTCGGGCTTATGATTTTCGTGATGTTTAACGACATTGTGCGGCTTGCAACGGGTAAGCTTTTTGGTTAGGCAGGTTACGGTCGGCGGGGTAAAGATTGGCGGCGGCGCGAAAATCTCTGTCCAGTCCATGTGTTCCACCGATACGCGGGATATTAAAGCCACTGTAAATCAGATAAACGCGCTGGCCGACGTGGGGTGCGACATTGTGCGCTTGGCCGTGCCGGACGCGCAGGCCGCCGAAGCTTTTCGCGAGATACGCCGCGCCGTACCGAATATACCCCTTGTGGCGGATATTCACTTCGACCATCGCTTGGCGTTGGCGGCGGTGGACGCGGGGGCGGATAAAATCCGCATAAACCCCGGCAATATCAGCAACCGCGAGCATGTAAAGGCCGTGGCGCAGGCATGTCTGGCGCGTGGGATACCCATACGCGTTGGAGCCAACTCCGGCTCGACGGCCAGTTTGGCCGAGGACGCGCTGAATCAGGCGGCAATTTTAGAGGCGTATGGGTTTTCGGACATTATTCTGTCGCTTAAGGCCACAGACATATCCGAGACTATCACGGCCAACCGATTGGCGCGTGCGCGGTCGGATTATCCCCTGCATGTGGGGATTACCGAGGCGGGGACGCTGAAGACGGGCTTGGTCAAGTCGGCGGCGGGTATCGCGCCGCTGTTGCTGGAGGGGATTGGGGATACTGTCCGCATTTCGCTGTCGGCCAATCCGGTTGAAGAGGTGCTTGCGGCGCGGACGCTGTTGCGTGCCCTGGGGCTTAGCCACGAGGGTGTAAGCGTTATCGCGTGCCCCACCTGCGGGCGTTGCCGCGTGGACGTAAGCCGTATCGCCGAGGAGCTGGAACGCCGCGTACAGCGGGTTAGAACGCCGCTTACACTGGCGGTTATGGGTTGCGCCGTGAACGGGCCGGGGGAGGCAAGGCGCGCCGACTACGGTCTTGCCGGGGGCGAGGGCGAGTTTTTGCTGTTCCGGCACGGCGAAATTGTTGGCAAAGTTCCCGAAAACACCGCTATAGAACGATTGTTGGGGCTGATAAGTTGAAAAAATTCGCGCAGGTGTTCGGCGATATTAGCCCGGATTTTAAAAACTACGCCGTGCTGGACATTCAGCCCGACGGCGGCACTCTGCGCGTAAAACTTCAGGGGGAACCGCGAGAGGTTGCGGAGCTGGAAGCGACTGTTGCGCGGGAGTTTTCGGTGCGCCGCGCCGCTATCACTATCGTACCGCCGCCCACGCGTGCGGCGGTTGCGGATACGCCAAAAACGGGGGGCGTGCTGTACCGCAAGGCCTTTAAGGACAAGCCCAAGCCGATTTCAAGTATCACCGCCGAGACTATTAAGGTGTGCGTTGCGGGCAAGGTGTTCGCGGTGGACAACAAAGAGACTAACGCGGGGGTGCGGTTGAGCTTTGACATCGCGGAGGGAAACTCGGCGGTGCGCGTTCAGCGTTTCTTCCCGAACAAGACGGATTTCGCGCCGAAAGGCGAGGTTTTTGACCCCAAACTCGCCCTTAAAATGGTTAAGGTCGGGGATTATGTGGCCGTTAAGGGCGAGATGGAGTGGAAACGCTACGGCGAAACGGAGGAGCAGGTTCTAAAGCCCCACGCTATCCAGACCGCCG
>BNZR01000013.1 GCA_026001245.1 Clostridia bacterium
GTACGACGACGAAAATTGGAGCAAGGTGGAGGAGTTATTTAGATGAGAACGATGACAATACGGGTAAGCGAAACGCGCAAACCGGAGTATAGCGAGGAGTATATCAGATATGTGCGCGAGAAGCTTGCGGAGGTAGAGGCGCATGAGGACGATCCCAATACGTGGGTAAGCGAAGAGGAATTTTTAAGGGTGCTTTGGGAATGAGACTTACTTTTTCAAATGAAGCGATAAGGGATATACGTGAGATAAGGCAATATATGTCTCACATGTACCTAGGTACGGCTAGACGATTTCAGCTTGAGCTTTCCCAAAAAGCCGCAAATGTCCGAAAAAACCCATACATGTATCCGATTTATAACCTTGAACCTGAATACAGACGTGTCATTGTTGACAAGAATTACATCATGCTGTATAAAATCAACGAAGACACGCAAAGGGTTAGGGTCTACCACGTGCTGGCAGGGCAGATGGATATCATAAACTACTTATAACACAATACAAGGAGGAAACATACCATGCCACAGCTTTCTACGCTTATCCGCGGGGCTATTGACCTTAAATGCTCGGACATACACCTTACCGCCAAGCTGGCGCCCTCCGCTCGCGTTTTGGGCGAGTTGCAGCCGCTTGACCCCGCGCCGCTTACTGCCGAGCAGACCTACGACTTTCTTAAACAGTTGGTGGGCGCGGAGCAGTTGGCCGAGTTCAACACCTGCGGCGATTTGGACGCGGCAGTCATGGCCGAGGGCGAGCGTTTTCGCCTTAACGCCTACCGCCAGCGCGGCGCGACGGCTGTCGCCATGCGCCTGATAAACTCCAAAACCCCGACGCTGGCCGCGCTTAATCTGCCGCCCGTCGTCGAAGAGCTGACGCACAAGGCGCGTGGGCTGATACTTGTCACGGGGCCTACCGGTTCGGGCAAATCCACCACGCTGGCCGCTATGATAAACGCCATAAACATGGAGCGTCACGCACATATACTTACGCTGGAGGATCCAATCGAGTACCTGCATGAGCATAAAAAGTGCATGGTCAACCAGCGCGAGATAGGCGCGGACTCCGAGACCTACGCCTCGGCGTTGCGCGCCGCTTTGCGCGAGGACCCGGACGTTATACTGGTCGGCGAGATGCGCGACCCGGAAACCATCGCCACGGCTCTGACCGCCGCCGAAACGGGACACTTGGTCATGTCAACCCTGCACACAACGGGCGCGGCCAAGACCATCGACCGCGTAATCGACTCGTTCCCGCCGCACCAGCAACAGCAGGTTCGCGCCCAGATTTCAACCTCGTTGCAGGCCGTAATATCGCAACAGCTATGTCCGACAATGGACGGCCAGGGCCGCGTGGCCGCGCTGGAGATTATGCTGCCCTCGCCTGCGATTCGCAATTTGATACGCGAGAATAAGGTGCCGCAAATCAACAACGCCATATCCACCTCTATGTCGCAGGGGATGTGTTCCATGGACGGCAGTTTGGCCGAGCTGGCCAGAAAACGCGTTATATCCCGCGACACTGCGATACAGTTCTGCGTGGACTACGACGCGCTAATGTCTAAGATGAGATAAGGGGGACGCTATGCCTAAGTTCCAATACACCGCCACGACCACCGCCGGAACCGTTCACACCGGCGTTCAGGACGCGCCCGACGGCGCGAGCCTGCTTGCGGCCTTGCGCGGACGCGGAATGTACGCCACGCAAATCAAAGACGTTACCAAGGTCAAGCCCGTTACCAGCATGTTTACCTCCAAAATCAAGGTGACGGCGCTGTCGATGTTTTGCTCGCAGATGGCGACGGTTCTGCGGGCGGGCGTTCCGCTGGCCACCGCGCTGGAGATTATGCACGACCAGGTTGAGGATCAGGCACTGAAAAAAATACTGGCCGACGTGGCGCAAAAGCTGCAAATAGGGCGATCGCTGACCGAGGCGTTTACCCCGTTTCAGGATCGCTTCCCGCAGATGTTCATAAACATGCTTGAGGCCGGCGAGGCCTCCGGCGCGTTGGATCAATGCCTGCGCCGCGCCGGCGACACCTTTACAAAGCAGGCCAAAATGAACAGCAAAATCAAGGCCGCGATGGCCTATCCGATGGTGCTGTTGGGGCTTACGCTGGTTATAACCGTGTTTTTAATCGTATTTATTATTCCGCAGTTCGCCGAAACATATGCCGAAACCGGCACGGAGCTTCCCGCTATCACAACGTTTCTGCTCGGGGTTTCGTCCTTTGTGGCAACGCGATGGTTGCCGCTTATTCTCGGCATCGCCGCCGTGATTTTCCTGTTCCGCGTGTGGCTGAACTCCGACAGAGGGCGCACGGCGTTTGACATGTTCAAGCTTAAACTGCCGATTATCGGCAAGCTACAGCTGACCATCTGCGCGGGGCGTTACACCCGAACGCTGTCCACCATGAACGCGGCGGGCGTGCCGCTGACCAGTTCGCTGGAGGTTACGGCGCGCAGTCTTAACAACCGTTGGTTGCAAAAAAAGGTTGAGAGCATGATTGAGGACGTGCGCATGGGGTCAAGCCTTACGGCGCCGCTGGAGCGCATGAATATTTTCCCGAAATTGATAACGCACATGACGCGTTTGGGCGAGGAAAGCGGCAGTTTGGACGAGCTTTTGGAACAATCCGCGGTGTTTTACGAGGAGGAGTCCGACAACGCAATAGCCGCGATGACGGCGATGATGGAACCCGCGATAATCGTGATAATGGGCGTGCTGATAGGCACGGTAGTGCTGGGGATTATGCAACCAATGTTCGGTTCGGTAATCAACGCGGGGAATGGTTAGATGGAGGGTTCTTTTTCACTTGTTTTAAACGCCCAAAGATATGCGAAGCCTACTAAAATCAGCCCGGCTACTATGCGGTTTATTTGCACATACAGCGTTGCGGGCATGTCGATATTGTTTACAATTGTTTTGCCCTCCGGTATGATGTGCGCCATGTATGCGGCGTTAAACCGGGAGATGGTTAAAACCCCAAACACGAAGAATATCACGGCGGGTGCAACCTTTGCTACCATTCCAAGCAAGCTTTTCTGCCTTGCGTGCCACATGAGCCAGCCCAAGGGTAGCGTGAAGAAAGATATAAAAACCCAAGGCAATGTGGGCGGCAAATGCTCAAAGCCGTTCAGCATCCACTCGAAAATGCGGGTAGTGGGTTGCGAAAACAGCGTGAATATGAAGCAAAATAACGCCGCGTGCCACGGGGTCTTGCTTTTGTACGCGATGATACATTCGATTACCGCCCAACCGGTGTAGGCCGACAGAAATACGTTCAGAAACGAGTTGTTCTCCCAGCCGTTGAAAAAATGCGGGGTATAATGCGTCATATGCAGCAGGTCGTATAGAATCCCGGCGGCCAGACCCAGCAGGGCTATCAGACCGATTTTGAGGAATAAATCCGCTTTGGAGCTTTTCATTGTGTCGCCCCCTTTGAAGTTGGTCGGAGTGGTGGGACTCGAACCCACGGCCTCTTGGTCCCGAACCAAGCACGCTACCACCTGCGCTACACCCCGATAATCAATCAAGTCTATGGCATTATACCACAGGCGCGGCTTGATGTCAATAGCGAATTTCGGAATTATCCCCACTATAAATTGTATAATTAAATGCGAAAGGCGACAAACCCCGTCACGGCGGGAAAATCGCCCGACGCATTTAATTTTTTTGCCCCGAGCGGGACAAACTGACCGCCCACCCTCACCGAGCGGGACACTCTCAAAAAACTACAACGGAGGTAAGAACCATGATAATCAACTCGAAATGCGGCAAGTACAGCGTGAACATCATAGACAACGGAGGGCGCGGCGAAACCTTTATAGCAGTCGCTAGAATGAATGCAACATAGTCAATAAAGTAGACAAAATAAGATGGGGGAAGCGCTAAGGACAAAAATGCAACTCGGCGTCATCGGGAGTTAAACCGTCGTTCGCGCCGTGAGGGCGATGAGCGTTGTAAAAGACGGCGTAACTGAACATAGCAAGTTCCAAGTCGCCAATGGTAGCGAAACTTCTTCGACCAAGTTCCTCGTGTTTGAGGAACTTGAAGAAACTCTCGGCGACGGCGTTGTCATAGGGGTGACCCTTAGCCGAGAAAGACTGAACAAAGTCTGCGCTGTCAAGGATTTTGCGGAAGTTCGCTGAGGTATACTGAACGCCTCGGTCGGAATGAAACATAACACTTTTCGGCTTTCCGCGGTTATCATAAGCAGTTCGGAACGCCTTGGAAACTAACTCGGTATGAGGTAATCAAGAATGAATTACATTATTGCTACATTAAGAAGCTACTGCGGGGAATTTGTCATGACACTTAACAATCAAGGTTATTTGTCAATAGACCAATTTACAGAGGACGATGACGGCGAAATGACAAAGTTGACAGGGCGGGCAACTCGAAAATTTGACACGCAAGACGAAGCAAAAACCGCCTTTATGAAGTTGACAACCTGTGTACTTGATAGCACTTACAACTTTAACGACAGAGCGAAAATAGCCGGGCTAAATATTTACGCACTGTAAGAATTGCAACGAACGTGGCGGCGGAATCGCCGCCCAAAACCGAACGGAGGTAATGAGTAGTGAACAGCTATCACATCACACCGGGGCGGAACGGGTGGACGGAGGACGCGGGACGCGGGACGCGGGACGTATAGCCGCTGCCATAGGAGCAAAAGCGAGAGCCGAGCGAAACAACGCGGAAGCGCAAAGAACAGCCGAGCGTCGAGAAATCGCCGAAATGCAATACTACACGGATAATAATTGCTTCCCGCGCCCTAACGGCTACTTCGGCGCTGAAACCGATGCACATTTTTTTGAAAGGTAGGTGTGAGTTGTGACAAAGCAATCTGTTTTCACACAAGACACGCGGCACGTCATGGAATCAGCCGAGCCGTCCGCGCACCGACAAAACGCCCGTACAAACACAAGACAAGAAATGCTTTATCAAAACTTTAGGAGGTTAACATCATGCCGCTACACCCCGACCCTCTATACGCCTACACCGAAAGCGAGATGGCGCAAATAACCCTTGAATTACAGGCACAACGCGAAACTGCAATAGCCGAGCGCAAAAAAATAGATGTTGCGGATTTAGATAGACATCTTCTAGCCCATTACGGCTACAAACCGGGTGAATTAGGTGTATACGGACGATTTAACAATGACGAAATCTCCGAATACAGATGGGGTAAACTTTGGAACTACTTGAAGCATAACGCACGGTTCGGTGGGAAAATACGCCTTATTATAGATGTTGACGAAGCCTATCCAATATGGCTTTTCCACTCTTTTGAAGTAGGTTTTCCCCAGATATGTCCCAACAGCGACAGCGATACCGATACGGCATAAAATCACCCGGCAATTCGCGCCAGTACCCATAGACAACGTAAGCGTCAACTATATCAGCTTCGTTTTCAATCGTACTCATTAACTCCGAATTCCCCGACAACCAATCTTGCAATTCTATCCGCTCTTCAATCGCCAAATCCTTTGCGTCAACCATATAAACCGTTAGCACCACAGTCAATCACCCCCACTATTTATATTTCCTATTTATCATACCACACCAAACCAAAACCCGCAATCCCCAAAAATCAACAAAAGGCGGTGAACCCCGTGAAAGGCAAAAGAAAAAGCTACCGATACGTCACATCAGAAGACAGGCAAATAATATCCCGTCACCTAAACGAGGGAACTAAAATTACGGCAATCGCGAGGATTATAGGCATGTCGCCCGATACGGTCTATCGTGAAATCAACCGAGGCATAACCGGGAAACTCGACGAAGACGGAAACGCGATTTACGACCCCGAACTTGCCGAAAGCACTGTTAAGCGCAATTTTCAAAATCGCGGTAAACCGCCGCGCCTAATCGTTACAGCACCCGCGAAAGGAGGTTGACACATGAAATTAAAATGGAAACGGTCCGACAATTACGACACCTACACAAGCGAAAACTACAAGCCACTTTTCAAGTCGGATAAGGCGCAACTATTGATAAAACGCCAATGTTCGCACTATGCCACAAGCGGCTACCGATACTATTTATTATCCGAAACTGCCGAGGGCGCGGAGCTTATAGGCGACTTTGACAAGCTGTCCGACGCGAAAGCCTACGCACAAAAGATACAGGACGGCAAATTGTGAGCGGCACGACGCACACCATTGACGACCTCAAACGGCTACAGGCCATGTCGTTTAACCGCAAAATTCACGTAACTCAAACGCGCCTTGAAGAATTCCACCGACACTATAACGGCGCGGTATGCGTGAGTTTTAGCGGCGGCAAGGACAGTACGGCTTTAGCTGACCTTACGGCGCGAATGTTGAGGGTAATGTATCTAGACAATCCCGACCGCCGAAACGAATTGAACCTTGTCTTTTGCGATACAGGCTTAGAATATCCCGAAATCAAGACTTTTGTGAGGACGTTCGCGGACTGGCTACGGACAACCTACGCGCCGCTTCCCGTTAATCTCGAAATCGTCCGCGCCGCCATGACATTCCGCGACGTGCTAACAAAATACGGCTATCCTGTTATCAGCAAAGACGTGGCTAAAAGCCTAGAGGGCTACCGACGCGGCAAACAATGGGAGATTAACAAAATGAACGGACTAAAAACCAACGGCGAGCCACAAAAACCCGCGTTCCGTAACCGATTCCAAAAGTTTATACCGCTTGCCGCCGCACCGTTTCAAATTTCCAATTACTGTTGTGACGTAATGAAAAAGCGTCCAATCAAACAATTCGAACGCCGCATGGGCTACGACGATATTACCGCAATTATGGCGGAGGAACGCGTTTTAAGAAAAACATCATGGCTAAAAACGGGCTGTAACAGTTTCGACAATGCCAAATCCAATCCAATGTCGTTTTGGTGTGAACAAGACGTATTGCTATACCTCCGCGACTTCAAGATACCCGTTGCGCCCGTCTACGGCGGAATCACGGAATGTGACCCGCAAATACAGCTTGACGGCATGAACTCCGAGCGGAAACTTTGTACCACTGGTTTTCGGCGTACCGGGTGTATGTTTTGCATGTTCGGACTGAATCAAGACACCACGCCTAACCGATTCCAACGCATGAAACGGACGCACCCGAAGTTGTGGCGTTACTGTATTGAGGGTGGACACTACGAAAACGGCTTGCTTGTTCCCGACGCGGACGGTTTGGGAATCGGCAAAGTTTTAGACTATTTAGGCAAGTCCTATAATTGAGGGGGATAACAAGTTATGGCACACACTTACTTTAACATCTGTGACGAATGCAAAGCGCACCTTGACCCCGGCGAAATATGCGATTGCGCGACGCGCAAGCACCACGAAGAATCAAAACATTTCAGAGCGGAGGATAAAAAAGATGGCGTACAACCCGAACTTGACGGACATCAAGCCTTGCCGCATATGCGGACAACCTATCCGGCTTATCCAAACCCGCCGAGAGGACGGCACACACGGGAAATATTGCCCCATCGAGCCGCAAGAAGTAGAAATTAAACTTGACGGCGGCGGCGAAAATTTTATAGACCACGCGGGCTATCAAGTCATTGGCGTTGAGGTACACACGCCGCCCGCGCCGTCCGATATGCCGATTGACCCCAGCAAAATCCGCAAGTGGGAACGCGAAACGGGACAGAAAGCCCCGCGACCCTTAAACGACACATACGGATTCCGTCCCCACAAGCCGCAATGCAAACCAAAAACAAAATAGGACTTGCAACCGCAAGCCCCATTCCGCGAGATACCGCCTAAACCGTGAAGCAAAGGCAATACCAACAACCACGTATAGTATATCACGGTTTAGGCGCGTTGTAAAGAGTTTCAAGCTAAAAATTTTACCGCGCCCGGCGCGGTAACGGGCTTGTAATGGTTATTATCAAGTCAACGAAGCCGAGGTGAAAGCCGTGAGAAATCGCCGCAAATCCTTTATCAGACAAAAGACCATTGATTGCGCCGACCAGTACCGAGAGGTGGACATATACAACCTGTCCGCCGATTCGCAAGAAGCCGTCAAGGGCAAACGGGCGACAAAAGCAAAAATCACAGCACCGAAGCAACAAGACCTAAACGACCGCCGCGCCCAAAACTATTTCAGACAAGTTGCAATGGCTAACTTTTTCGAGGGTGATTTAGCAATCCACGCCACCTACGACAGCGACCACTTACCCGCCACCGAGGAAGAAGCCGTAAATATCCGCCGCAACTTTATCCGCCGTATCGCCTATCAGTGCAAGAAGCGGGATTTACCCGAACCAAAGGTTTTGAATGTCGAGGAAATCAGCGACAGCGGGCGCATACATCACCACATCTTGTTATCCTGTCAGCTGTCCCGCGACGCAATAGAAGACATGTGGCGGGAGACACGCAAAAAGGGACAGAAACAAGGGGACAGCCTAGGGCATATCAACGCCGACCGCATACAAGGCGACGTGCTAAAAATGGCGGAGTACATCAGTAAATCATTTTTTACAAACGATTCAGACCCGCCCGAAGCGGACGAACAACCCGCCGCGACCGTCGAGCCGACAAGCAAGCGCGGCAGACACAAAAACAAGCGGCGTTGGAGCGGAAGCCAAAACCTCACGCGCCCGACCGAGCGCACCAACGATAACGCCTTTTCCAGCCGCGAGGTTGAGCGACTGGCAAAACAGCGACCGCCCCGCGAATACTGGGAACAACGCTATGAGGGGTGGACGCTCTACGACAACGACAGCGTTGTGTACCGTCACAACGAACAAACGGGTTGGGGTATCAGTTTAAGGCTTCGACGCAAAGCCCCGCGCCGATAGGGAGGGAACAACTTGTTAATCGGACTGCATGACGCGGAGCGGGAACATCTCAAACATAAGACGTTCCCGAATTACGCGCTTATGAAAATCGCCGCCCATCACAAACAGCAAGGCGACACAGTAGAATGGTGGAACGCCCTTAAAAACCCGCTTTACGATACGGTCTATTCCTCCAAAGTCTTTGACTTCACGCCCGAAAATCCATACTTACCGCCCGACACTATCAAAGGCGGCACGGGATACAGCGTCACCGCCAAACTACCGCTTGAAATCGACGACCAAAAGCCCGATTACAGCATTTACCCCGAATGTGATTACGCGATAGGCTACATTACCCGTGGTTGTCCGCGCTCTTGCCGTTGGTGTGTCGTCCCGCAAAAAGAGGGCAACATCAAGCCCTATCGGGAGTGGCGCGACCTCATACGTCCCGACAGCGACAAGCTTATACTAATGGACAATAACATCTTAGCTTGTGATTACGGAGTGTCACAGCTTGCGGACATAGTAGGCAGCGGCGTAAAGCTCGACATCAATCAAGGCTTAGACGCAAGATTTGTCACAGCCGAAGTCGCCGCTATTTTCGCCCGCTTGAAGTGGATTAAATATATTCGCTTCTCTTGCGACACCACAGCACAGATTGAGCCGATATACCGCACCGCCGCATACTTTAAACTCCAACGTCTGCCGACAAGCAAGATTTTTATTTACTTGCTTGTAACGTCGGACATCACAAACGCCGCCGAGCGGGTGGACGCGCTGCGGGAAATCCCAAGCGTCACCATATACGCGCAAGCCGAGCGCAACGAGCGGCTAGGCATACGCCCGAACCCCGCGCAACTCGAATTTACAGGGAGCTATATCTACAGCGGCATATGGCGCAAGGAAACGTGGCGCGAATACTGCGAAAAAAGGAGGCTTACACCATGATAACCTTTACCGACAACCAAAACAACCGCGCCGTACATTGCGCGTTCTGCGGTGAGATTTTCGGGTATAAAACCCTCAAAGTCTTAAACTTCGGGAATCCCAAGAGCATGTTAAACGGCAATACGTACCTTTGCCCGGATTGTCTACGCGGTCTGCACACCGCCGCCCATCACACGCTTTTTGACACTAAATGCGCCCATTGCGGGGGAATCCTTAAAGACGGCGAAATGTCTTACAAAATCGAGGAAGCCGACTTTGACCGCTATTGTAGCGAGGACTGCGTAAACGCCGAGATAGTCGGGCAATTCCGAGCGGGTGACGAATCATGAAATATCAAGATTTAAGTCCCGACGACCCAAACGAAATAGAGATTATCCACAAGGGATTTATTACGCACTTTCCAACAATATCAAGAAGAATATACAAGAAATCCACGGACGTAAAGGTTAGAGTACGCCGAGAAAAGGACGGAACACAAACACTACGCTTCATGGCGGAGGGCGTTGGAATAACCGTAATCATTGACGGAAAGGACGATACCGACAATGTTTGACCTCAACAGTCTTTATAACGCCGACTGCATGGACGCAATGAAAGACTTTCCCGACCGCTTCTTTGACCTTGCTATCGTTGATGTGCCATACGGGATAAACACGGGCGACTATAAGCGCGGAGGGCAACAGCACGGACACGCCGCCGCCGCGTCAACGGTCTACACGCGCAAAGACTGGTATAAAGCACCGCCACCCGCTTCGTACTTCTCCGAATTGCGCCGGATAAGCAAAAACCAAATCGTTTGGGGCGCAAACCATTTTATATCCCGCTTGCCGCTCGATTCGCCGTATTGGATAGTATGGGACAAGCAAAACGGCGATAACGGTTACGCCGACTGCGAACTTGCATGGACATCTTTTAAGTCCGCTGTCCGTCAATTTTCATTCAAGTGGCAAGGTATGTTACAGGGCGACATGAAAAATAAAGAATCCCGAATACACCCGACGCAAAAGCCCGTTGCCCTCTATCGGTGGTTACTCCAACGATACGCCGCGCCCGGCTACAAAATTATTGACACACACTCGGGGAGCGCGTCAAGCCTAATAGCCTGTTGGGAGATGGGACTTGATTTTATCGGATTCGAGATAGACACCGAATATTACACAAGCGCAAACGAGCGGCTACAAAGCGTCATGGCACAAGTCAGATTCGATATACCGCAATTTGCGGGAGGGGGGGCATACATTGAAATTCTTTGACTACGAGCGGGACGAAGACACAGACGATTACGCCGACACAGATATTATTGTTGAACTTGCCGTTGTCGCTATCGTTTTAGTCATACTCGCCGTAACCTTTTTCGGAATCCCATTGATTTTTGGAGGTTAGAAAATGCCGACGCCTAAACTACCTATCCCGACCGAGAGCCAAGAGCAAACCGCGCTATTTTCATGGGCGGGCTTGCAAAGCAACGTCTACCCCGAACTTGCCCTTTTATTTCATATTCCCAACGGCGGGAGCAGAAGTAAAGCCGAGGGCGGACGCTTCAAAGCCGAGGGCGTTAAAGCGGGCATTCCCGACATCTGCTTACCCGTAGGGCGCGGGACATATCACGGTTTGTTTATCGAACTAAAGCGCATAGACGGCGGCAAGCTATCAAAGAACCAAGAATTGTGGATTAGTCGCCTTAACGCCTACGGCTACTTTGCTTGTATATGCCGAGGTTGGGAAGAAGCCAAAGACACAATCATATGGTACTTGAAACAGGAGGGGAAATAATGCGGGAACTCACATTAGGCAGTCTGTTTGACGGAATCGGAGGATTCCCGCTTGCCGCCAAGAAATGCGGTATTCGGACCGTGTGGGCAAGCGAGATAGAGCCGAACTGTATAGACATCACCCGCCGCCACTTCTCTGACATGCGCCACCTAGGTGACATCAGCAACCTACACGGCGGACAGTTGCCGCCCGTTGATATTATCAGTTTCGGCAGTCCATGTCAAGACCTAAGCGTGGCGGGCAGACGGCAAGGCTTAGACGGTGAGCGAAGCGGGCTTTTCAAAACCGCCGTAAGATTGATATACGAAATGAGGGAAGCGACACATGGACAATACCCAACTATCGCTATTTGGGAGAACGTCCCCGGCGCATTCAGTAGCAACAGTGGGGACGACTTCCGCACCGTGCTTGAAGAACTCGCCAAGACCGATATTCCAAAGCCTAATAGTGGGAGATGGGCGGAAAGCGGAATGGTCAGAGTGTTACAGGGCGTCGGAAATCCCCTTAGCGTTGCGTGGCGCACACTTGATTGTCAGCACTGGGGAATCCCCCAACGTAGAAAGAGAATCTACCTTGTTGCAAGTTTTGGAAACGTCCCCGCCGACGAAATACAATTTATCCCCGAAAGCGTGTTACAGTATGCTACAAAGAGTAAGACGCAAGAAGCCCGGAAAATTCCCGCTTTTGGAAGCGGTATTGGAGAACCAAGCGGAAATATTTGCGACTTCGGAAGAACCGCCGACCGAATCTATATCAATCCCGACAAGTCCCGCACCATTACCGCCACCAACGGAGGACAAGGCAGCGCGACAGGGCTTTATCTCTTGCCAATCTGCGACGGCGCGATACATGGGGACGCAAATGGAACAGGCATTGGCAACGACGGCGACCCCGCGCCGACACTCACAGGACGCGACCGACACGGCATTGCGATTATCGAGGCTAGACCCATTGACCTCCGAAACGCCCTAAAAAACACCGAAGCGGCGGAATCTTGCGGCGCAGGTATCGGAGAATCGGGAGAATCAGAATATACTCTTACCGCCGAAATGCCGCACGGCGTGGCTATATGTTACGCGCCGAGCGGGTTTGGGGACTTCTCCGAAAGTGCGGACGTTACAGGAACATTACGGGCAAGCGCGGGACCTCACGGAGCGTCAAGCGCGAATCTTTTACTTGACGGGCGCGTTATCGCTATTGACCGAGCCGCCTACAATCAAGGCATAAACGCCAAGTTCAACATAGGCATAGACGAAGACGGGACGGCGTACACGCTCACGGCGAAAGGTCCCGGCGCGGTTTGCGCCGGAAAACCTATAGGCGTTGTAAGAAAACTAACACCCACGGAATGTGAACGGCTACAAGGCTTCCCTGACGACTGGACAAAAACAGGCGCAAGCAGACGCAAAATCAGCGATTCGGCGCGGTATAAGGCTTTAGGTAACAGTTTAGCCACCGTATGCGCCGAGCGGGTATTTAGGGGCATACAATATGCCGTAAACCGCTATATACCGCCGTTTTTAGAAAAAAGCGAGGTGTCAGATGTTTACCTTGAATACGCTCTATAACACTGACTGCATGGACGCAATGCGGGAAATCCCCGATAAATTCTTTGAACTCGCGATAGTTGACCCGCCTTACGGAATCGGAATAGACGGTCAAAAGCTCGACATCAGAACAAACCCGAAGCATAACCGCAAGTATCACGAAAGCAAAGGGTGGGATAAACACCCGCCGCCCGCCGAATATTTCATAGAGCTAGAGCGCGTAAGCGTCAATCAAATAATTTGGGGAGGTAACTATTTTGTCCCCTCGCTCACACGGGGAACAAAGGGGTGGATTATATGGGATAAAGGACAACGAGGGTTAACTATGTCAGACTGTGAACTTGCCTACACTTCGTTCAACATTCCGACCCGCATAGTTACAATCAACCGCGCAAACCTCTTATCAGACGGCGACACCATACACCCGACACAAAAGCCGCTGAAGCTCTACGACTGGATTTTACAGCGTTACGCAAAGCCCACCGACAAGATACTTGACACCCACGCGGGAAGCGGAAGTTGTTTAATTGCCGCTCACAACGTGAGATTGCAATACCTAGGCTTTGAGCTAGAACCCGACTATTACCGCGCCGCGCTTGCCCGATTGAATGCGTACAAAGCACAAACAAGCCTGTTCGATTTATCCCCCCCCATAATCACACATAGAAAGGAAAGCTTATCATGCCGAACAAGAACCCTAAGCCGCCTATCCCGCAAAACTTCAAATATTGCGCCGCTTGCCGCGACTTCTCGAACCCGACGACATGTAACCGCCCTATCCGCAAAGGACAGCCGACAACAGCCGATTCGCGTTGCAAATACTGGAGATTTAATAAGCAATTGTCAGAAATGGTCAAAGCCTATAACCCCACCGTCTAACTACAGAAAGGAAAGATTGCAATGCCAACAACTATTCACAACCTTAAAATCCTACCCAAATTCTTTGAACCCGTCAGAAACAGCACAAAACCCTTTGAGGTTCGCAAAAATGACCGCGATTACAAGGTGGGTGATACCGTCCAATTATGGGAGTACGACCCCGACGCGCAAGCATACAGCGGCTTAGTCATCAGCGCAAAAATAACCTACATCTTACCCGGCGGAGATTACGGCATACATGCGGACTATTGCGTTTTAGGATTATCTAAGCCTATAGAGCAAGACTGGTCAGAATGTCAATATTGGAGCGGAAACCAATGCATAGGCACGGGCGCGTGTCGCTGTGTCCATAATGATTGGGGGATAATAAACAATGACTAAATTTCAATCCGACGCTAACGGTCTGATACGCAAGCCGATTTACAAACCGAAAGGTGCGGCGAAAGAATACGGGGATTTAGCCCTTAACATCTATCGCGGGTGTCCCCACGGCTGTACTTATTGCTTCGCGCCGGACATTCTCCGTGTAGACCGCGCCGCGTTCCACGCCAACCCCGACCCTAGGAATAATATCTTAGAGAGCGTCAAGCACCAGTTGGAGCGCGAGAAAATCACCGGGCAGTTAATCCACCTTTGCTTCACGTGCGACCCATACCCACGCGGACAAGACACGACAATAACCCGCGAGATTATTAAAACCCTCAAAGGTGCGGGAAATCATGTACAGATACTGACCAAGGGCGGGAATGTCGCCGAGCGGGATTTTGACTTGTTGGACGGTGAAGACTGGTTTGGCGTGACCTGTACAGGCGGGTGGAACGCGCACGAGCCGAAAGCGGCGGGCGCGTTCGACACCGAGGTAACGCTTTACAACGCCTATACGGCGGGGATAAAAACGTGGGTGTCCTGCGAACCCGTGATAGTCCCCGAAAAGATTTACGACATCATAGCACGGTGGGATTTCTGTGACCTTTTCAGAATCGGCAAGTTGAACCACCGCAAAAGTGACATTGACTGGGCAGAATTCGGCAAGGAAGCCGAGCGGATTTGTGTCGAGTACGGACGCAACTATCAAATCAAAGACGGCTTACGGGCTATTATGGACAAGGAGGTTGGTTATCATGCGTGAGATACTTTTTAGAGGGAAACGCCAAAGCGAAACTTACTATAATGGCGAATGGGCTATAGGAGACCTTGTACACAACAGCGGCGGTACATTGTCGATACACACGGATAATCTTTATTTTACCGTAGACCCCTCCACAATCTGTCAGTTTACAGGCGAATACGACTGTGAAGAAAAAAGGATATTCGAGGGCGACATTATAGAAATCTTCAACGGGTGGGACGCACAAGGCGACCTCGCATATATAGAATGGAATGATGAGCCTGACAGCGCAATCGGAGGCTTTGCGATAAAACTCAATTCCCAATATGGTAAAGCATGGGTTGATTGCTTCTTGGACGATGATGACATTCCTGCCGTTAGAGTTATCGGCAACATTCACGATAACCCCGAACTTTTGGAGGGTTCAAAATGAACAACGAAGAAATTAAAGGGATAATCAATGCCCTAGGGGCTATGTCCGAAATGCTAGGTGCATACCGTGACATGCTTTTAATACAAGGATTTACCCGCGTTGAAGCCGTGCAATTATGCCAAGCCTACATGGCAATCGCATTAAGCAATAAACCAAGTCAACACGAGGGCGCAAAATGAAAAAGGTCTATATATGCTCCCCATACCGCGCCGACACCCTCGCCGAGCAGTCCGAGAACACAACAAACGCGCTTATCTACTGTCGGGCAATCGCCGACGCGGGAGACATGCCGCTTGCGCCGCACCTATACTTTACCCGCTTCCTCAACGACGACGACCCTACCGAGCGGGACAGAGGGCTAAACTTCGCGGCACAATGGATAACCGAGTGTAACGAATTTATTGTTTTCGGAGACCACGTATCAAGCGGCATGGCGCACGACATTCACGCCTACTTGACCCATTGCCGCAAGAGCGGCGCACAGCCCAATATATCTTACTGCTTACAGGAGGGAATAAACCGTGAAGATAAATAAAATCGTGTCTGTTTTCAAGAAAAGCAAGCGCGTATTCCTTTACACCGCGCCGAGCGGCGAACAATGGGTAAGCAACGGCGCGGCGGTCTATCGCCTTGAAGCGTCATTGCCAAAATTAAAAGCGGAAAATATGCTTTTCTTTTTCGACGTGCCGCAAGACAAACGCTCCGAGTGGAATACTAGCGACCAAGAATTACCTGTTGACATCATACCCTTTGAAGACAACTATACCGACGACGAACAGTCAGAGCCGGAAACATTCACAATCGTCTTTGACGGCAAGGACTACTTGATTTTCAACGCCAACGGTCAGACAATCCCGTTCGATGAAGATTTTGTTAAGCCGTTTTACGGCAACGCCTATACCCAATATTTTATCCGCAAAACCCAACAAGAACGCCCCGCGCTTTTCATAAAAGTGGGCTTCGAGCTACAGGCGGTTATAATGCCCTCCGGCATATTCGACAGACCCGCATTAACCGAGCGGATATGTGAAGCGGGAAATTACCTACACCATCACGCTTTGCAATATCAAGAAGAACATGACCGCAAGCAAGCTGAACGCGCCGCCCGCGCCGCTGCCAACCAAAAGAAAACGGAGGACGACACATGAAAACCCTATCTATAATCAATCTCAAAGGCGGGGTTGCTAAAACCGTGTCGGCGGTCAATATCGCTTACGGACTGGCAAAGACGCACAACAAGCGCGTTTTGCTTGTCGATAACGATAAACAGGGCGATACCTCCAAAATGTTTGGCGCTCACAGTTACGACACGCCAAGCACGGCGGACATCATGACCCGCGCCAAGCCCATAAAGGAAGCTATCACGCCCACGCGCTTTGAGTTGATAGACGTGTTGCCCGCAAACATGAACCTTTTATCAGCCAATCGCCAAGTATTGCTTGACAGCACCCGCCCGCAACAAACCCGATTCAAGAAAGCGTTTGAGGAACTGGGCGGCAAATACGACTATTGCGTTATCGACAACGCCCCCGACATCAACATTAGCGTCATTAACGCGCTTATCGCGTCACATGACGTGCTTATCCCGATAAAGATAGATAAATTCGCGCTTGACGGATTATCCGAACTATTAGACCAAATCGGGGCTTGCGAGGAAATGAACCCGAATCTTCGCGTGGCGGGTTGCTTCGTGACATGCTACCGCCCGACGCTTGCCAATAGTCAAGGCACAAAATGGTTAAGGGAAAACGCGCCCGCGCCCATATTTAATACCAACATACGCGCCACGACCAAGATAGACGAAAGTACCTTTGCAGGCAAGCCGATTTTTGAATACGCCCCAAACAGCGTGGCGGCGCAAGATTACGAGCGGCTAATCAAAGAATACCTACAGAGAGGCGGGGAGAATCATGGGTAAGTTCAATGTAAGCGACCTACTAAACGACAAAAGCAAAGCAAACGCGCCCGCCCCCGCCCTCAAAACCGTTATTTTGAGCGTCCATGACCTTTTGCCCTCCGATAATAACTTTTACAGCACGGACGATATAGCGGACTTGAAAGCGTCCATAGAAATCTTCGGCGTTCGTCAGACGTTGCTTGTTCGCCCCGCGCCGTCAGCGGGCAAATACGAGGTTATAGCTGGACACCGCCGCCGCGCCGCTTGTCTACAACTTGCCGCCGAGGGTAAAACCGAATTTGAGCGCGTCCCGTGTTACATAGACACGGAGAACGACGAAACCCGCGCCCGAATCCTGCTTATTATGACCAACAGCACCGCCCGCGAACTCACGGACTGGGAAAAAGCCCGCCAATCGGAGGAATTGCGCCCTCTGCTTAAAGAGTACGCCGAGCGTAGCGGCACAAAAGGACGTGTCCGCGACCTCATATCAGACATCTTAAAAATCTCGCCCGCGCAAGTGGCGAAGTTGGACGCGATAAACGCGAATCTTACGCCCGAATTTCAAGCGGAATTCAAGGCGGGTAAGTTGCCCGTAAGCACGGCATACGAAATATCCGGCTTGCCCGAAGCGGAGCAAAAAGCGACCTTTGCGGAATACACCGAGAACGGCGGCATTACCTTACAAGCCGTCAAAGCTAAGAAGAAACCCGCAACGCCCCCAACACTCCCAAAGCCCAAGAGAACACAAACAGTTTTCGAGCGGGTAACGAAAAACCCCAAAGTCTTAGCGGAGTTTATCCATGAGAAATTCCAAGACACCCGTTGCACTGACGCTTGTAAAGAATCCTGCGTTGACTGTATAACCGAAATCCTAAATCAGACATACGCCGAAAACTAAGCCTACAGGAGGTATAGCATGGACACCACACAGACAATAAAAGTCTTGTCGTTTTTGCGGGACGCGGATAGACACATCAAATTTTACCGCGCCCGTATCGCCGATATAGAGGCGGAATACTATACCCCAAAACACGCGGCGGGCTTCGATTCACCCGCCGTATCGAGCAGCGAACCGTCAGACCCGACCGCCGCCACCGCTCTAAAAGTCCCCGCCGAAATCGCCGCCGAGTTGATGGGCTACGAATCCGCTATAACCGCAATTTCAGACATTAAGCAATCAATCATGACTGAATTAAACCGCTTGTCATATACCTATAAGACGGTTATATATAGCTTTTATATACAGCGGCGCACATGGGACTACATCTCCCGACATCTCAATTACAGCGTCCCGCATTGCAAGCGTAAACGTACCGCCGCCCTTGCGCTATTGGGGCAGGGCTTTAACAATAACCCTATAGTATCCGATTACGAATATCCACAGGAGGGGAAGAAATGAACACAGAAAACACAATACCCGCGCCCGCCGACTTTTTCAGAGAGGAACAAGCCAATGGCACGTCCTTTGAAGCAGAGGGAATCTATAACGACACGGTGGCATATCTAAACAGCATAAATGCCCTGCACGTTGTCCCTATCGCGCTTATCTATCAGTATGCCGCCAACACCGCCCGTTGGATTCAATGCGAACACCTAACCAGTCAAAACGGATTAGTTATCGAGAGTGAGGACGGAGGACTTAAACGCAACCCCGCCATTAGCCTATCCCTCCAGTACGGCAAGCGGGCGGGTGATGTGTGGGAGCAAATAAGCCGGATTATAAAGGCACGTCAAGCCGAGCGGGACGCGGACACCAACATATTCAAAGATACCGTGGAGCGTCTGCATACAGCAAGAAACACCGACGATTTTTAGACTATAAAAAAATCAGATTTAAGAAATCGGCGGCAACCGATTTTACAAAACAACGGAGGGGGTAAAATCTCATGGCACAGCCCAAGAGCGAGAAGCGAAAATTAGCCTTTGAGTTATGGGACAAAAGCGGGCGCACCCGCACGAAAAAGAGCCTTGCCGAGCAATTGAACACTACCGAGGGTACAGTCTTTGGGTGGGCGCGGACGGACCGTTGGAAAGAACAGCCCCCCTTATCGGATAAGCCTAAACGCAAGGGCGGCGCACCGAGGGGCAACACCAACGCCTTAAAGCATGGGGCGTACGCCCGATTTAAGGCTCTCACAAATGAGGAATTAAAGCTATTCGCGGACATACTGGAAACCGACCCCGTACAGGCTATCAAGCAAACTATAGCCATGCTGACTATTGAGGAACAACGCTTATCCGAGCGCATAGACACAATCGAAAATAAGTACGGCGCGACGACACTAACGAGCCGCGAGAACAAAGACATTGTTATACAAGAGGGTTCGGGCGGCGCGGTCAGACAGGAAACTACACACAGACAGATAGCACCATTTGACGCGCTATCCCGCTTGCGTAATGACCTACGGCAAACACAGCGGTCAAAGCTGAAAGCCGCCGCCGACATCAAGCACATGGAGCAGGACGACCGCCGCGCAAGCATTGAGGAACAGCGATTGGAACTTATGCGCTCGAAGCTTACAGGCGAATTTGAGATTGACGCGGAAATACCGCTTGACAGTACCGAGAACAGGGAAGAACCCGAAGCCGCCAAGCCGAAAACGGAGGGTTAAAAGGTACTGGGAAAGGGCCCTTAAGACTACACGGGTCAGAAGCCCGACGCTTTCTTAGATGTAGAAATTTTTTGACCATTTCCCATTTACGGCAAAAAACGAGGTGAAATAGAGTGGCAAAGGCAGACGGCGCGGGCGGTTCAAGTGGAACACCGCCGAGCGGGAACAAAAAACGGTACAACTCACACGCAATGGCAGTTATTCTCGACCTATCGGAGCGGCGCGTACGTCAATTGCGCGACGAGGGCATATTAAAAGAGGATTCCCGCCTTGTGGGAATGTATGAGCTTGTCCCCAACGTCCGCGCCTACGTCAGATTTTTACGCAACGGCGACGCGGCGGGCGATGGCACGGGCAAGGTGGACTACAACACCGAACGCGCCTTACTCATGCGGGCAAAGCGTCAAAGAGAGGAATTCGACCTGCGCTTACGAGCGGGCGAACTCCACGAAACGGCAGATATTGAAAACACTTTTATGTCAGCACTAGCCAACTTCAAGAGCCGTCTAATGGGCATACCGTCTAAATTATCGCCTATACTCTCGAAAAAGACCGATAAAACGGAGATTTACCGCATAATTAAAGCCGCGACAGACGAAGCGTTAAACGAAATGTCCCACTTTGGGGACACCTTACGGGAGGGAAAAGACGTTGAAAGAAGCGACACAAAAAATGCTGACGAGAGTATTTGAAACCCTTAAACCGCCGCCCGACATCACCTTATCGGAATGGGCGGACGAATTCCGCCGTTTGTCGTCTAAAACCTCTGTAGAGCCGGGCAAGTGGAATACAGATAAAGCCCCGTATCAGCGCGAAATCATGAACGCCATCACCGACTTAAAGACACAAAAGGTGGTTATTATGAGCGCGGCACAAATCGGAAAGACGGACGGATTTATACTCAACACAATAGGCTACTTCATGCACTACGACCCATCACCGATTATGGTTTTACAGCCGACCTTACAGCTTGCGGAGATGTTCAGTAAAAACAAATTAACGCCCATGCTCTCCGAAACGCCTATACTATCCGGGCTTGTCAGCGAAAAACGCCGAGATTCGGGCAATAAGATTTTACAAAAGGTTTTTCCCGGTGGGCATGTTACAATGGTTGGGGCAAATTCTCCCTCGTCACTATCCAGCCATTCAATTAGGATATTGCTTGCCGACGAAGTGGACCGTTACCCGGTAAGCGCGGGCAAGGAGGGCGACCCACTTTTACTCGCCGTCAAACGTCAGACAACCTTTTGGAATAAAAAAGAGGTCAACACAAGCACCCCGACCATAAAAGGAATCAGCCGGATAGAACTTGAATATGAAAACAGCACCCGCGAGGTATGGAATGTCCCTTGTCCGCTTTGCGGTGAGTATCAGCCCTTAGAGTGGGCGGGTGTTATGTTCAATAAGGAAAATTTAGACGAAATCGAATACGCTTGTGTAGCTTGTGGCGGGCGAGCAAGTGAAACGGCATGGAAAGAGCTATATACAAAGGGGAAATTTATAGCCCAATACCCGAAACGGCGCGTTCGCGGCTTCCATCTTAATTCGCTTGCGTCCCTGTTTGTTAACTGGCGCGAAATAGTGGAAAGTTTTATAACTGCGACAGAAGAAAGCAAAAAGGGCAATATCGAGCTATTAAAAGTTTGGACTAATACCGAAATGGGGCAGACGTGGGAGGAACAAGGCATTAGTATAGAAGTCGACGAACTCATGGCGCGGCGCGAGATGTATAACTGCGAAGTGCCGGAGGGTGTTATGTTGCTGACAGCGGGTGTGGATACCCAAGATAATCGCTTTGAGGTTGAAATCGTCGGATGGGGCGCGGACCGTGAAAGTTGGGGAATTAGATATGAAGTGATTCCCGGCGACTTACGGCAAGCCGAGGTGTGGGACAAATTGGACGCACTCTTGTCCAAGACATTCACACGGGCGGACGGCGGGCTATTAAAGATTGTCTTTGTTTGCATGGACGTACAGGGACATTATTTCAATCAAGCATGTAAATTCTGCAAGGCGCGGGAGATTAGGGGAGTTCGCGCCATACGCGGCGGAAGCAGCGGCTTTGAAAAAGGCTATATTCCGAAGCCCTCAACCAACAACCGCGAACAAGCGAAACTATATACGTTGGGTGTCAGCACAGGCAAGAGCCTAATTTATCAGTCCTTGACGGTCAAGCAGGAGGGACCGAATTATTGCCACTTTCCCAAAGAAGCCGAAAAGGGATATTCGGAAACCTATTTTAAGGGTTTGACCGCCGAAACGCTACGTATGACCTATAAGCGCGGGCGGGCAGTCTACTTTTGGGACTTAAAAGAGCGTCACCGCCGTAACGAGCCATTAGACTGCCGAAATTACGCCCAAGCCGCCTATGAAATCTGCGGGTTGTCCTCAAAACTGGTTGATACCGCTTACGGCGGCAACACGGGCGCGGCACAACCGCGCAAGAAAAAGGGGCGGCGCGTCCTGTCAAAGGGGATTTGAAAAAAGTCAAGCGTTTTTCAAAAGATGATACGCTATGATACGTTTTCTGTGATATAATTGTACCATGAGAAAATCTACAAAGGAGGGAATCAGCCGTGACGACAGGCGGAATAACCCTTGAAACAGCGCGGCAACACCTCCAAAGATGGCTTGACGCGGAGTTTGAGCTTGCCACAAGTCAATCCTACACGATAGGCACAAGGCAGTTGACCCGCGCCAACCTAAACGCCGTCCGAGCGGAGATAGAATACTGGAGCGGCAAGGTTGCCCAACTGGAACTAGCCCAAAGCGGCAAGCGGCGCAATCGAGCCTATACCGTAGTACCCCGACACATATAAACCCAAACGCGCACCCCGAACGGGGGCGCGTTTAACTTTGCCCCTTGGAGGTGAGCGTGTGAATATTATAGACAAGGCAATATCGGCGTTCGCGCCCGCTGCGGCGTTGAAACGCGTGGGCGCAAGACAACGCCTTGAAATTCTAACAAACAGCGGCTATAGCAATTACGGGGCAAATCACGTTAAGAAATTCGCCATAGGTTGGCAATCGCACAGCGGAGACGCGCAAAGCGACATCATAGATAATCTATCAACGCTTCGGCAGCGAAGCCGCGACCTCTACATGGGCGTTCCTATCGCCACAGGCGCATTAAAGACGTTCCGCACAAACGTGGTGGGTGTCGGCTTAACCCTTAAAAGCACAATTGACCCCACCGTACTAAAAATCACGGAGGAACAGGCGCGGGAAATCGAGCGGCTTATAGAACGTGAATTTGACTTATGGGCGGATAGCGAAAATTGCGACGCTGAACGTTTAGATAATTTTTACGAGCTACAGCAACTGGCTTTTCTCAACTGGCTAATGAGCGGCGACACGTTTGTAATGCTACCCCAAAACACACGCCCAAATAGTCCCTATGACCTCCGCGTACAGCTTATCGAAGCCGACCGCGTGAGCAACCCGCCCGACGCGATATTAAAAGAGAACATCACGGGCGGCGTTGAAGTAAACGAGCGCGGGGAAGTCACCGCTTACCACATCTGCAACAAGCACCCCGACCAATTCACGCAAACGCCGCCGCAATGGACGCGGGTAAAGGCATACGGCAACAAGACGGGGCGGCGCAACGTCCTACACCTAATGAATCGTGAGCGCGTGGGACAGTTACGCGGCGTTCCGCTTCTCTCGCCCGTTATAGAAAGTCTAAAGCAATTGGGGCAATACACCCAAGCGGAGCTTACCGCCGCCGTGGTGTCGGGACTTTTCGCCGTCTTTATCGAGAAGAAGAACGCAAGCGGAGAGCCACCCATAGATGGAATGTACAGCAGGGCGGAGCAACTAGACCCCGACGACGACCGTAGTATTGAGCTTGCGCCCGGTATTGTCCTAGACCTTGAAGATGGGGAGGAAGCTAAACCCGTGACCCCCGGCAGACCAAACGGCAACTTTGACCCGTTTGTTATCGCGATATGCCGCCAAATCGGCGCGGCGTTGGAATTACCCTACGAACTGCTTGTAAAGAACTTTGACGCGTCCTACAGCGCGTCACGCGGGGCGTTGCTTGAAGCGTGGAAAGGCTTCAAGATGTACCGGGCATGGCTTAGCAATGACTTTTGCCAACCGATATTTGAAGAATGGCTTGACGAAGCCGTGGCAAAGGGACGCATAGCCGCGCCGGGCTATTTTTCAGACCCCGCGATACGCAAGGCATACGGCACAGCCGAGTGGCACGGTCCCGCGCAAGGGACGCTTGACCCCGTTAAAGAAGTCACTGCCGCCGTTATCCGCGTTAAAAACGGCTTTTCGACACACGAGCGCGAATCAATGGAGATGAACGGAACGGACTTCCACAAAAATATCATGACATTAAAACGCGAAGAAGAACTTTTAAGGGAGGTTTACCCCAATGTCACAATCAAAAGTACCGTCCAAAAGTAAAAAGTTTTGGAATTTCAGTCCGCCCAAGAACGCCGAACCCGCCGAGTTGATACTTTACGGGGAAATATCGGACGTGTCATGGTGGGGCGACGAAGTGACCCCGCGCCAGTTCAGCGACGAATTAAAGGCTTTAGGGGATATTCGCGAACTCACGGTACGCATAAACAGCGGAGGCGGTGACGTATTCGCCGCACAAGCGATTTACACCCGCCTAAAAGACCACAAGGCACACATCACAGTCAAGATTGATGGTGTGGCGGCTTCGGCAGCGACGATTATAGCAATGGCGGGCGACAAGATTCTTATTCCTGAAAACGGGACGTTCATGGTTCACAATGTCAAGTTGGGGCTTGCGGGTTACTACGACGCGAATAGCCTTAATTCTTTTATCGGGGAGTTACAGACCGTCGAGCGGGGCATTATCGCCGCGTATGTCGGACGCACTAAGAAAAGCGCGGAGGATATAGCCGCCCTAATGAACGCCACGACATGGTACACAGGCGCGGAAGCCGTGGAAAACGGCTTTTGTGACGAACTCATGTTTGCGGAGGTCAAGACAAAGGCGGAGAACAACAGCCGGGTTTTTGTCAACTCCGTGGCTTGCGATTTTTCGCGCTATACCAATATTCCAACACGTTTGTTAAACACTCGCGACGCGGACGGCGGCGGGAGTTTACAAAATATTAGCAATGAAAGGAAAGACGACCACATGGACATCAAAAACACCCAAGATTTGCGGGCGGCGTTCCCCGATTTGGTGAAACAGATTGAGGACACTGCCGCCGAAACCGCGAGAAACGCCGAGCGGGAACGCCTTAAAGCGATTGATGGCGCGACGCTTAAAGGCTTTGAAAATCTCGCGGAGGAAGCGAAGTACGTAACCCCCGTGGACGCGGGAGTCTACGCGCTTAAACTTGCCGCCAAGCAGCGGGACCAGGGAGCGGACTTCCTCAAAAACCGCGCCGCCGACGTTGCAGACAGCGGCATAGAGGGCGTAGCGGCGCACAACACCGAAACGGGTAACACAAAAGCGGACGACTGGGGCGATATTATTAACCGCGCCTTGCCCGCGAAAAATTAAGGAGGCACAGCAATGGACGTTATAGGGACCTACACGCCCGACAATTTTCTTGCGGGCAATTTTCCGATTGAGCGCGTCGCCGCCGTCGCGGGTACTGGCGGAGTTAAACGCCACGCCCCCGTCAAGTGCGACACAGACGGTACAATTATTCCTGTTGTATTCATTGACGGCACGGCGGCAATACCCCCGACCGAAGACCCATTTAACCCCGGCGCACCCGCGACGACCGCCGAGGGTAACACATCAGCGGGCTTATACGGTATCGCGGCGGAAGCCGCCGAAGAGGGCGCGGAAACCGTGGTATATCTGACGGGTGACTTCTTCGCCGCCGCGCTTGAGTTTGAAACCGACGTAACTGCCGACCTAATCAAAGGCGCGTTCCGCGCCATATCTATTTTCTTGAAATAAGGAGTGATAACAAATGCCGCCTATTAACATCGTGGACCTTTACACCCCGCGCACTATGGCTAAAATCGTTAGTCGTATGCCGCCCGTCCGCAAGTTTTTCACGAATACCCTTTTTCGTAACGTGCAGACGTTTCACACAAAGAGTATTGACGTGGACTTCAAAAAAGGCAACCGCGCACTTGCGCCGTTTGTCCACCCGCGCTTAGGAAGCAAGACGATTCTAAACACGGGGTATCAAACAAAAACTTACACCCCGCCCGTAATCGCCCACAACAAAATCACGACCGTGGACGACATCTTAGCCCGCGCCTACCAAGAATCGCTTTATAACGGCAAAACACCCGAAGAACGCGCCGTTATTAAACTCCGCAACGATTACGCCGAGCTTGAAGAAATGCGTATAAGGCGTATCGAGTGGATGGCGGCACAAGCTATCATGACGGGCAAAATCCCCATTGTCGGCGAGGGTATTAACGAGCTTATAGACTTCGGCTTTACCCAAACCGAAACCCTCACAGGGACCGACGTATGGACAAGCGCCAACAGTCTACCCCTAAACTACATCAAGAAAATCCGCAAGATTGTACAGCGTGACGGGTACACAAACCCCAACGTCCTGCTTCTCGCGGACGACGTTGTGGACGCGTTCATAAATAACGCGCAAGTCCAAAAACTGCTTGACATCAAGGGTTACGACCTTGCCGTTATTAAGCCCGTTGAATTGCCGGACGGCGTAACCTATATCGGCACGTTAAAGGGGTTGGGTTTGGACGTTTACACCTACGACGAATGGTATTTAGACGACTGGACCGACCCCGACGCACCCGTACAAAAGCCGCTTATTCCCAGTGGGTATATCGCGCTCTTGTCCACAACGGCGCAATTCTCGCTTTACTATGGCGCGATTGAATGGTTGGATAACGACGGGCGTTGGCACACCACAGAGGGTGAGCGCGTCCCGAAATCATGGGTTAAGCACGGTCCCGACCGCCGCTTTATTGAATTGTCTTGCCGTCCGCTCCCTGTTCCCCATGAAGTCAATTCGTGGTATGTCGCAAAGGTCATATAAAATGACATTCAAAGAACAAGTTGCGAGGGATAACGCGGAGGTTTTCCAAAACAACGCCGAATTCGCCGAGCTTATGACGATAAAATACAGCGGCGCGACCTTTGAGGAAATTCCCGTTATCCTTGACCACGACATTATCAAGGACAGAGCCAAGCCCGCAAACGACCACGCAAGCGGCATAGAACTCTATGACGTGCGGGCATATATCAACGAAGCCAATCTACCCGGCGTTTTCCTCCGAAAAGGAAAAACAATAGAAATCGGAGCAAACAAGTATCGGATTGTCCGCGTCGCCTTTGAGATGGGCGAGTATATTTTAGATTGTGAGTTGTTGGACGAATGACTGTCACAAACTTAATAGACGCACTTAAAGTGACGGTTGAAACCGCGCTTGACGATCTGATACTCGAAAAGCGCGGTAGTCAAACAAGCCGTAACGCCCGTGAGCCGGACAGCACATGCGGCGTTAACGCTTACAAGCTCCGCGCCCCTACAGAGGAAGCCGAAACGGAAGAAGTCCCCTACATCATAATTCAGCCACTAAACGGCAACGACACACAGGAAGCCGGGCAGTACCCGCAAGCGGACGCAAAGATTAGATTTGTTATAGCGACATATAGCGCGGATAACAGCACGGGCGCGTTGTCCGTGCTGACTATTATCGACCGCTTACGCCTTGCGTTCGAGCGGCGCGGCGTTATCGCCGAACAGTATCAGCTTATGCCGCCGCTTGAATGGGTAATCTACCCCGAAGATACAGCACCCTATTTTTTAGGGGAAATCTCGACCGTATGGACAATCCCTGCGGTACAACAGGAGGTTAATTTCAATGGCTAAAGAAACAAAAACCGCCGCCGATAATGCGGTAAACGAAGAAAACAAGGGTACAACACCCGCCGCAATACCTACCGCCGCGCCCGCGCCCGAACCCACCGTTACACCCAAGCC
>BNZR01000014.1 GCA_026001245.1 Clostridia bacterium
AGGTTTCTTTTTTGCTGTATTGCCCCACAGGTGTTCGCATTTTGACCTTCCGCAACATTCGGGCGGCAAGTTCTTTGATGCAATCTTCAGCAAATTCATTTCGTTCACTTTGCGCCAACTTGTTCACCGATTCAGCGAATTTTTCAAGTTCACGAATGTTCAACTTTGCCATCATGCCCACCCCTCGAAGGGGGCAAGCATTATTTCTTGATGGTTCGTAAACACACCCGCATCCCCGCTTTGGCTGAATTCAAAAACCCTGCATGTTTCATGTTGCGTGACCGTGATTTTTGAACCCGCCTTGATATTCAATCCGTTATCAATAAACAATTTAGCTTTTTGAACCAGTTCGGCGGCTGATTCCGTCTGATTCGTGGTTGCAAGGGTTTCAAAGGACAGTTTGCAAGGTTCATTTTCAAGGACAACAACTTCTTGATGCCCTGTGGATTTGTTTTCACGCTGAACTTCCTGATATTCGGTGATTGTTACCGTGTCTTTCCACAGAGTTTGCAAGGCGGCTTTGACTAATCCCACTTCAGCCGCCTATATGTCACAAACTGGTCTTTTCCGTAATTTATCAGGTAGTCAATAGCGGCATTCAGGCGTTGTTCAGGTGACAAACTGCTTTCAACCCCGAAGGTTACGTTTGTATCGCCTTCCTGTACCTGTTTCAACACCGTTTGCGCTAAATCCATTTCAAAACCCTGCAATGCCCCGCTTCCCTTTTTCGCCAATAGAAATTCGCCGCACACCATATCAACCGCCACCTGATACAGCCCTTCAGGTATGTTTGAAACATTACAGGCGTTTTTTATGGTGTTCGCCACTTTGTCAATCACAAAGGTAATCGCCCATGAATCGGATTCTTGAACGGTGTACCCCAACGATTGAAGCCTTGAAATAACATCGTCAAGATTCGGCATCGGCTGTTACCCCCTTGAAATGATTCGGGCAATGGGAATGGATTTGTGGTCAATGAATTTGCCGTTGCCGTCATTGACCAACGTCCAGTTTGCCGCTGTCTGCAATTCTGCCGCCGTGGGGCTGTTCTTCGCCATATTCGACTTTGTGAAGCTGATACCATACGGCGCAAAAACCTTTCGCTGTCTGCTGTACAGATAAGTTTGACCGCCGTTTGTTTTCGGGTCACGGTTCATTTCAAACGGAACTTCCGCGCCGATGTTCTCATAATCAAATGCGCCGATGCCCAAAACATAGGTGGTATACTTGGTGTATGCGGGGTTAGGGTCAGCGGCGGGAACATCCACCGTGGGCATACCGTCATCAATCAACACCGTGCGACCATTCCAAGTTGCAAGCGCAAGTTGCCGTTCAATGCCGTTGCCGTCCGTCTGTTTCATATACTCCAACAGCTTCAGGTTTTCAAGATTTGTAGCAATCGCACTGTGCATGATTACGATGCTGAACTTGCTTTTCTTGTCACCGCTTGCCTGTTGAATCGCTGTGTTCAGGGTTGCCGCGCCCACAACATTTGTGGCGTTAGCCGTGATGTCGTAGGTATGACCTGTGACAAATTTTGTGTTGTCTGTGCCTGTCATTGCGAAAATGCCGTTCAGGACAGCAAGAAGCGTGTCTTGGTCAACGTCATCCCAATAATCGGACACCTGCCGCGCCACATTGGACATGAACCCTGCGCCGCCTGTGATGTCCTCGCTGAAATCGCGTTCAACCCACGCCTTGGCGCGACCTGTGACAATCACGCTTCTTTCATAGGTTGTGGTGGAAGTGGCGGTGATGTCGGTTTCGCCGTCATAGTTCAGAACATCGCCGTCAAGCCGCCCATACATGGGAAGCGTGGCATAAACAACGCCTGTCTGATTCGCAAACGCCGTTTTGATTTGGCTGTTCGGCTGTAAAGCCCTCGACTTGATAAGTTCGTTTAACCGAACCTTTGGGATTGTGTCAACATACTTCCCGAATGCTTGCGGGTTGAATGTTTTCTGGTCAAATTTTGCCATTGTGATTCATCCTTTCTTGTTTTGTTAGATGTTGGCTTCGGGATTGGCTTCCATATAAGCCGCCAATTCCTCATAGCTCATTTTTGACACGTCAACCTTCGTGTCGGGTTCTTCCTTGCCAGTTTGGGCGGGTTGTGCGCCCTTCATCTTGGTCTGCTTTTGCTCTGTGTCGAACAAGAACTTTGAATCGTCCGCGCCGACCAGTTTCTTGATTTGGTCATCAAGCCCCTTGATTGTGCCGTCATCGGCAAGTTCGGCTTTTTCCAAATCAAGCAATGCTTTGACTGCTTTTGCGTTTTTCGCCTTGGATGCGGTCAGCGCGGCATCAACAGCGGCATTTATTTTAAGGGTCTGAATTTCGGCGGCGTGTGTTTCAGCGGCGGTTTTGTTCGCCGTCTGCAATTCCGCAATCTGATTTTTCAAACCCTCGACATCGCCTGTGGAATTTTTCAGGGTTTCAAGCTGTGAATCACGGTCTTTCAGCGTGGCTTCAAGCGTTTTCTTTTCGCCGTTCACCTCGTCAAATCTCGCTTTCGGAATAAACCCTTTCAATTCCTCTGTTACCGCTGATTCAACCTTTTTTGCGGTTTCCTCATCGCAACCCAATTTGATAAGTTCGTCTTTTTTCATGGTCTGTACCATCCTTTCAAAATCATTTTTTACCCTGTTCAGTCAGGTTCTTTTTGTCTTTCGTTTTACGCCTGAAATACCAAAGCGGCGGTTTTTGGATATGAAAAAGCACATTTTGAAAATTAACTTTCAAAATGTGCTTTAATCCCGAATGTGGGTTAATCGCAAATCTGCCCTTCGGGGGGCAATGGCTTTTCAAGAACAGCGTGATATTTCGGTATTTGGTCAGGCGGCTTTCCGTCTTTCAAAGCATTCAGCACTTCGATTTTGTCATCAAGCATTTCCACGCTGTCAGAATCAAAGAATCGGTTGAACCAGTCATCATCGACAGTGCCGAAAAGCCTTGTCATTTCCCAATACTTTTGAACAGTGGGGTCATTATCGCCGTTGTAGTCCTTGCCGTGCTTTTCAACCAAGCTGTCAACATATTCAATAAAAGTCATTTCTTCACCACCTTTTTCAACATTGATTCAATCAGTTCATCCAACGCTTGAACCAGTTCAGGTTTATCACGGCGCAACATATCAATCAAATCAGGTCTTGTCACGCTCAATGAACCGTAATTGGCGAATGTTTCGTGAATCTGCGCTTCATAATACTTGTAATACGGCATTCCACCGTTTGTTTTCATACTGCCGTGACCGAATATCACCGTGCCATTGCGCTGATACTCACCTGCCGACAGCGCATCATAAATATCTTGTAGATTGCCGATGCCACCGCCAAAAGCATTTCGGGATTCATATTCAATAGTTTCAGCATAGACTTTTTTCAGGCGTTTCAGTTCCTTTTCCCGAATCTTTGTGGCTTCCGACCAACTTTTGATTTTCAAATCGTCCTGATAGGCGGTCATTGCCTTGCTGTAACCCAAGGAATAGGTATCATTGGCGGTCTTTTTTATCGTGTCATACTCCACTTTGTAAGCCTTGAATAAGTCTGACACTTCGCTTGACATTCCTGTTCGGCTTGCTTCAAATGCCGTTTTTAATGCGGGGCTTTGTGTACTTGCCCAATCACCATGCTTTTTAGGGTCAGTTCTACCCTGCAAATCAAGGAAATGCGATTCTTCGTGAAGCATCGTGTTGACCTGTCCTGCGATATTGTCACCAGTCAGTTTCGGAATTATCAGTTTGACTTCCCGCAAATCGCCGTTGAATGCGGAATATGACATTTGCACCGCATAACCTGAAGCATGGGAAATGTCAAAGCCAATTCCATTTGTTGAAAAGTTTTCCAACGCGCCGATACTTGCAAGCAGTTCAACCATTTTGGGGTTAGCGTTTTCAATGCCGTTCACAAAATCAATCATGCGCTGTGTTATTTTACCCTCTGACTTGTCGCGGAACTGTGCGGGGAAATCGTTAAGGGTCAGATTGCGCCGTTCATCTGTTGCCGTACTCTCAATTATACCACTTTTTTCATCGTTTTTCAATCCCTTTCGTGTATATGTGGTTTGGTCTTCGTATGACTTAACTTCAAGCCCATCCTTTGAACCATTTTCAACGAAGGTCTGTTTCCATTCGGGATATTTCATATCCTGCGGCACATAGTAGGTTTTTCCTTCGTTATCCCTTGCCGCCCTCGCGCCCACATCGTCATCGAAATGGGGAACTGTATCACCCCTGCACCACGGATGGAAGGGCGGGGCTGTTTCGCCTGACCGAAAATCAGACAGCTTGAAAACTTTGCCGTCCATTTCCCCGCATATCGGGCAAGTGTGACCATCAAGGGTTTCAAGCACTTCATATTGTTTCACACCCAATTCAGCAAAGGCTTCTTTCTGCGCCGCCTGTGAAAAATACGTTGATTCGGTCATTATCAACCGCCCTGCATTGCTTTTGGATGTGTCCATCGCCTTTGCAAGGGCTTTAATTGACGCATCGGGCGGCTTGCCTAAAATCATATTGCGGGTAAGCTGTGTTTGAACCTCGGTCAACAGCTTTTGTTTGTCACTCCAAATCCTATCTGAAAAAGTCTTGTCATCAAGTGTCCACGGCTTTTCGATAATGCGCTTCAGCTTGCCATCGTCAACCGCCGATATATCCCATCCCACGTTAAAGCCCTTTTGAACCTCAAACAATGATTGATAATAGCCGTCAAGGTATTGCCGCTTCATAAGCGTATCAACGGCATCAAGCTGATTACCATACAGCTTTTCAATAGTCTGCTGTGTCTGCATTTGCAAGGCTTCAAGGCGGGATATGTGGAATCGTGCGCTTGCGTTTTCAAGCTGTTTCATCCACAGCCCATCAACGGCGTTCTGCTGTCCGTACTTTATAAATTCACGAACATCCCACTTGAATTCAGCAAGTTCACCTTTGTTCAACCACTTTTTGGCTTCGGCAAGGCTGATTTGGTTGTTGTCGGCAAACCGCTGATACCATCGGGCAACCTGCCCTTCAAGTTCTTTCTGCGATGTCCGAAACATTGAATCAACGTCTGCCATCGTGCGTTCGCCGCTCTTGTTTTTGACGGCTTCGATAGCATCAAACCGCTTGCGCCAATATTCAGCGTTTTTCACTATCTCACCGCCTTTCTGTTATTCTTTGGTTGACTGGTATTCCTCTGTTACAACCGTTTCTTTGCCGCCGACAGCGGGATTGAACGCCGCATCGCCAAACTGCTTTTGGGCTTCGGCAACTGCTTCAGCTTTTTCTTCCTTGACACGCTCTAATTCTTTCAGTGGGTCATCAACCCAAGGATGTTGTGCAATCAGCGTTTCTTCGCTCAAAATGCCAACGCTGTTCTGAATGTTGGTTATGATTTCGGATTCACTAATCAGCATATCACGGTTGAATATGACTTCGACTTCCACGCCGTCAAAATCGCCCTGACCAGTATTCGCAAGGTGTAGGTTGATAAACCGAATCAGTTCTTCAAACGAAGCCTGATATTCGGTTTCCATTTCGTTTGCATCAAGGTCAATATCGCTATACATTGACATAATATTTAACTGATTAGCGTTGCCGCCCAATCGGTCATCTTTGGCATCATAGCCCATTGCGTTTTCAATTATTGCCTTTTTGAAAATCTCAATAATAGCTTGATAATTGGCGGCGTTTACCTCGACCTGCAATGTTCGCAAGTCACCCGCCGCCCCATCAACCGTTTTCAGTTTAACCGCGCCATAGGTAGACAAGTTTTTTCTGAATTCTGCCAAATTCTCACCATCATAGTTGACCAACACAAGAATTGTGTTTCTCGCATCCTCTTCCATGTTGTTTTCAAAGTTTGACAGTATCAGGTTCAATCCGTCCTGCAATGGCTTGACATTCCGAATCAGCGGGATTTCTTCTGTGTTGTACTTGAACGGAATCAGCGGGATGCGTGACCAGTTAAAATCAAGTTCATCTTCGCCCTGAATCACTGTGAAATATGGTTCGTGGGTCTTAATATCGTTATATGGGTCAAAATCAGGAATCAGGCGGCTTCCGTCAAGAATAAAGCGGTGTATGCCTTTTTCATCGTAAACCTCGACTTTTTGAACGGTCTTTTCGTTCTTGCCTTCATAGCTGATAATCTCGTAAAGCCGAATAGCATATTCAAGGCTTGTGTGTTCGTCATCTTTCCACCCTGCAATGATTTCATAAGGCTTGAACCGCTTGAACTGAAATTCACCCTGTTCATCGTAATGCAGGAACAGCCAACCAACACCACAGTTCAGCGAATCCCGCCCCACATTCTTAATCAGGCGCAAGAACCGCTTGTTCAAGAACTGCTTTATGGTTTCGGCATACTGTGTATTGTCAGATTGTATTGTAACAGGTTGCCCCAAAAGGTAATTGACCTTCTGATTGACCATCTTCTTGTACTGATTATCAACAACCCGATTATTCGGCACGTTTTCAACATTTTCAAGTTTGCCATTTTCACCAATCATTGTGCGCTTGCGGTGAAGGATGTCGTGTTCGCCTTTGAAATAGCGTTCACCGTTTATCATATCGCGGCGGCGTTTTGAATTCAGGAATCTTTGAATTTCGTTTTCAATGAATTCAACATCGGTCAAGCGGTTTTTCGCGCCCTGCACGATTATTTCATTGACCGAAACCGCAAAGTCAAAAGCAATCACAGTATCAACCCCCTTTCTTGTAAATTTTAATCAAAGCTAAATGAACGCCCTTTGACAAACTCTTCCACGGCATAGCGCATCGCATCCATAAGGTGGTTAAAGTCATCAATGGGCTTGTTTATTTTCTTGCCGAATCTATCTTCATCCCAAGTGTAGTTCGATATTTCGGTTATGAAATTGACACATTTCGGATTCACGATAATTTCAAAATCCTGCAAATAGTCAATGCCATTGTTCACGCTGTCCTTGCCCTTTCGAGCGGCGCGAATGTTGGCAATGCCAAGTTCGCGCAATCGGTCAATGCTTTTCGGTTCGGCTGAATCCGCTGTTATGCGTTCCCTGCGGAAGCCAAGTTTATTGATTTCGTCTGATATGGCTTCATTCGACAAGCCCTTCTTGTACAGTTCATCGAACACATACAGCCGCTTGTTCTTCAGGTCAACCAATCCGCAAAATAAGGCTGTGGGGTCATTGGTATAGCCGAAATCCAACCCATACGCCGATTTGATACCGCTGATTTTGCGTATTTCCTCGATGTCGAATGATTCTTCCCGCCAATTCTCAAATATGACACCCTCGACAATGCCCCATTCGCCTAATCCTGCCACACGATAACGGCGGGGATTCTTGACACGCATTGTTTCAAAAACTTTCCTGTCTGCATCGTCCAACCACTCATTGACCGTGTAATTCGTGGTAAGTGCCAAAATGTCAGTATAAGGTTCAGCATCGAAGAACCGCTTTTTTATCCAGTGATGTTCATTCCACGGATTGAATGTCATTGTGATTTGCTTGAACAGCCCATCGGCAACCTGACCACGGATAGATTCGTCTATTACGTCAAAGTCAGGTTCTTTCATAATCTCGTAGGCTTCTTCAATCCACATCCAACACAGCGAACCCACGTCAACGGTTATGGACGTGACCTTCAGCGGGTCATCAAGCCCCCTGAAATATATCTTTTGCCCTGTTTCAAGATAGGTCATTTCAAGCGGCGATTCCGTGATTTTCCAAAACGATTCACAGCCAAGGCGGGAAATTGCCCATTTCAGTTCAGTAAAGCAAGAATCTTTTAACGTGCGAAAAGTCTTGCGGATTACAAGCGTGTTCGCCTGTGGGTATGCCATCATATTCACGATAAACCAAAGGGCGGTTGTCTTTGATTTCTTGCTTGCACGGCTTCCCTTGCAAATCCGATAACGCCCTTTGAACCTCCAAAAATCGGCATACCCGCCGCCAACTGTTTTCTTCAGGGAAATATCCTGAATCCGCATAAAATCACCGCCCAATAAAAACAACCGCCTGAATTACAACGGTTTCAAAGTGTTTTTGTTACTAACCTGTTGCTAATCGTCATCTAAATCGTCACGAATGACAATCTGAACACCGCCTTCAACCTTGGTCTTGTCGGTCAACATTCCGTGTCGTTTTGCCAATAATTCAGCGGCTTTCAGGCGTTCCCGCTCATCGGGGGCTTTGTTCATGCGCCTTGCATTAGAACAGCCATCGCCGACACCCTCAATCACAACAATTTCAGCACTGGATTCACCGCGAAGAACCTTGGTTAGATATTCTTCAACCTCTTGCGCGGATGCCGTGTTTGCCGTGTGAATTCGGTCAAGGGCGGCATCAATCGCCGCTTTTATATCAGGTTTTGACAAGTTTTCAGAACCCATCCGATTTGCCGTCACCTTGCTATAACCTGACCGAATAGCCGCCTGTGTCGCGTTCAGGTCAATGCAATATTCATCAACAAACCGCCTTTGTCTTGCGTTCAAAGCCATCCCGCAACACCCCCTTCACAAAATAAAAGCCACAGAACATTTTCCTGCGGCTTTGCCTATTATAATCATACCACAGATTCATAGTCGCTTTCAATCGCCTGTTGATTTTTTTTTGCGAAGTCCTGTAATGCGCGTTTGTGCAGTTTATGAACCCATTGATAACTATAATTCATTTCAACCGCTATGTTCTCCCATTTTTTGAATTCAAGATAACGCTTTTTCAGAATGATTCGGTAATCGTCATCTTCGATTCGGTCAACTTTGCCGTAAATTTCACGCCGCAACACAACGTATTTTTCAATCTCGGCTTCAAGTTCACGTTCAAAGTCAATAATCTTGGCAATGGTTGCCGCCATTTTGTCACTGTTCCCGCTTGATTGAACCCTGTCGGCTGACAAGTCAGGCGAACCGATGGATGTTGCAAGTGAACGCAACCGCGCAATTTCATCACGGTTTGATTCTATACGCTGATTCAGGCGAAAAGCCTGTTGAAGATATTGTTTTGCTGTCATTTTCCTTTACCTCACTATTCGCAATATTATCAAAACCCCGCATTTACAAGGCTTGATGGTTGTTTGTTACTAACAGGTTCAAGGTGGGTTAAAGGTCATCGGATTCACCTTGAACCTCTAAAAAGCCTGTGTTTATACGGGTTTGCGGGTTTCAATTTTCAAAAGGTTCAAGGTGAAAGGTCATTTTCTATCTCTATATATTCTCTTTTTTACCGCCGCGCGACGATTTTCAAAAGCTAATATCTAAAAGGTTTTGTACTTTACCTTGAACCACCTTGAACCTCGGCATAAATACAGGGTTTTCACCTTGAACCTCACCTTGAACCCACCTTTAACCCACCTTGAACCTGAACTTTGAACTTTTGCTTTGAATTACTTGAACTCGCGCCCACTTTTGCGGTGTTTTACCTGTATTCTCGCGGTTAAGTCGAATCCCGCCAGTTCAACTATTAGCTTCAGGCATAGAATCAGCTTGTTTAATTTTGCCTGAATAATTTGTTCGTCCTTCTCGACTGATTTCATCGCGTGATAAGCTATCGAATCAGGATAACCTTCACTATTACGATACTCCATTGACTATGCCCCCCCCCTCTACTTCGTCTAACCTCGCACAGGCGATGTCAAAATATTTGCTGTCCAACTCATAACCGATGTAATGTCTGCCACTCTTTACCGCCGCCACTGCGGTTGTTCCACTGCCAAGGAATGGGTCAAGAATGACATCTTCAGGGCGGGAACTGTTCTGAATCAGCGTTTCAATTATGTTTAGCGGCTTGATTGTTGGATGCCCATACCGCTTCTTGTCCTGTGCGTTAATCGGCTGATGCCAAACCGTTTTCGCGTGTTCGTAACTATCAGGGTTGCAGTATGCCGATTTTCGGAAATACAAGCAATATTCCTTGTCCGTCAACCACTTGTTATTGAACAGCGGCATCGCGTTTGTCTTGTTCCAAATCAGAATATCAAACGAACAGCCGCACCCGCTCACAAAGTAATCAAGATAGGCGGGAATTTGCTTGTGGTTGCACCAAATATAAAGGTTGATAGTTTTTAACACCCTGACCATTTCATCAAGCACAGCGGCGTTAAAGCCCTGTGTCAACCCGCTGTTCTGAATCTCTGTATTCATGCCCTGTATAGACTTGGCAAGCGGGGATTTCCCACCTGCGCGGGTATTCTCTATCAAATAGGGCGGGTCAGTAACAATCAGGTCAATGCAACGGTCAGGCAACAGCTTCAAGCCGTCTAAGCAGTCACAGTTATAAATCATGTCGGTTTCCAAAATCTCACCACCTTTCTTGTTTTCCTTGCGTTCAGAATTTCCGCTTGCATACCTGAAGAAATCACCGAACCGAACACCCACACTTCAGAACACATTCGCATTATCAGGATTCCAAGCGCAATGCCAATCCTGCGCTGTTTCGGGTCATTGTCATCAAGATATTTGGTAAAGACAAGATGCGGCGCAAATGGCTTTAATCCGTAATTCCTGACAAACTGACAAGCCGCCTTTGCAAACTCTATGTTGCGCTTAATATCGCCCCTGTACGGACTGCAAACATAAATCATAGTGATTCCCCCTGCACAAAAATTCTGTGGGTTTTCCCTTGAATTTTTTTACTTATAATGTCAAAGCCATAATAGCGTTTGACCTGTTTTGAAAACTCACCCGATGCCAAGGCTTGAAGGTTACAGCGAATGCAGTATTCGGAATATGCCTTGAACACTTTGTTTGTCGGTTCATTCTCTATCGGTAAGCCTTCAGCATCGGCTTCCTTGAAAAATCCGATAATGGGATTGTTGGTTTCTTCGTATTCGTCAAGGGCGGCTTGAACTTCCTCTGATTCAGTAAACTTGTTCAGTTTCAGCACCCGCTTCAACCCCGCCAAAGCTAACACAATCAAATATTCCATCGCTTCTTGCTTTTGCAGGTCATATTTGATATAGGGCTTGAAATCAGGGTCATCGGGGCTGAACCTTGCATTGAACGGAACGATTATCAACCGCCGCTTGATTGCCGCTGAATCCTTGCCCTTGCCCAATCGCGGGATGTTGTTCGCCGAAAATAGCAACTTCGCGTAACTGTGGAATGCGAAGGGGTCTTGATATTTCCGTTGAACGGTCAGTTCATCGCCTGTAACAAGTTTCTTGAACACACCTGTATTCGGAATGAATTCATCACCGATGTCATCACCGATATTCGCCAATTTGCCGACAACTTCAGCGTTCATATAGTCTTTGTTCAACTCTGACAGGTCAAGGGCTGAAATGTTCTTTTCGCCCAAAACCGTTCTGACCATATCAAGGTATGTTGATTTTCCGTTTCCACGCTCACCAGTGAAAACAAACGCCTTGCCAAGTTCATTGCGGCGATAGAAGCAGTAACCGACCACTTCTTCAAGCAGTGCGCGGATGCCTGACTTTTTGCAACTGATTTTGTCTAAAACCTCATCCACCAGTTCACAGGCGGCGTTCGGGTTGTAATCCCAATCAATACGGTTCGTTATAACGTGTTCAGGGGCAAACGGCAACAGTTCACCAGTCAAGATGTCATACACACCATTTCGGAACGCTATCAAGTTTGATTCTATTGACTTGACAGATTCGCGGACTATAATATTCAAGTATTCATACACCTCTGTTCTTTTAGTTCTGTTCATTTCGGGAATGTGCCTGACCATTTCATATTCAATTCGCTGTTTTCCCGCAATATAGATGCCATCGTCATACAGGTGTAACAGGTTATTGATTTTGATAATGTGTGCGTTATTTTTCAGGTAAACGGCGAACTTGTCAAACAAGAAGGCGTTTCCATTGAAAAATACAGGCTTTGCAAAGGCTTCATCACGAAGAATTACATCAAGTTCTGATTCGGGTAATGGGTCTTTCAACACAAACCTATTTATCAGCTTGATACAATCTCGCGCTTCCTCAACGCTGAAATCGGCGGCTTGCAGGGTCAGAATATAGTTGAATAATGCCTGATTCCGTCCATCCCCTGCTTCCATTTCCACCAGTTTTGAATTGCCCTTGACCGCCACAAGCCATTTCGGTAATTCCTGCGGCGCATCCGTGTCATATATGATTTCACGGTTCTTGCCGCCGAACTTCAAAACTGAATATGAATTTTTCTTTCCAAGTTTGATGTCGGCGGTCAATCCCACCGCAAGTTTGGCTTTGGTTCGGTTCTGTTCCACGCCTTTATTCAAGAACAGGAAGTGTTTACCTCGCGTTGTCCGATACACACGGCAAGCCAATTTTAATTCTTGAACTATCTTGAACATTAGTTCACTTTGTTCAAGGTCATCAATATCAATCAGAATCGTATCTTCGGCAAGGATTCCCGCATATTCAGGCAGGGATTGAACCTGTGCGTATGTTTTGAAGTCTTTTCTGCCCTTGAATTTCTCTATACATTGCTTGTCTTTGGTTTCCACATAACCACGAAAAAACAAATCAGCCATCCATCATGCACCCCCCCCCCTTCAATCTCATCAAGCCGACCGCAAGCAATGTCAAAATATGCTGTGTCCAGTTCATACCCGATGTAATGCCGATTTGTTTTGACTGCGGCAACCAGTGTCGAACCGCTACCGAAGCAGTTATCAAGCACAACATCGCCTTCGTTGGTGTAGGTCTTAATCAGGTATTCCAACAGCGCGATGGGTTTCTGTGTCGGATGCAACCGCTTTGAATCCTTCGGGAATGACAGAATCGTTAATGGGTTTCGCTTGCCATCCTCTGATTCAGAAAAAGCTTCCTTTCTGTCACCGTAATTGTCAGATAATGCGCCGTTCTTTTGTCGTTTATACGGCGTTGAAAACCAAAACTGTTTATTGTAAACAGGCTTCTTTTCATAGAAAACAACAATATCTTCGTGACTTTTCATCGGCTTGACATTGGCGTTCAGAAAATCACAACCGCGCTGTTTATCCCAAACAAGGTTATATTTCCACATTGCCATATTAGATTGAATCAACTGCGCTGTGAAAATTCCGTCTGCGAACAGCACCACCGCACCGTTTTCTTTGACAATACGGCGATAATGCGCCCACAGTTCGGTAAACGGAATGATGCAATCCCATTTGTTTCTTGTTGTGCCATAGGGTAAATCACAAAGAACCATATCAACGCACCTGTCAGGCAATTTGTTCATTCCCTGTATGCAATCTTCGTTGAAAATTACATCAAGTTCCATTTCCTCACCCCTTGTTCAAGATTTTCAACAGTGCTTCATATTTCTTGGCAACGTTTTTGTGCCGTTTCATTATGTTATAGTGGCACGTTTCAGTTGCCGCTTTCTCGGCATCGTTGATTTTTTTTTGAAAGTAAACTTTCAAAAAGTCTTTGGTTTCTTCGCCGTCCTGCCAATCAAGGGCGATTGTTTTCAACAAAATCTTGAAATTCTTCTGACTACAAGGAAAAAAGTATTCAAGATTGATGGTCATTTTTCCAGTTTCCCACCTAATAAAAATCTGTTCTTTCATCTATATCACCCCGAAATCTGCAAGGCGTTTTTTCGCCATCGCCATATACCATGCCTTGTCAAGTTTTTCAGGACACTTCGCGCCGTTCACCGAATCGTTGTAAATGAAACAGGATTCAGGGGAATTCGACAACTTGGCGGGTCTGCCTGTTCGTGCGCTGATTTTCTTGACACCTCTGTATTTGTCCTGCGGTTCACGGCTTGCAAAAATGCGGATGCACTTTTCTTTAATGGGATGTTCACCGTGAATAATGTGCGTGTATTTGTTGCTGATTTTTGTTACCAACTGGAATTCTTTCAGGTCATCACAACCGCCGATGGTCTGTTCAATCGGCGTTCCATGAACCATATAATCAACCAGTGCGCGGTTTACAATGGGAAGGTCATAATCAAGCGTGGACAGTTTCTTCACATACGCGCCTTTGGTTTTCCATCTCGGTTTTCCTTTTTCGTCATACATTGATGCGGGTATCATGATATAGTTGTTTACGTCCTTTTGGTAAACCTTTCTATATTCATCAAATTCAAGCTGAAGGCGTGTTCGCTGTTCCCACTCATAGCAAATATCATCTATCAGGTCATAATCTTCATAGCGGTTCAGCCTGACCAGTACGCCATCGGTATTGCTTTGAATAATCTGACAATGCGGTTCAAGCCGTTCCATAAGGTCAAGCAACAGAATTTGACCGTATACACAGACACGGTTTGCTTGACGTGGGTCAAACAAGGCGTTGTTCTTGTCTTTCATAACGCCATAAGTTGAATTCAGCACCAGTTTCAACGGAAGCTGAAGCGGATTTTTTTCAGCTTTGTATTGCAACCGCTGATTGTAAATACCTTCAAACTTTGTCGGGTCTTTGATGCTTCGGCTTATCAGGTCATACTTAATCATCAAGGACGGATAAAGCGATGCCACGTCCATATTCAAAAAATAACCTTCGCCGCTGTACTGTGTTAATGCGCCGTGCAAGCCCCCATAACCGAATTGGTGTGGCACACCTGCAATCATAATGTCAAGCTGATTCTTCTTGCCGTTGCGCTCATAACAGCGATTTTCGGCGGCTCTGTACCAGTCAACAACAGCTGTATATTTTTCAATCCGCATTACTGACGGAAAATCAATGTCAAATTCATCATTGTATTCTTGCGGGGATGCGCCCAATATGATTGCCGACAACTGCGGCTTGGTCTTGCTAATTAGTGACAGGTCAACAAGTCTGTCACCACAGGCAAGTTTGACAAGCCCCCGATGCGCTTCAAAGTCATCTTTGCGTTGTAGGAATATTTCAATGGTTTGTTCCACATCATGGCGGCAATACTTGATTGTTTCTTCAATCTCGGTCTTTGTCAATTTCCGCTGAATATCAAACGGAACGCTTGTTTCTTTTATGTCATTGCCCATGAACCCCTCGAAGGTCTTTAATCCACGGTCAATATTTGTCATAACATCATAGTTATTCAGGGATATGTTGCGAAACAGGCTTGAAAATTTCCACCCCGGATTTCCCCGCACAATAATGAAATCGTTGACTTTCTTCGGGTCAAACCCGCACAGTATAGCCTTCAAAATCCACTGGTCATAATGGCGGCTGTTGAATCCCGCCCAAATTTCGTTCACATATTCGGAATGAAACTTTTCAAGCCCTTCAGGGTCATTCACGAACACAAATTCTTTGCGGTTCGTCACGTCAAGAATCACGACAAGCCAATCTTGCGCGAACACCTCAAAATCATAGAAAACCATAGTCAAGCCCCTTTCAAAAGTAGTTTAATCCCTCTTCAAGGAATTTAGGGCGGGGAAGATATTTTCAACCCCGCCCCTCATTCAGCGGTTATTCAGGTAATCAGTCAAGAACAAAAACTTCCTTGATTTCATATGTCGGATAGCCTTTTTTGTTCTCGCCGTAAGCAAGCGCATATTCATACTTGCCTTCAATGGCTTCAAACACATCCATGACCAAATCGTTGTATTGGGCATATGTGTCGAAGCTGATGTCCATAGCTTCGGGCAGTTCGGCGGTCAATGCGCGTAAAACGTCATTGGCAATATGGATTTGGAATGATTCCATCACGACCTGATTCATGAAAATCATGCCGCCCTTTTGCTCACCGTTCAGCACCTTAAACCAAATTGACAGCATCATCTTGTCTTTGGCTTTGGTCAAGCCAAGTTCCATCTTGTTGACCTCAACTTCATAATCCCCTGTGGGAACGGTCTTGAATGTTGCCGAACCGTTCTTCTCGGATTCCTTGACTTCCTCGGCAAGCCCTTTGGTGTCGATTCGCGAATCGAATTTGTCAAAAATACTCTGTGCCATTGTTATATTCTCCTTTCAAATTAAGCGCGGCGTTTGCGCGTTCTGACGGTTGTTTCTTCGGGTTTCGGGGTTTCTGTTTCCTGCGGGGCTTCGGTTTCGCCTGTGTCAAACGGCGGGTTGTCATCACCCTGTTCAGTTTCAACAGTTTCAGGCGGCGTTTCAACCTTTGCCGAACTGGATGACCTGCGGCGGCGTGGGGCTTCTTCCTGTGCCTGTTCAACAGGCGGTTCGGGGTCAGGAATAACCGCTTCAGGCGGGGTTTTCTTGACTGTGACGGTATCTTCCTTGACTGTGGTTGCTTTACGTCTACGGCTGTCTGTGGGCTGTTCCTGCGGCGTTGTCGTGCCGCTGTTGGCATCCTCATACACCTTCAGGAATGCGCCGTATTCAAGCGGGATTTCCTTTGTGGACACTTTCAGCCGACCACCGCCGAATATGACTTCCGATGTCTTGAATGACAACGTGTGAACGTCACCTTCAGCAATGACACGCGCCACAATGTCAACCATACCCGCGACCTTGTTTGCGGTCTTTTCCTGCAAGTTCGGCTTGATTGCGGTTATCTTATCGCCGCCGCGCTTGGTGATGTCCTTGCTTGTATCTTCGTGGGAAATCAGAATCAGATTTTCATAATCCAAATTCATCAACCGTTTCAGCGTTGACAAGAATTCAGTTCTGACCTTATCCCACGCCCTGAAACTGTCATCCGATTCGTGGGTAATGCCCATTTCACGGTACATATACAGGCGGCAATGTTCATACAAATCTTCAAGTAAATCAACGATGATTGACTTGAATTCGTTTTCCTTGCGTTCAAGTTCCGCGACCGATTCCTTGAAAATCTCCCACGCAAGTTTTGTCTTGGTCATGCGCCCTTCGACCGTGACTTCATTCTTGATTGCGATATACGGCGCATCAACGAATTTGATGTTGCCGTCCGTATTCAGCATCAAGGGGTCAGGGAAGCAGTTTGCGAATGTTGTCTTGCCGCTGTACGGCGCACCATACAGCCAAACAACGTGTTTGTTCACCGTGGCGATTGTTCGCCGCTCGTTTTTGGGTAGTAACATGTAATCTTCCTCACTTTCACAAAATTGTTGATATTCACACCACCGACAAAGAAAACTTCGCTGCGGCTTGAATTCCTTGGTTTCCTGCGCTCTTTTGATTCCCATAGTGAACCCGATAACTTTTCTGTAATCAAATTCAATCGGAATCAGGAACGGTTCAATTCGGTTCAATTCATCTTGAATTCGTTCTCTGTACTGATTCAGGCTTTCGCCTTTGACCTGTTTCACCTTCGCCTTTGGAACAATCAGGTAATTCAGGTTTCGGATGCTTGCGTTCGGATTCGCCTGTTCAAAAAAATGCTTGTAAATGTGCAGTTGCGGCGAATCCCGATAATGCGCGGCATTGTTTGAATACTTGAAATCGAACAGGTCATATTCGTTGTGGTTGCCTGTCGGAACAAGCAGGTCAATGAACCCCTTGAAGTCAGATGTTGAAATTAACTTTTCAAAAGTTCCCCTTGGCGCAAGTTTCCGCGCTTTGGGTATCAAATCTTCAAGTTTCATGGCTTCTGTGATGTGGGCATCCGTAATTATCGGGTATGCGTTCAAATACTCTTCGATTGCGGCATCCACGCCTTTTTCAATGCCTGTGTGTAGTGCTGTACCCAAAATCAGGGCATTATCGGCATTGTCAGGCGGCAAGGTTAGTAATCCGTCAAGATAACGCATTTTGTACTTGAAGCCGCAACTTTCAAAGCATTCAACGCGACTGTGTGACCATTGCATTCAATCACCCCCTTTATAAGCTGTTGAAACTGTTCAAACCCTGCGGGGTATAGGATTATTCCAATTCCATTTGACTGGTTGATTCGTGCTGTGTTTAGGCGTTGCAGGTCTGAAGGTCTGCCTGTTTCGCCTTTTAATTCGGCGGTAATAAACACACCGTTCACGCACAAAATCAAATCAGGAATCCCCGCCTTGCTCATGCCCCCGCCCCAAAACTTGACATACCATCCGATGACAGGAACAGGCATCTTGTCTGTCGGTGTTCCTGCGGCATACACACCGACCGAATGAAGCCACCGTTTAACTTTGTTCTCGAACAATTTCTCATTTCCCATTCCCACACCTCACAGGCGATAACAACGCCCTTTCAAGCGACCAACCACGCCTTATTCTTTCTTCAAACGTGGTTCTTTTTAAGTTGTATTTAGCGGCAATTTCACATGAATTCAATGTTTCACCGTTGAATGTGTACTGGTGATTTTTACAAGTGTTATTGCTTTGTTCTTTGACCGTAACCCATCGGCAATTTTCAGGGGAATAACCTTTGTCGCTGTCGATTCGGTCTATGGTCAAATCTTCGGAATAACCGTTTTGCATTGACCAGTCATAAAACTTTTTGAAATCTTCCAACCAGTCATTGCAAATCGTAATTCCTTTACCGCCCCAACTATAAAAGCGGGTTGATTTTGGGTTGTAGCAACGTGACTTCATATTGACGTAAATTTTATAAAGGCGCGTTTTGCTCAATCCGTGTCGTGTGTTCATTTTTCATGCACCTAACCCTTGATTTTTACGGATTGTTTTGAAACATTCATGTAAATCTTCATAGCAGTCATTACAAATATCAGCGGAATAATTTCTAAATTCTTCTGATTTACCTGAAACATTTACTTGAACAACATCCTTTGTGTTCGTTTGTTCAGGGAATGTTTTGCCGCAACCGTCACATTTAATCAACTTTGCCATTGTTTTTTGTCACCACCTTTCACCTCAATTCTGACCGATGCCTTGACCGCGCTTGTTTTGCTGAATTTAGCGTAAATGTCAGGCTGTTGCGCTTTCAGCTTGGTTGAATCAACTGTGGTTCGACTTGTCGGTTCAACATAGGTCACTTTGATAACCTCATTGTCAAACACCTTGATTCCGTTCTTTTCCATCGCCGCCTGAAGCTGTTTTCGCATCTCGGCTTCCTGTTCTTCAATTTCCTTTTTCTGCTTGACAAGTAACGTGATTTTCTGAATCACTGCGGCGGCTTGGTTTTGAAACACTTCAAGGGCTTCACCCTCGAACACGGCATCATTGCACTCCTGCGGGTTTTCCGTGCATTTGCTTTGGCATTCCTCATTGAAGGGGCAGACAGAACAGCAACCGTCAAATTTCCCTTCAGGACAGGTATTTTTGCATTTAATCATTGTTTCGTTTCCTCGCTTTCTATTTGTTGCTTGAACTGTTCAGCATAGTTCAAGATTTTGTTTGAATAGTTAGTTTCAAAAATGCCTTGTTCCCACAATAGGCTTGCGCCTGATTCGCCCAAGTTATAAGCCATTAGCACCTTGGCGGGGTCATCGTACTTTTCAAACAGTCCGCGCAAAATGTATAATCCTGCTCGGATGTTCTGTTCGGGGTCAAGGAAATCATCAACGCCGATTTTTTCACGAAGCCATTTGTGATTCTGCTTGTTTATCTGCATCAAGCCATAATCATTCGTTGCGCTGATTACATCCGCTTGAAATGCCGATTCCTGCTGTATCAACCCCATAACAAAGGGGAAATCAATGTAATAGCCATAGGACAGGTAATAAATGAATTCCTGTGTCCTTTCGTCAAGCGAACAATCAAGGGGTTTGAAATTCAAATCGCCTGAACCCCAATCCCGCGACATTTCGCCACTGTCAAGGAATGTTCGGTTGTCGCGTGTGCCATACATAGGCGGCGGTTCAGCCTGTTCAATCTGTTCAGGCGGTGAACCTGATTTGTGAATGATGTTGGTTGCCACGATACCGATGACCAGTCCGACAACCGCGAAGAACGCCCATGAACCATACAGCCAACGCACATTATTGTTTTTCTTTGAATAACTCATCTGTGTAATCCTTTCTGATTCCCAAAGTGGGGATTATTTCTTCGGTTTCAATGCTGTTCGCACATAACAACAGGTAATAGAAGCAGGGTCTTGTTTGCCCGATTCGGTGAATGCGCTTCATGCTCTGTTGCCACAGTTCGGCTTCCTCTGTCGGAGTGAAATAGATGACTTTGTTCGCCTTTTGCAGATTCAACCCCATTGCCCCCGCTTTGTATTGAACCAGTGTGATTGAATCTTCGTCTGATTCGTAGGCGGTCAGGTCTTTTGTGTGTCCGTTGACCTCTGAAACAGGGCGGTCAATTTCAGCGCATATTTGCCGCAAGGCTTCCAGTTCGGCATCATAGTTGTAAAACACAATCAGCCTGTCATTCGTGCTTTCGCATAGTTCGCGTAATGCGTTCAGCTTGTCGGCGTTGAAATGACCGCAAAGCATCCGCGAATACAGCCGCTTTGAAAGAATGGAATCGCCAACCAGTTCTTGACCTTGCACGGTGACAAGCGAAGTCTTTTGAAAACGCTTGTATTCGCGTGTTGTTGAAACGTGAATTTCAACAATGTTTTGCTGTGGCAGGTCAACGACTTCTTCTGTCTTAATGAACACCGCGCCATGCTCACGCATTTTGCGCTTCATGCGTTCCACGTTCTTATATGGATTCGCCTTGTCAACAACCTTTTTGGGGAAGCCTTCAACATCAATCGTTGTCCAGTTGATATATTGTCTGTTGAACGCCTTTTCGCTGATTTCCCACCCTAACAAGTTGATTTGTGACCATAGATTTTCGTATTTCCCCGCTGTCGGCGTTCCTGACAACAGGATGACATTTGACGGATTCAGCTTCAGAATGAACTTTGTTCTTTTCGCTGTGTCATTCTGTATCAGGCTTGATTCGTCCAACATCAAGGTGAATTTGTCAAGGTTCAAGAACTGCTTTCGGCGAAAAATCAAATCATAGTTGACTATCAACATACACGGTTCATTCGCGGTCTGACCAAACGCTTCCCAATCGCCTTTATTCCATTTGGTACAGTCATAAATCATCCGAAAATGATGTTCATAGTTGTTATCTACTAAATGATTCACCCAATCATCAACCTTCGACTTTTGGCAAACAATCAGGTTTACCGCCGTACCAAACCGTTTCATTTTTTCAGCCCCGATGAACGTCTTGCCAAGCCCCATGTCAAGGTAATAGGCTACACGGTTTCGGTTCGCGGTCTGTTCAAGGCATCGGGTTTGATGTGGGTAAAAGTTCATTTTTCAATCCTCGTTCCGCATTTCGGGCAATACTGAATTTCGTATTCGTTAATCAGTTCGGAATTGAATTCATACTCGCATTCATGGCAAGAACCGAAGGGGGATTCCGAAATGTCAATGTGTGACGTTGCCATGTCAAGTGCCATTTGCGCGGTCTTTTTTAGCTTCTCGCCCCACTGACTGAATAGGTTCTTGAATCCGTCAAGTGTGTACAAATCCCATTCAAACGACACAGTGATTTCGCGGGTCTTTGTCCTGAAAAACGTGACCGAATTTGCTGTTGCGCCAATCGGGGTAATTGTCAAAATGTGTTCGGTTGAAAAGATACTGGCATCGCCCCACACCTTGGCGTTGCCCCACACCTCGGCGTTGCCCCACACCTCGGCGTTGCCCCACACCTTGGCATCGCCCCACACCTTGGCATCGCCCCACACCTCGGCGTTGCCCCACACCTCGGCATCGCCCCACACCTTGGCGTTGCCCCACACCTTGGCGTTGCCCCACACCTCGGCATCGCCCCACACCTTGGCGTTGCCCCACACCTCGGCGTTGCCCCACACCTCGGCGTTGCCCCACACCTCGGCGTTGCCCCACACCTTGGCATCGCCCCACACCTTGGCATCGCCCCACACCTCGGCGTTGCCCCACACCTTGGCGTTGCCGCTCACCTTGGCATCGCCCCACACCTTGGCGTTGCCCCACACCTCGGCGTTGCCCCACACCTCGGCGTTGCCCCACACCTTGGCATCGCCCCACACCTCGGCGTTGCCCCACACCTCGGCGTTGCCCCACACCTTGGCGTTGCCCCACACCTTGGCGTTGCCGCTCACCTTGGCATCGCCCCACACCTTGGCGTTGCCGCTCACCCATGCCTTTTCGCTGTGGTTCAGGTTCTTTTCAGACTGGACGAATCCGCCCAAATCCCCGATGCTGATTTCATCGCCTGTCGTTGTGGTGAATGCCACCAGTGCGCGGATTCTGAACAGTTCGACACCGAACACGTTCACGGTCTTTTCTGCGGTCAATTCATACTTTTTCATTGTTAGATTCCTCCGTTAATATAATTTTCAAGTCTGCGGGGCGGGATTGAATATGTCCACCTGTCACCGCTGATTTTGACGGCTGTTCCAATCGGCAAACGTCCAGTTTGCAAGCCCACACGCACAAATTGCTTTGATTTGCCTAACCGCTCGGCGGCTTCGTCAATGGTTATGTTTTTCAGCTTGACAGGCGGGGGAAGTGTCCGTTCGGGCTTCGGTTCTTGCCCAAAATAGGCGGGGTCAACATCAAGCGCATCGGCGATTTTTTTCAGGCTTTGCGGATGCGGTTCATTCTTGCCGCTCAAATACTGACTGATTGCCGCCTTGCTCACCCCCGAAATTTCAGCAAGATGTTTTTGGCTCATGGCGCGTTCTTCCATAGCCTGTTTCAAATTCACGTTAAACATTTGGGTCATCCTCACTTTCTTTGTTGGTATCTAATTTAGATACTTTTGCGGTAAAAAAAATCTCGCTCATTTCTTCAACCGTCAGATTGTATCTGTCTTTGATTTTCTGAATCTCGCTTTGCGTGAACTCTGCACCGTTCCAACTGTTGATTTTTGCTGACAATCGGGATTGCGAAATTCCGATGAACTGTGCAAGACTTTCGTTTGTGTCCTCGAACAGCTTCATCTTGCTGATAAATATGTTCTTTTTCAATGTTTTCACCACCTTTCATTCAACAACGTGTTAAAGTCTACTTTGAAAAAATCTGTTATGCGTTCAAGTGTTTTCAAATCAGGTTCGCGTTTTCCTGTTTCCCACATTCCAACCGCGCTTCTTGAAACACCAAAAGCATCCGCGAATTGGTCTTGTGTCAGATTTTCATCCTCTCGCAACCGTATTAAATTTTTGGCAAAATTCACTTTTCATCACCTACCTTTTCAGCTTGCAAGGGGCAAGCATACGCTAAATCAGGGCTTGGCATTATACAACTGCCGCTGTCGTGGTCAAAACAATCGCACAGGTCACAGCGGGTCAAATTGGTTTCAAAGTGACCACCGACATAATACTTGCCATCACTCGCGAAACAGGTTGTTCGCCGCTTGTCTTGTAAAAGTCCGCTTTCGTTCATTTCCTGTTCGGTGTCGAATTCAAACAAGACAGTCAAGACATCGGGCGGTTCTGCGGGATATGTTCCCGCGATGCCCTCAAAATGGTATGTTTTGTATAACCTCACTCTAATCACCTACTTTCTTTTGCCATCACACGTTTCATTTACAAGATTTTTCCTTGGTGGAAATGCAGTATTTGAAAGTTTACAATATACTTTATCATTTTCAATTCTTCCGTTTTTGCAAGAACCACACATTCTAATTAAAACCTGTTTATTGTCCTCTACTAAACGCCTACCGCAATACGGACAATGTGTAATGCGTGTCATTTGGGAATATTGGGCATTATCATAATCGGAATTGCTGTAAACTACATCTCTGCGGATTTCACCTGTTTTGAAAATCAACTGAACACCATAACCCCAATATGCACCTTCTTGTTTTTCACAATAACACTTTGAATGTAAATTAAAGCATTGTTTAGCTTTTTCTTCAGTGTCGTATTGTTTCCCACATTCGGAACAAGAAAACATAATTTGTTTAATAACACTCATTTTCAATCACTCCTGTTCTTCAAATTCAACGCCGCAATCGGCGCATTGAATGTTGACTTGCTTTGTTGCCCTGACGATTGTTCCGCATATCGGACAGACATATTTTCGGGAACTGGATGACTTCTTGCCTGATGTTGACAGCTTGAAAGACTTGTCACGATGCAAGGCGAAGCCTTCACTATCGGGGAATTCGTCTTTTATCCATTCGGCGGTGTCATCGTTCAACGTGGTTCTGCAATAGCCGTATTTAGCATCCTTGGTGACAACCAAGCCGTGGCGTTCCGCTGTGTCCTTGAACTTTTTGTTGTGATACATCCCGCTTCGGCTTGTGTCCTGAACTTTGTTCTTGATGTTCAGCAGGTGAACCATTTCGTGAATCAGCGTTCCGCAAGTTTGGTCAAATGCCCTGTTCAGGTGTTCGGCGCACATATTGATTTCATAATAGCCGCCCTCACTTCCATCCTGCCATGCCTTCCAACTGGTACACCACCCATACGCGCCCTTGGTGGTGTCGGGGCTGACCGTGATTATTGGTTTATCCAGTTCGCCATCGAACAGATGCCCATTGAATGTATCAAACAGGCTTTCAAGCTGTCCAACGATTTCTTTAATGCTGTTCATAGTTCAGCCCCCCCCCCCCTATAAAATGATTAACATGGTCTTGTCGGTATGTGTCCAGTGGTAAACCTCGGATTCCATCAAGCGGTCAAGTGTTCCGTTTACTTGCTTGACCGTTGCTGTCGGGAAATCAAAACTGCCATCTTCCCTGATTCGACCAAGATAATTTTCACCTGTCCGACCGTTCACCACAGCAAGTTCATAATGTTTGCGGTTTTCGGAATAGTGAAGGCAAGGAATGTCACCCTGCAATGCTTGTTTCAGTGTCATATCAGTTCAGCCCCTTTCTTTCTTGATTCGTGCAATAAGCTTTTTTGTCGGTGTCATTACAACAGTTTTCTTGCCACCACATTTGAAACATCGTGTTCCGTCAATCTGATTGTAACTGTAATGACCTGAACCACCACAGCGCGAACACGTTTGAATATATCCCCATTCACGCATTTGTCTGAACGCTTGCTTGTAAAGTTCGCTGACAAACAGTCCCTTCACATTTCCGCTTGCAATGCGCTCTTTAAGTTCGGGAATCAAAGTCAAGAGGAATTCGCGGTTCACAGGCTTTTCACTTTCAAAAGACTTGGTGAATAAATACTTGTCACACTCATCTTCGCCTTCGACCAAAACCAGTAATGCGCCCCACTGTTCGCGGTCATCGGTTGTCGCACAATATCCGCTTTTCGATGTTCCATTTTTATGAATCCAAATATGACCGCGCTCGTATTCTTCGATTCTGATTGCCATATTGACCATCCTTTCTGCGTTTTAACGTGCGCTACCACTCATTTTTGTGTGCGGTGGACTTTTGCCGCCACCGCTCGGCTGGTTGGTCTTTATTCTGCTGTCAGGCTAATATTTTTGATTGCACCCGCCGCCCATGTTGCCCAAGTATGCGACCTTTCGTAAACTCTCACAACCTCGGTGTTTTCACCGCCGATTTTTTCCCAAGCCCTTTCGACCTTTTCAACTCCATGCATTATCTTTGTCATAATGCTGTTGTCGTGAATTTCGTATGTGACAACAGCGGTAAAAGTCAGCGGGGTTTTGCGTTCGGGTACAATCCAAATGTTGGTTACTGTTTCGCCGAACTCGCCTGTTAGGACTTCCAACCTGTCACCTAAATCACAAATGCGGCTGTAATAGTTCAATGTTGTATGCCTGTAAATGTCGTACCCTGCGCGTTCGCTTGATGCCCAATCCTTTTCATAGTCTGTGGGAAACAACTTGTTCGCTTCGTTCCACGCCTGTTCTTTACTTGTAACTGTCATTTTGATTTCTCCTTTCAAGCCTTTTAACGTGGGCAAGCACTGTGTCGTGTTCGTATCTTTTTAGGATACTCTTATTATAGCAAGTATCTAATTAGTTGTCAAGAGATTTTTTCAAATATTTAAGATTTCTACATCTTGCACAAACAAAGTGCCGTTTTACTGTACAATTTTCACAGTTTTACACAAAATCTTATAAATTAGATAAAAGGTCTTGATTATTTAATAGATACCTGATATAATATTAAGAAGATACTTTCACAAGGGGGTTGAACTAAATGGAAATGAAAGACATAATAAAGGCGAACAGAATCAGATTAGGTTTGTCACAGCGTGAACTTGGTGAAAAAGTTGGTGTAAACAAAGCCGCTGTTCAAAAATGGGAATGCGGAAAAGTAATAAACCTGAAACGTGAAATCCTTGTTTCGCTGTCAAATATATTTGAAATCACTATGGATGAACTTTATACTGCTGAAAAAAGTTCTTTTATTTCTCGAATGGACAAAAGAACCGACCACGATAAACTTGGTGTATTAAGTCAGCTCGAATCAAATAAATTGTACAATATGCACAATTTACAGGGGGGGGGGGCAGAAATTTTTATGCAACTTGCACAAAACATCACTTCGGAACAAGTCCAAGAAGCCATTGGCGGCTTGAATCAGGACGGGTTGAACAAGGTGATGGAACGCATCCAAGAACTGATGCGGTTGCCTGAATATACCGCCAAAGGTTCAAGGTAGGTTCAAGGTGGGTTCAAGGTAAAATCGCTCACCTTGAACCTGCTCAAAACCGCATAAATACAGGGTTTTTCAGGGGTGGGTTCAAGGGGTTCAAGGTGAAATGCAAAACCTTTTAGATATTAGCTTTTGAAAATCACAACATTTCGGTAAAAAAGAGAATATATAAAGAATAGGGGCATCCACCTTGAACCCTTGAACCTCAAACCCCAAGAAGCGCATAGATACAGGGTTTGAAGCGGTTCAAGGTGAAAAAGTTCACCTTGAACCCATCTTAAACCGACCTTGAACCGCAAAGCAAAACTTGAAAAGTCAACTTCAAAATTGAAAGTGAGGAACTACACATGGAAAAGAAAAAGGGGAAGGGCTGTCTGAAATACGTCATCATCTTCGTGGTGCTACTTGGCGGCGCAATCTTCGGAATCGTTCAGCTTGCCAACAATGTTCAAAAGGAACAAGATGCTGACAAGGCAAACTTGGTCTTTGATGCGCTGTCGTTCTTTGACGGCAAGGATGCCACGGTCAATGAACAAAAGCTGATTGAAAAACTTGGTGAACCTGATTCAACCGAAGAATGGAACTATGAAACAGGAACAAAGGTGTTCCCAATACGAACCCTTGTCTATGACCAGTACAGATATGATTTTAATTCGGAAATGCTTCAGCGAATTGAAATTGATGGTGTTGACATACCATATACCGACAAGGACAAAATTCTTGCCTTGTTCGGATTGAAAAAATATGGGTATTCAGTTGTAACCGACACGGGGGTTGCATACAGGGTCAAAAATTGCGGTGTACATGATTTTTGGATTCCGATAATGGACGAACAAAATCTAAAATCAATACGAATATCATACGGAACATTATTTGACTAAACAAGCCGCCCTTCGGGGCGGTTTTCTTTTTGAAGTTAAGTTTCAAAGAAGGAAGGTGATACTATGAAAATGCCGAACGGCTATGGTTCAGTTGTCCACCTGAAGGGCAACAGGCGCAATCCCTATGCTGTCAGAAAAACGGCGGGATGGAATGACAAGGGGCATCCGCTCTATACGGTCATCGGGTATTATCCGACACGCGAAGCGGGGATGATTGCCCTTGCCCAATACAATAACGAACC
>BNZR01000015.1 GCA_026001245.1 Clostridia bacterium
TTATTCTAGCCCGTTGTTCCGCGTTTTGGCTATCCAAAAACGCTTGAGCCTGCCCCGAATATTTGATTCTCAAAGCGAATCACGCCCCCCTCTATCTGTTTTCGCCCCCAAAATCAACAAAAATCATGTTGCCGCTTCTTCATGAGAATATTCGTTACGGTCTGCTTTAAGTTGTTGAAGCGTGACATATTCACCGCGCTCAATTTCATCAAAGCCTTTTTGATACGGTTCAGCTTCCTGCTCGCTCAACAACTCTATTACGTACTGTTCATCCGTAAGCCCTTTAAGCATACGGGCAACAACAGCATACTCCTTCGTATCCAAACCTGATATTGTGTGATATAGCGACAACAATTCCCCGGTTGACATGACGACACCTCCTATTTATATACTTGACCACGAGAGTCAATGTCAGATACCTCTAATATATCATTGTTTACACGATATATTATGCGATATTTCCCAATGCGAGCGCGAAACGTATGCGGCTTGCCCTTGTATGGGGCAATATCACCCATTGGCGGTACTTTAGAAAGATTTTCCAAAGCCCGTGATATTCGTTCAAAGTTTACAGTATCCGTTTTGCAAAGAAATTTCCTTGCGTCTTTTGACAGCCTAATCTCCAAACCCTCACCGCCTTTTTAATTGCCCAATCTTTTCCGAATTGCGGAAAGATTCAGAACGTTTTTTATATTCCCGTCTTTGGGTGAACCGTCGGAGACCCATACGCGCCCATGGCGACCTCCTTGTAATCTGCCGCGCTATTTAGGCGCAGGTTTATTTTATCGGCTCACGCCGTGGAAATTCTATTATTCCCAGCTTTGCGCTATCCTTCGTTCTGCAATCCCATGCAAAGCCCGATATACAAACACCTGTCCACCTCGTCAAGCAACGCCGCTGATAGTTGCCCCGCACACCAGACCCCGTTTGCAATAAACAAAGATTTTAGTATGGTGTACGGTTGGGCGCAGACTATGTATGATTCCTTTGTCAGCTTCGTTGACCCGGCTGGGATAGCCACGTTGGTTTCAAAGTCCTTGCTATCTTCGTCTGATGTAATCAAGAGAACAGTAACCGCATCATAATTCTTGAAAATCGCGCCTTCTTGCAAGACAACCACAAATTTCTTTTTGCCTTTCGGGAAATTGATGTCAAAGGTGTAGGGAAGTTTATATAGTAAATTTCCCCGCGCTTAAACTCCATCACAGAACATTCCCCTCGTGCTTAATAGTCTGATACTGCGCCAGTTCCGTCATGTGAGAGTGTTCGCTTGCAACGTACAAATCGTGAGCATTGGGGATATGCCGCTTGGAGGTATCGGACTTGACCCTAGCGGCACTATTCGCAAGACGCGCCAGCTTATCGGGGATGTTTTTGCCCATGTAACTCAACTTCTTTACCTTTTCTATCAACCAAAGTCAACAAAAATCACGTTGCCGCTTCTTCGCGGACTAACTCGTGCTTTGCAATAAGGGTGTCCACAACACCATCTATATATCGTCTGTCGTCCCCGCCAAGCCGACGATACTTCCGAACATGCTCCTGCTCTTCAGCCGTAAGGTCGGATTGAGGGAAAGGAATGAGTTTCGAGTGAGGTTGGTCATCGAGATCATCTAACGTACAACCGAGTGCACGACAAATATCTTGTAGAGTTTTTAGCTTGGGGTTTATGTTTACCCCTGCTGTTATTTTCTCTAGTGTGGTTAGAGTAACTCCTGATATGTCGGATAATTTTTTGTTTGTTAAGCCTTTTTCTTTTTTTAGTCTGTTAATAACTTCAAGCCCCATTCTCAACCTCCACTCTTTCAGCAATAGTATACCTTATATATTTTGCGTTGTCAAGCGGCAAACCTCACTTAAATGAAATTTTTTCAAAAAAGCTTTGATAACAGTAATTAACCGCTGCATAACGCTGTTGATAGCAGTTAATTGAGGCATGATGGAGGTGTTTTTAATGTCTGAATACTTGAACCTAAAAGCTGAAATGATTCGCCGTCGACTGACAACGGCCGACTTCGCTAGTAGTCTGGGGATAAGCGAAAGAGCCGTCTGCGCTAAAATAAAAGGGGATTCTGACTTCTACTGGTCGCAGGCGAAAAAGCTCCGAGAGACTTTTTTTGAGGGGGTCGACATGCTGACCCTGTTTGCCCGCGACGAGCAGGACAGCGCGTGAGGGGGAAATTTGAAAGGAGTGATTTTATGGAGAGCATGTTAACAACCCTTGGGACATTTGAAAACAGCGAGTTCGGAGAACTTGAAGTGCGGACTATTGACGGCAAGGAATATTTCCCTGCGACAGTCTGCGCGAAGATGTTGGGGGTACGCCAACCCTCGAAAAGCGATTCGTGACCACTGCAAAGAGGCTTTAACGTGCGGCGTGTTAGTACCGGCGTTAGACTGTACGGCGTTCGTCCGCTGATGCCGGAAGCCCGCGACTGGTCTGTACCCCAGCAGAGGTTGCCGAGGTCTTGCTGGATAAAGTGGACTCCCGCGAAATCGCGTTCAATCCCGCCGTCGAGCTATCACATCTCAGCTATGACGAGCAGTTTGCTGTGGTCAACGCAATGGGGAATTACGATGTGAAGCCGTCGCTCTCGCAGACGGTGCGGTTAAAGAAACTGAAACAGGACGGCAAGCTAACGCCGGAGCTGATTGACGAGGTACTGGCGGAGAAAAAGGAGTCGCCTGCGTCGAGAGCGAAAATCACGCTCCACTACCGCAAATATTTCCCTCCCGAATACTCACCGAAACAGGTTGAGGAAGTGATAGTCGCATTGCTGAAAGACTGGCGAAAAACACAAATGGCATAAGCAGAATGAAAGCCGCCGCCTTGTCCCGTCTTGGGATAAGGCGGCGGCTTTTGCGTTGCTTATAACGCAAAACAATATGACAGAAAAAGCTCGGAGATTCCCATTACGGGAGTCTCCGAGCTTTTTCTTTTTGCCCAAAAATAAAATTATGGAGGTCTGACCAATGAAGTACGCCAACGAAACGCAATTCACCCGCACTTACGATAAATTCGAGTATCATCTCGAAGATTTGGACTGCATTTACTGTGTAAATTTTAAGCGACGCGGCGGTAATGGCTGCGGGCGTTCTGTCTGTGAGTTCGCCGATGCCATCCGCTTCCTGCTCCATTTCGGCGAAGACGAAAGCTGAGGCTACTCGCCGATACATGGGCATACTATTAGCAAGGTATTTGATGCGCTGACTTCTCAGGCAGCGAATGGTTCAAACAATAATTCAAAGGAGGATTTCATATGAAAAACGAAGTATTCTCAGGGCTTGTCGCGTTGCTTGAGGAGCGGTTTCAGGAGATGGACAGCGACATCACGGTCAAGTTGGCGGACAGTGATATGGAGTACGCCGCACTCAAGGCTCGCATCGATGAACTGGAGCGACAATTCCCGTTCATTGAGAAGGTTCTGGAAGGCAAGGACGAACTGCGCCTGACATCCGAGCAACACGCCGGATTTGCGGAGTATATGCGCGTGACGAACGAGGCGGAGAACATAGAGCGGATGAACCTATACTTGTCGGGTCACCGTGACTGCTTTGCCTACCTTAAAAGAATCGGATTGCTCTGACAATGGTCGGTGCGCCGAAAAGAGCCGCCTCGCTAAAAAACGAAGCGGCTTTTTTTTGTTGCGCGGATTGTGCGCGGCATTAAAAAATGACTTGACATTATTCGTTTAGCCGTATATAATATAGAATAGAGAAAATTTGAGGAGGTAACGCCGTGGATTACATCTCTACAAGGGAAGCATCTGAAAAATGGGAAATCTCCGAACGCCGCATTCAAAAGCTGTGCGAAGAGAACCGGATACCCGGCGTTGTGCGTTTCAGCCGTGTTTGGGCGATTCCTAAAGACGCGGATAAGCCAATTGACGGAAGATTGAAAAAAGAACAATCAGATTAAAGCCAAATTAAAGGTTCTCGGTGTAATATATATCACAATAAAGGAGGTGTCTGTATGAAGGTCTTATATGTGGAAGATGAAAAATATATGGCTCGCGCTGTTGCGCAAGTCCTAAAAAAGAACAATTACAGCGTAGACTTGGCGTATGACGGCGAAAGCGGGCTTGACCTCGCCCTGTCCAGCGTATATGACATCATCGTCCTCGACATCATGCTGCCAAAACTCGATGGAATTAGTATACTGCGGGAAATGCGCAACCAGAATGTCACTACGCCCGTAATACTTCTGACTGCGAAAGGGGAAACAGAAGATAAAGTAAACGGTCTGGACAGCGGAGCGGACGATTACTTGGCAAAGCCATTCCAGACCGATGAACTTATGGCCAGACTCCGTGCGCTTGGACGGCGCAAGGAACTGATTGTAGCCGATAATGCGCTCGTGTTCGGAGATGTTGAATTGAACTACAATGCCCTTGATTTATTTGGCAATGGTCAGACTTTCCATCTGACGTTGAAAGAAAGCCAGTTACTCGAATTATTCATCCTTAACAAAGGGCAGGCGCTTTCCACGGACATGATTATCGAAAAGGTGTGGGGGTGGGATTCAGATGCCGAGGACAGTCACGTTCAGGTTCAGGTTGCGTTCCTGCGGAAGAAACTGTCGCTTCTATCGAAATGTGTAAAAATCAAGACAGTTCGAGGCATCGGATATATGCTTACACTCGATGATGAGGGGGATGCAGCCGATGTTTAAGAAACTCAGAAACAGTATTATGATGTTTAATGTACTGATTGTTTCGCTCGTAATGCTTGCCGCGTTTGCCGTTATTTATTTCGTGACACAAGGAAATATCGAAAGGGAGAACGGGCAGCGCTTACAAGCTGTGTCCTCTATGTTTTTTGCGCCTAACAGGACGCTGCCGGCAGGACTCCGCCCGCCGGGCGGGGTTACGGATTCAAACACAGAAGTAACGACCGCATCGGAACGGTTTTCAGTTGAGTATGGAGTATCATTTGTTTTATTTGTAAAAGACGGGCAGTTGGCAAACGTCAATAGTCAGCTTGACCTCGATGACAGCGTTTACATTGAGGCCTTTCAAAAAGCGGGTGACTTGCAAAGCGGACAAATAACACTTGCTAACAGAAAATGGATTTTTACTGTTGCTGAAACGCCACAGATGGTCGGTAGATTTCCCGATATTCCGGACGGCGTCAGTTATTCTCGGATTGTATTCCTTGACATAACAAACGGTAACAATATTTTGCGGACGCTTATGATTACACTTGCATCCGTGGGTTTTGGCGTACTGCTTGTATTATTTTGGGTATCATATCGCTTTGCCGTTCGTGCCGTGCAGCCTATCGAGGGAAACTATAACAGGCAGAAGCAATTTATCGCTGATGCTTCTCACGAATTTCGAACACCACTTGCTGTCATAAGCGCAAATGTAGACGCAGTTACCGCAAGTGGCGAGGCGAGCGTTAACAGCCAGAAGGAATGGTTTGATTATATCCGCTCCGAGTTGAAACGTACCGGAAAACTGGTGGACGATTTGCTTTATCTGGCAAAATCAGAAAATATCAGGCAAGAAGACAACCTTCCGTTTAACCTCTCTTTGGCGTGTGAAACGGTATGCGCTTCAATGGAAGCTGTTCTGTATGATGGAGGGAAATCACTTAAAACTGATATTGCAAAAAATGTAACTATTGTTGCCGACAGCGAGAAAATCTCCGGGGTACTATATATCCTGCTCGACAACGCAGGAAAATACACGCCCAAAGACGGCAAAATCGCAGTTACGCTTAAACGGGAGGGCGACAAGGCAATCTTACGAGTGATGAACAGCGGCGATGGTATTGCGGCGGTGGATTTGCCGAGAATCTTTGACCGTTTCTACCGCACCGATGCTTCGCGTTCAACTGAAACGGGTGGTTCGGGATTGGGGTTGTCCATCGCCAAAACTATCATCGAAAACTCCGGCGGCACAATAATCGCCGAAAGCGCGAACGGCGTGACGACGTTCACTGTAAAGTTGCGGGCGCAAAAAAGCTGAACTATTAAAGGTAGATTAAAGAATAACAAGTTATAATCGCTCTCATAAAGGGGGCGATTTCATTTTGATTTACGATATACCAACAGAAAAACTAATTGTCGTAATACCGGCTTACAACCCCGACAAACGGCTCATACAGCTTGTTGAGGAAATCCGCGCTTTGTGGAATCCTATTATTATCATCATAGATGACGGAAGCAAACCGGACGTGAAATGGATTTTTGCTAAACTGGAAACGGTGTATAGTTGCGATATTTTATCCCACGCTCATAACAAGGGGAAAGGAGCGGCACTTAAAACAGCGGCAAACTATATTGTGAATACATATCCGAAAAACGTGGGATACTGGGACGATTACGACAAGGTGCCGTATATGTTCCCCGAAGTCTACGACTACGCGGAGGGCGGCGATGCCGCCACAAGGGGATCGCCGATTGTCGGAGATACCTATAACCGCCGCCGTTATCTCACTTGCTACGGCAAAACGCAGAAGGCTGCGTTCGGAACAATCTACGTCGACCGCAACGGAACGCCCGACGATTACACCGACGGTGTGGTGGTCGGCAACAACGCCTGCTATAAGGCGGGCAGAACCATCACGCCGAAAGGCATCATGGTTCACTCAACCGGCGCGAACAATCCGTGCCTGAAACGCTATGTGGGCCCCGATGACGGACTTCTCGGCAAGAATCAGTACAACAACCATTGGAATCAGGACAAGCCGGACGGTCGGCAGGTCTGCGTCCACGGTTTTATCGGGAAACTCGCCGATGGCTCTGTGGCGACCTACCAAACCCTGCCGTGGAATCACCGTGGCTGGCATTGTGGGAGCGGCTCAAAAGGCAGCGGCAATGACACGCACATCAGTTTCGAGTGCTGTGAGGATGGTTTGACTGATAAGGCGTACTTTGAAGCGGTCTACAGAGAAGCCGCCGAACTGTGCGCTTATCTCTGCAAGGAATACAGCCTTGACCCAACTGCTGATGGTGTGATTATCGGTCATTACGAGGGCTATCAGCGAGGCATCGCCTCAAACCACGGAGACCCGCAGAACTGGTGGCCGAAGCACGGCAAAACCATGATCGACTTCCGCGCATACGTCAAGCAACTGCTCGAAGCGAGCATTCCGGCACCGTCCACACCGCCGACAACTGGTAAAACCCCGATTATGGGAGAATCGGTTTGCACGGCGGCGCAGCTAAACGCCTATGTCAAGAAGAACAATCCCAACGCTCCCGAACTGGGAGCGATTTTTATTGAAGAGGGCGACGCTGAGGGCGTTCGCGGAGATGTTGCTTTCTGCCAGTCGTGCCTTGAAACGGGCTTCTTCAAGTTCGGCGGCGACGTTTCGGCGGTTCAGAACAATTTCTGTGGATTGGGCGCGACGGGCGGCGGTGTGAAAGGCGCGAGTTTCACTACGCCAAGGGACGGTATCCGCGCGCAGATTCAACATCTGAAAGCCTATGCCTCAAAGGACGCGCTCAAGAATTCGTGCATTGACCCGCGTTTTAACCTCGTTACTCGCGGCATCGCCCCGAATTGGGAAGACCTCAACGGGCGGTGGGCAGTGCCGGGTAATGGCTATGGCGAAAACATCATCAAGCTGTGGAACGCCGCGAAAAGCACGGCAGCGCCGTCTGCTCCGGCATCGGCAGAACCGCCTGCGTTCACGCCATACCTCGTGAAAGTCACGGCAAGCGTCGCCGCCGCCGCGTACCGTAGCGGCGATAAGCTGACGAATGAATATGACGGTATGCAGTTCAGCTACTCCGACAAGAAGCGAATTGTTCACACGGAAATTCTGTTGCCCGAACACGCGCCGCGAGAATATCTTGACCGCTCTACCCTGTGGAACGGAACGTACAATTTGCAGACGTTCACCCTGCAACTCCACCGCGCCGAGGATTACATCACAAAAATCGCTCGTGTCCGATATGACCAACGAGCGAAATGTGCGCGTTGGGAGTGTTTTATCGACGAGATAATGTGCGGCGATAAAGATACCGCTACGTTTCTCCAAAAGGCGTTGGGCTACGCGCTGACAGGCGACACGAACGCGCACAACAGCTTTTACATTTTGTACGGCGCGAGTACCCGCAACGGAAAATCCACGTTGACGGAGGCTATTGGCTACATCTTGGGCGATTACTCCCGAACGGTTCAACCGCAGACATTAGCGCGGCGTTCGTCCGACGGCGCCGCGCCGTCGCCCGATATTGCGCGGCTAAAAGGTGCGCGGTTCGTCTGTACGCCGGAGCCGGAGAAAGGATTGGAGCTTAACTCCGCGCTGATTAAGCAACTCACAGGCGGAGATACCTACGTCGGGCGATTTTTGAACGAAAACCCGTTTGAGTTCGTCCCTGAATTTCACATATTCTTCAACACTAACCACTTGCCGAGAACGAACGACGATACGATTTTCGCAAGCGGGCGCGTGAAGATTATCCCGTTTGAGCGGCATTTCACGGACAAAGAGCAAGACCACGGCTTGAAGGGTTTATTCCGCAAAAATGCCAACAAGAGCGCGATTCTTAACTGGCTTATTGACGGCTACCGACAAATGTTGAAAATGGATATGAACGTGTCGGCACGTATGCAAACCGCTCTTGACGAGTACCGCGCCGAGAGCGATGTTTTAGGCGGATTCTTTGCGGAGAAAATCGCACCTGCGGAGGGAAAGAGATTGCAGACTTCCGCGCTTTATGCCGCCTACACCGCGCAAATGAGGCTTTGCGGCTCACGCCCGATGAGCGTTCAGGCGTTCGTGGGCGAGGTCAAGAAACGCTACCAAGTCGGGCGGGACAGGAAGCTCGGTACGGTTATCTTTAACGCGGCGCTCTCGGATTTTTGAGAACGCCCGAATTTATGTGTCACGTCCGTCACGTCTGTCACCAACGGCGTCGTGACAGACGCGACACTTGTGACAGATGTTTTCGGGTGGTGGTGAAAAATACAGCAGGAAGATGGGCTAAATCCATTTTCCCGCCGGTAAAAGGTGCTTTTCCACTTTATATGATAATCAAGTTTTTCAGTCATCATTCCCCAACAGTGTCATATTGTCAATATATCCATCCTGTTGAAAACGGCTCGTATCAATGATGTCCTGAATGCCCATTTTACTTCTAACTGCTGTTTCGATTTGCTCAGGAGTATAGCCCAACTCTTTGAGAAAATCGACATTCTTTTTCGTATATTCCAATACTTTTTCCGCGTTTTCGAGTTTCTTGCTGTTAACCTCTGCCTCAATTAAATCATTTTCCAATTTTGCCTTTCTTTTGCGTTCCTCACGCCCGAAATCTCGGTCATCTCTCCTTCTTTCGTGCAAATCGGACAATTTTTCTATTGCGCCAGAGATTCCCTCGAAATGAATTTCAAAGGGGGAGTTGTAACTCACTTTAGTAATAACAAGCTCTTTATTTCGATAGTCTCTTTCTAAAAAGTCATTTAGGATAGTCCACACCTCAGGCAATTGGTCACCATAACGGAAATTAACACGTAGGTGTTCACAGGTTTGCAAGAAGGCAAGTACAAAATCATACTCTCTCGAAAATGTACGCAAAAAATCAACAAATTCATGTACTGCCCCTAAGCGTTGTCCAGTTACGCAAAGTGTTGACTTTTCTGACAGATTGTTAGTCATTTTTCACCCTCCACTCCCCCGCCTGTTTCGGAAATTTCTTTATCAGCCACTCCAACACCTTGAGTTGGTCGGCTCCCGTAGCACGGCGTATCTGTATGAGCAATTTCTCGTGCGACGGACGGTCAAGCGTCAGGTTAGCCGCGCCCTCATTACATACGCTACACAGAGCACGGAGGTTAGATGGGTCGTCCGTGCCGCCCATACTCTTGTCAATGATGTGCCCGATATGTAGGCGCGTCTTGCGTGTCGGGTCATACGGGTGCGGTTCTCCCGCCACCGCGCCGCACATCTGACAGGTAAAGCCGTTACGGTCAAGGACATACGCACGGACTTCCTTGCTGATTTCACGCGCAAACGCGGGTTGTGGTTTCGCGTCCTCAAGCACGTACTGACCGGGTTTCAAATCCGAACGGTCGTTATGCGTTAGTATTTGATAGCCCTCTTCGTTTCGAAGCTCACGGACACGACGCGCCCATTCGCTAACTCCGGCTACCGTGCGAAGCGTTTCTGAATCAAGCACTTCGCCCAAATGCTCCAAGAAGTACGCTCTAAGTTTATCTCTTGAACCGTTTCTACTCATTTACGGCAATCTCCCTTTTTCCAACGGAGCAGCGTTCGCTTGCCGTTAGTGCTTTATATATAGACCGTCCCATCGCGCATGCCACCGGCGGGGGAAAAGCATTTCCCACCTGCTTGTATGCGGGGGTCTTTTTACCCGTGAACTCCCATTCCATCGGGAAACCTTGAACAAGAGCCGCCATTTTCACGGTCAGCTTCGGCAAGCCCTCAAACCTACGTGGCGGCGGCGCGTCTGCTACACCTAAGCCGTCTACGCCAAGTTTTCTCCACGCTTCACGCGCCCTCGTCGGACCTAAATCGGCACCGCCGTGTTTCTTGCTACCGCCTACAAGCGTCGGCGCAATGCCGTTAGCTTGCTCTGCCCAATCCTCCGCCTTTTCCCAACCGCCGCTTGCCATCTCGCTGTACAACAGTTGCCCGACAGTCGGAGGAGTTGCGTTCGCACTATGCGCCCAAGCGAAATACGGCGCATATTCCTCTTTCAAGGCTATCAACAAGGTTCTGGGGCGAAGTTGAGGCACACCATAGTGGTGAGTATGTACAAGCTCCCACTCGCACACATACCCAAGCCCCTCAAGCTCTGCTTTGATTGCGTTTCGGTAATCCGCAAATTTTGGGTCGAACAGCCCACGGACGTTCTCAAGCATAACCGCTTTGGGGTTACACTCGCGCACAAGCCGCAAGGCTTCAGGGAAAAGGTCACGTTCATCTTCATTCCCAAGCTGCTTTCCGGCTACCGAAAACGGGGGGCAAGGTACGCCACCCGCTAACAGATCAATGCCATCATACGGTTTCCCTGAAAACTCTTTGACGTCGCCCTGTACCACGTTCCAACCGGGGCGGTTAGCCCGAAGTGTGTTGCAGGCATTAGCGTCTATCTCAACAAGAGCGACGTGACGAAACCCGGCTCGCTCTAAGCCAAGTGCTTGTCCGCCTGCTCCCGCACAAATCTCTACCGAGTACATTCAATCGCCCCCTTTCCTATCGTATAGATACAAATCTACTCATTATTATTATATCACAATCCCCTCTGAAAATCAAGCATAAATTTCAACTTTTTCCGTGTTCATGCCTTTGAATTGTAAACTTTTTATGAACTTGATTAAAAAGTCCTTGACAACTCGCGGCAGGTAAAACAGCCAAATCCATACTGATTTCCTGCGGCGCAAGGCTCGCGCCGTTCGATATTGCTGAACTTCGAGATGTGATATGCTCTAAAAGGTGCAAATGGAACGCACCTAAAAAACAAGGCGGTTTGGACGTTTGCGGCACACGAACGGACGACGGCTACACCTTGAAAGGAGCATACCGCAATGGAAATTACCTATCACAAGCACGGTGACTATTTGTTACCAAACATCACGCGCTCCGAGCGTCCGGGAGAATACCCGCCAATCGGACGCTACGGCAAAATGCGCCGAGCGTTTTTGAAAGAACACGCTCCCGCCACCTACAGTCGGTTATTACTGGCCGAGCAATTATTCCCTCACCTCCGCGACGTAGACGCTATCGCAAACGAGCGGAGAAAGAACGGCGTTGACGAAGCGATAATCGTCAAAGAAATCATCTGCGAATTGTAAACATTCCCGCAACGGTGTACCTTGACAAATACCGCCCGCGCAATGCGGGCGGTCATAACGCAAGCCCCGGTATTACTTTACTTTCCGAGCGTTCGGCGGCGTCTTGGGATTCGCTCTGCTCTCGGTATCGTCACCGAATTTCACTTCGCCGCTGCCGATTGTCGTGCCGGTTTTCAAATCCTCAAAACCCTCCGGCACGATTTCGAGCCGCCCGAAGCCCATAAAAACGGCGTTCTCGAAGTTTTCCAGTCCTCCGGCGCGGTCGATAATCGCCTGCATAATGCTACAAGCCTTAGAGGACGACTTGAACCAAATCAACTCGTTCGTGGCTTCGTGCGAGCGCATACGGTTGACCGCTCTCAAAAGTTCAGACTTGTCGGCTCCGGCGTTTTCGAGTTCCAACGCCGCCTCGGTATCGCGCTTGAGCGTTTCCTCCGCTTCGATACGGTCATAGACGTACTGGTTAATCATATCGTAAAACTGCGTCAACGCGCCGCTGCGGAAGAACAAATCGGTAATCAAAAGCATCGCCATCGAGTTGATTTCGTGTTCGTCCGCGAGTTTTTTCAAGTCTTTGAGGAACCGCACCGAGTTTTCGTGCAAGCCCAAATCTTGCCACACCGTTTGGTTTTCGGAGGAAACCCCGGTTAATAGATAGTTGCAGTCAACTCCGAAATACTTCGCAATCGGCACGATATGCTTCAAGTCGGGCGTGGTGTCGCCGTTCGCCCACTGCGAAACGCTCTGCGGCTTCACTCCGAGTATCGTTCCGAGACTGCCGTAGGTCGTTTTGCCGCCGTGTTCCGGGTGATGTTCCAATAGGTCGCGTAAAACTCTCGCGAAAACGCCTTTGTAATCGGCAGATTTTGATTTAGCCATAGCCGTCACCTCCTGTTTTCTTGTATTATATCACAAGTCAAGTAAAAAGTCAATAGGCGATTTCAAAAGAGTGAAATTGCCGTTGTCTTGAACTTTTACGAATCGTTGCTTTTTACTTGACAAATGCCACATAAGCTGATATAATAACACCGTCAAGTAAATCGCACTTGACGGTGTATCTTGAAAACTGAATTATCGTGCCGGAAGCATAACAGCGGTTCGCAACCTTGCATTAACTCGTTTCGGAGGAATGACGCGAGGGCAACCGCTGAACACGCCGCTCAACTCAAACAGGAGCAGGGGCAGGAACGTACCGGGCAGACACGGAAAGGGATATGCCGTACACCGTCCTCCGAACGGAGCGGCAACCACGCCCGTCAGCAATGGCAAAGGTGGGAGGATTGCAATTGTAATCCGAAAATATAAATTTATTTTACTTAAAGGAGTCAATCTATGACAACTACAACCGCTGTAAAAAGCGCGGCTACGTCCGCGATTATGAGGACGATTTCATTGAGCGCGTCCGTCAATCGTCCTCGCTTAAACAGGGCGAAACAATCAAGACCCATACCCGGCAAATCGCGAAAAACGAAAAGCGGATTGCGGAGATTGATAAGCTGTTCAATAATCTCTACGAAGATAAAGTCGGCGGGGCAATCACAGCGGAGCGCTTCGCGCTGATGTCCGAAAACTTTGAGCGCGAGCAAGCGGAGCTGCGCGAGAGAAACGCCGCGCTTCAATCGGAGTTGGCGGCGTTCAACGAGGACAATGAACGCGCCGACAAATTCATCGCGATTGTCCGAAAGTTCACGCGCATAGATGAGCTTTCGCCGCAGATAATCAACGAGTTCGTTGACAAGATTACCGTGTTTGAAAGCGTCTGGTCAGAGCAGACCGAAACCGAACGCCGCAAGGGTACCCGCCACCAACAGATTGACGTATCGTTGAAATATATCGGCAGGTTCGACGTGCCGGACACACGCTCGCCGGAGGAAATAGAAGCGGAGCGAATAGCCGAGGAAAAGTCAGAGCGCAAACGGGCGCAGAAGCGTGACAGCGAGCGCCGCCGCAAAGAAGCAAAGCGTCAGCGTGAAGCCGCCGCAAGCGTCACCGCGTAAATCGCAATTGTAAAAAACGCCGCGTGCAATCGAAAGATTGTGCGCGGCAGTTTTGTTTTTTCCAAATTCAAAATCCAAAATCCGAAAGGGGGAATTTTTATGTTTGACATCGCAAACCTTGAACATCTCATCGAGGACAAAGCCATCAACGCGAAAATCGAAGAGCTACGCGCCGAGCGTGACGCGACCCTTGCTAAAATCGCCAAAGCCGAACGTGAGATTGAGCAAGCCGAGAACCAAATCAATCGGATTATGCGCGGACACTCCAAGCAAGAGCGCAAGGCGCGGACGCGCCGCTTAATTCAACGCGGCGCAATCGCGGAGAGTTTTGTTCCCGACGCTGAAAACATTACGAAAGTAATTTGCAACATCCTCATGCTTAAGTTCGTGCCTTGCCTTCATCGCCTTATTCCCCCTCGCAATTAACTTGTATCTCCCATTATAGCCGCTTACCTTTAATCTACCTTTAATGGTCGCAACTTTTTTGTCGGCGGCTCGTCAATAATTTCATAAGCGTCACCGCATTGGTTCAGCCACTCGTATATGGTCTGCATTTTCAAATCTACGGAGATAATTTCGTCAGCGCAGATTTTCAATTCTTCGTACATCAATTCCGCATCCGAAACGTGCTTCTTGTATTTCAGTTCGTGTTCGAGGCTTGCCCAAAAGTCCATCGCAATCGTTCGTATCTGTACTTCAACGTATTGCATACAGGCTTTTTCTGTGGTCGTAACGGGTACGCGGAGGATTATATGGATGCTCCTGTAACCGTTTGGCTTCGGGTTCTTAACGTAGTCCTTGATTGTTTGGATTTCGATTCCCTCCGATTCTTGCAGAATACGAGTGATTTCATAGACTTCGTTGAAGAATCGGCAAACCAACCTCACACCCGCAAGGTCAAACAGATTATTCACAGCGGACTCTGTTGTGACGGGCAGACCGAGCCGTTCAAGTTTTGCTTTTGCGCTGTCCGCAGACTTGATTCTAACCTTATAATGTTCAACAGGAAAGCGTAGGTTTTCCCCGGAATACACTTTTTCCAATAGCGCCAGCCTTTGAATAAAAGAATCAATTGCCGAGTGCAAAGTTTCGAGATAGTTGCCGTAGAACAGTTCGTTTTCATCCAAAATAAAATCGCCCCCTTTATGAGAGCGATTATACTGCGCGATTCTTTAATTTACCTTTAATGAATTCGAGTTTTTTGCATATGCAATTTCACCGTGAATGTCGTCACTCCGTTTGTGCTTTCTGCGGTTATTGTGCCGCCGGAGTTTTCGACGATAGTTTTTGCGATAGACAAGCCCAACCCGGAACCGCCGGTTTCGGTTGAACGCGAAACGTCGGTACGATAGAAGCGGTCAAATACTCTCGGTAAATCAGACTTCGCGATTCCCTCGCCGCTGTTCATCACCCGCAAAACCGCTTTATCGTTTTCTCTCGTTAGCGTAACCGATATATGACCGTCTTTCGGTGTGTACTTGCCTGCGTTATCAAGCAGGATATACAACACGCCGGCTATCTTTTCGCTGTCCGCAACAACTGTTACATTTTTCGCAATGTCAGTTTCTAAGCGTTTACCGCCGTCATACAACAAAGCCTCCATTGACGCGCACACGGTTTCGCACGTTACGGAGAGGTCGAACGGCAGACTGTTCTCGCTCCTGATATTCTCCGATTTTGCGAGGTATAAGAGGTCGTCAACTAATTTTCCGGTTCGTTTCAATTCTGAACGTATATAGTCAAACCATTCCTTTTGGCTGTTTACGGTTTCCTCGCCGCTTGCTGTAACAGCGTCCACGTTCGCGCTGATTACGGCAAGTGGCGTCCGTAATTCGTGGGAAGCGTCGGCGATAAATTGCTTCTGCCGATTGTAGTTTTCCTCAATGGGACGAACGGCACGAACGGCAAAACGGTAAGATATAAAGCACAGTACGAGCAACACGCCAGTACTTACTGCCGCAAGGGTGATTATCAGCGTTCTCAAAATATCAGAGCCGTTCGTAACGTCAAGAAACGCTATTCTTGTATATTCAAAATCGCTTGGCATATCGGGAAACCTATCGTTTCGCGGCGGTGTTTCAGCGATGGCAAAAATCCACTTTCTGCCTGCCAGCGTTGCTTCGCCGCTCTGTTTGCCGCCCATCTTTTCAAAAGCCTCGGCATACACCGCATCGTCAAGGTCAAGCTGGCTGTTCACGTTTTCAAGCTGTCCGTCTTTGACGAACAATATAAACGAAACGCCATATTCTACCGAAAACCGTTCGGCGGGAGCGGCTGCGGAGTTTTGGCGGTCAAGTGAGAACTCAGGCAGGTTACGATTCGGCGAGAAGAACATAGCCGAAACCGCCCGTAATCTTTGGGCATTCTCGTTGTCGATATTACCCTGCGTCACAAGGTAGATAACCGCGAAAGCCGCCAACATAACAAGGGAGACCATCAATATATTGAACAGCATTATACTGTTACGCAGCTTCTTAAACATCACCGTCGCCGCCTTCCTCGTCAAGCTCAAGCATATATCCGATGCCGCGAACCGTCTTGATTTTCACGAGCTTCGATAATAGCGACAATTTCTTCCGCAAAAAAGCGACCTGCACCTGAACGTGGCTGTCCTCCGCGTCCGAATCCCAGCCCCACACTTTTTCGATAATCGTTTCAGTTGAAATTGCCTGTTTTTTATTGATAATCAGCAGTTCGAGCAACTGGCTCTCTTTCAACGTCAAGTGGAAAGTCTGTCCATTACCGAACAGGTCAAGCGCGTTGTAGTTTAGCTCAATATCTCCGAATACGAGTACATTATTCGTTACAATCAATTCTTTGCGCCGTCCAAGCGCGCGCAGTCGTGCCATAAGTTCATCGGTTTGGAACGGTTTCGCCAAATAGTCGTCCGCTCCGCTGTCCAACCCGACAATTTTATCTTCTGTCTCGCCTTTCGCGGTCAGAAGTATTACGGGCGTGGTGACGTTTTGGTTTCGCATTTCACGCAATATACTGATACCGTCGAGTTTGGGCAACATAATGTCGAGAATTACCACATCGTACACGCCCGAAGCGGCGAGGTCAAGACCGTCCTCACCGTCGTGCGCCAAATCAACGCTGTAATTGTTCTTTTTCAGAACCTGAGCCACAGCGCGAGCCATATTTTTTTCATCTTCTACATATAGGACTTTCATATAGGCACCCTCCCTCTTTTAAGAGATTCTATTCGATTGCGAAACTACCGTGAACCTAGTGACTATAGGGGTTTATAACTTTTATAGTTGCACTGTCTTGCCTCCACTATTTTGCGCCGTTTCGCGTGAAAATGTGCTTTTCGTTTATGCAATTTTTGCTAGCTGCTCCGTTTGGGACGATTTGGAAATTTTCCAGCGTAGGGGGGTACGTGACAAAAATCTCCTGTGATTGACCATTTTTTAGGGGTTTCGCAATCGCCTATTAAGAGATTCTACTATGCGTACCTTTAATTTGCCTTTAATCCGCGCTATTTTTCTGTTGCGAAATATCTTATCTGCCGAGTACGCCCCGATTTTGACAATTCGCCGTTGTCTATCATTTTCTTTAGTACAACCCCCGCCGCCGTTTGCGACACGCCAAGTAAATCTTCCGCTTGCTTTCGACTAATCGAGCCGTGTTCGCGGACGTAGCGCAACACGGAATCCTGTGGCGTGGGGTCAACACTCGCCGTGACCGCGTTCAAGTTCGGGAGCGTCAGCTTGAAAACATTCGGCGTAATGTCAATCTTCGGCTGCTTCGGTGCGGCTTTATAGGCTTCAAATATCTTCAAAATGCCCGTTCCGTAGGCTTCAATCAACTGCAAACGGTAGAAAACAGCCGCGAGATTAGCGTTCCGACACACGGAATAGCCGCTCATAATATCGCCAATCTCAATACCGTTCATCAAGCCGCCCGGCGAAATGAACTCAACGCGATCGGAGTATATCTTTATGAACACGCTTCCGCTTGTAGCGTACTCGCGGTGAACGACGGCATTTAGGAGCGCCTCGCGCAAAGCGGTTTCTGGATAGTCGCGGCGGTCTATCCGCAGCAGTTTATCAAATGTCGCCTGCGTCTGATTGTGCATATCGAGATAATCATAAACGTCGTTAATTTGACTGAAAAGCGAGCCGCTAAATTCGTGACGGTCGCTGAATATCTGTTGTGTAGTGTCTTGAAACACGGCGGTTTTAATCGTGTGAACGCATTGCTCCGACAAGAGCAAGCCGAGATTGGTGAAAACTCCGTCAACGCTTACCATACCGAGCGTTCCCATTTGCGCCGCGCCGAACGGCACGTTTCTCTTGGCAAACTCCGCTGACGCGGAAGTGAAATCCAAACTTTGCTCAACGGAGCGCAGCTTTTCGTAGCTGTCGCCGTCCGTTTCGCGAATCATCTTGCGAATCGCCGTATCGGTCGCAGGAACAGAAGCCGCGCCGTGGCGAACGTACACGCCCTCCGGGCGTATGCCCTTGCCCGCAATGTAGTACGGGCGATTAGTGCCGCGCTGAACGTCGATAATGATTATTTCTTTGCCGTCAACCGCTTCAATGTGGCTGTGAGCGAACAGCGTAATATCGGGCTTAATACTGTCGCGCAGTGAGTTATTAACGGACAGCAAATCCTCTTGCGCGTTTTCCAATCCAAGCACCTCGCCGTTATCGTGAACACCGACATAAACCGCTCCGCCGTCGCTATTAGCAAAAGCCATAACCTCTAATTTTATATCGTCGGTAAGCTGTTGTTTCAATTCAGCAGTTTCGCTTTCCCTGTAAATCACTCTTGCACCTCCGAATATACTTTCTTACATTCTAACAGATTAAAGCCATTTTGTCAATAGAAAGTTAGAAAATAATTCGGTCAAATTGTTGCGTGACCACGATTCGTTGACCGTTTCAAATGGTCATTTTCATTGACCCTCTCGCGTAGAAAGATGAAAAAGTTCCATTTGACCTCTTGACAAAGGCTATCAGAGGTTATGAGCTTCGATGAAATGGAGCTTGACACGCTCGGCGACCGCAAGACCGCGCTGTTCATTATCATTTCCGACACGGACACGACGTTCAATTTCGTCGCCGCGCTGATGTACTCGCAACTGTTCAATCTTCTTTGCGACAAGGCAGATAACGAGTACGGCGGGCGGTTGCCAATCCAAATCTTCTGCTCAGTATTGATAAAATCACGAATGTCAAAAAGCCCGCAAAATTCGCTTTTTTGCGGGCTTTTAGGGCTTTTCGCGTTTTAGAATATCGGGTTTTCGTCAGGGTGGTCGCTCGTCTGTACTATCTTCCGGGAGTAATCGTTATATTTTGCACACCCCATACTGCCGCCGAAATCTGCCTGAGTTCGACTCTTCATCGTTTGGTTGAATCTACTACAAATTGATAAAATGCACACCTCGATGGACTTCCGTCAAATCTTTGAATGAGCCGTCAAAAGATGGTGCATTTCCACATGATTTATTCTTTGCTTAAAATGTGAAGTACATGGTATTAGTATCTTACGGTTGAAAAACGCTATAAAACAACAAGAAAATTCATGGCACATAAATCACCATTCTATTTGGTTGTGGGCGTAGCTCACTTTAAATTATAGCATCGGCACTATACTTATCTATTTTTTCTTGCAAATAGACAGCAAAATACCCTTTATATTTTTTCTGTAACTCTGGACGTAGCCAATCTCGCCCTGTTATCGTACCGCGACAACTTGGATCACCGCATGTACACTGCAAATTATAATTCACATCAGGATCATCGTCTAACATGGCATAGTCCATTGTCAACTCCTCGCCTTCCTTAATATCACGCATTGCAACTCCTGTAATCTCCCCGCGTAAACCACAATTGGGGTTACATGAGTGATTTACACGAAGCAAAATACGGGCTATTTCGTCTTTTCCAGAATCTTTCATGGGGGCTAAAAAAAGATCATCACTTAACGGCCAGTAATTGTACCCTATTTTTTCTATTAGCATAGTTTCACGAGTTAGTATGTATCCACCTTTTATAAAAACTATTTCACCCTTTGCTATAGACTCTATAGCAAAAGAACCACGCCCATTAATAGCCTCTTCTCGTTCAATTGCTTTTGGCGTTAGATATGAGTATACCATTTGTTCCTCCATCTCTATAATGTGCTCGGAATTTCATGCAAAATACAATGAAACCCTCCACCGCCGATAAGAGGCTCGCGAGCATAAAACGGTATAATCTCTCTATCTGGGAAAACTCTTTCTATTATATTTAAAGCATCGGCATCCTCATCACACTGAAACGTAGGAAAAATAACCGCCCCATTAATCAAATAATAATTGATATAGGATGGAACTAATTGAAAGCCTTCAATTCTATGTGTTGAAGTTGATGTCTGTTCAAGACCATATTCCTCGTTTGCAGTAATAAACTGTGGAGAAGGCATTGGCATTTTGTATAATACTCTAACAGTTCCGCTTGCATTTAGAACACTAAGGGCTTTCCGAGATACGTCGAATTGAGGATCATTAGCATCATCCGTCCATGCCATACAAAGCTCGCTTGGTCGAACAATGCTACAAAGGTTATCAACGTGCCCATTTGTTTCATCAAGTGCTAATCCGTCTTCAAACCACACTATCCGGTCAGCACAGAAATACTCGTATAGATAATCCTCAATTTGTCGAAGAGCCATTCCGGGATTTCGGTTTTTGTTAAGCAATACATTCTTTGTGGTATAGATAGTGCCAGTACCATCAGCAATAACTGCGCCGCCTTCTAACACGACGTCATTGATGATATATTGTTTTATTCCAAGATAGTCAGAAAGCGCTTTAGCAAAGGCCGCATCTTTGTCCCAAGGGTAGTACGCCCCTTCTTTCAGCCCCCCCCAAGAGTTAAAGTTCCAGCAAACTGCCCGAATCTCTGATTGACTAACAACAAAATTGGGAGCAATATCTCTCGCCCAAATATCATCGTAATCAACCTCAAATATTTGCACTCTACTGTCAAGTCGATCTCGTACAAGACCACGAAGATGCGGTTTGACACAAAAAATCACATCTTCATAGCCGATTATGGTATTAGCCAAATCAAGAATCAACTGTTGAGCATGAACTGCATTATCTCGCCATATGTCTTTTCTCTCAGGAAACATGATTATAGTGCCGTAGTGTTTCTCATGCTCACCTCGAGTCAAAAAGCCATCGCTTTTAGGGGACGTCATGATCAGTTCATTCTCCTTTTTCATCCATCTCTTTTTTTACTTCTGTGATATCTCGGAGTAAGGAGACACCATTTGCTTCTTCCCAATAAATAACATCATAGTTAGTAAATCCGCCGTCATACACATAGTTGTTTCCATTATCGAGAATAGATTTAGACACGACATGCTCGTAGACTTTTTCGGCGATTTCGGTAGTATAACCATTTCTTCCAATCGGAGAGAGTATTCCTGCTTTCCCTCCGGCTGAATTTTCGTCGCTACCCATACTGCTGTCGTCATCCGACATAATCCAGCCCGGTGAAATCGCAATAACGCGAACTTTATTTTTAGGGTAAAAATTGTTGCCCAAACTCTTGCTGACATTGATTAAGGCAGCTTTACTCGCAGAGTAGGAAAGGCTTGCATAGGTAGCGAGCATGCCGTCCGTACTGGCGATATTAATGATTGTCCCGCCTTCGTTTATATGGTCTTGCAGTTCAATGCAGATACGCAGTGGTGCATAAAAATTGCATCGCATCACCGCTTCAAAGGAAGGAAGTGAAAAGCTTCGGAATTCATGAACAATATCATCGTCTTCGGTCAAGTTCATTGTTCCCGCATTGTTAACGATAACATCGAAACTGTATGCTTTCATCTTTTCAATAAAAGCTGTTGTTGAATCCTCATCGCGAAAATCTGCCTGATACAATGTCAAATCGCTGAACTCGTCCCTGAGTTTTTCAGCAGCTTCTTGGCTTGCATTGTATGTGCCAATTACTTGATAGCCTTCTGTCAAAAACTTTCGGCATATGCTTTTGCCAATGTTTCGGGATACCCCAGTGATCAATGCTACTTTTTTCATGATGTTACCTCCTTGAATTCTTATTGGATTGAAGAAACAGCTTGCGAAGCAGTATCTTCGATGACCTTACCAACAGTGCTATCAATAAACTGCATCAGAAAAACGCAGGTTATCGCGATGATAATTGTCAAAATTGTTAGTGATAAATATACGATACACGACGTTCTTTTCTCATTAATTGCGCTATTCCATGCTGTGGCAGTATCCCCAGTACCAGCTTTGTTTGAGTTGTAAATTTCGTTCACCTCTTTCAAAACAATTGACAGCTTAAAGCAAAGAAAGCTTGAAAATACAGATAAGCAGAGTGCTATCCAAAAAGCAGGTTCTCTATAATTATCTGTTGCTTCGAATAGCAGTGTGAGTGGCATGGAGATTAATGCACCGCTAATAAAAGTATAGTATTCTGTATCTATACGAAATACCTTGCAGTGAAAGCTCTCATTTTTTCTTGCCATTTTTTGTTTTCGCCTCCGTTTTGTTAACATCATCGATAAATATACGCATTTCGGATTCGATTGTGCTCAATTCTTTTCTAAAAAGGGTTAGGGCATAGCTTGTAGACTGATCAACAGATTCCCTCATGTTAGTTAATCTTCTAATAAATTCATCTCGTCTATTTTGAAAAATTACAATCTGTTCACTACGTTGCTTATCTACGGCGTCATCAATTATATTTGCGGATGTCTTCTTGCGTATTTCGCTATCAAATGTTGTTTGTACAAGTTCCTTCTTGTGTTCAATATCAACCTTTAAGGTCTCCGGGTTTTCCTGCTGTTCTGATTCCGAGACAGTGGCTACTTTATTTGTTGCGTTCTCGATTTCATAGCTAAGTTTCTGAATCGACGAAACAATGGCATCCTCATTGTCTTGCAAAAACTGTGCGAAATCAAACGCTCTCTCGCTTTTATCCAGATTAGCGGTAATGCATACCTTCTCATCATCAAGTCTCTTTCTAAGGTCTTTTTTCTGTTTTGAAGAAAGACCAAATTCGTTATTTAAACGAGTACGAAGCGCATTGATATCCGCTGTAAATCTACTACGTAAGGAAGCCACATCAGTTTTAAACGTATTTACACGTTCATCAAATTCTCTTTGCCGCTCCTGATGAACTTCCAACGCTTTTTCTAAATCAATGGGTAAACCAATTTCTGCATAGTATTTTTCACCTGTTTCATCGTTAATCAGTTGCATGCTGTTTGTAACAAGGCTAAAGTCTGCTGCTCTTGACCCTTGCAAGTCCTTTGTATAGTAGTTTTTAAAGTCCGCAAGTAACGGCTCTAACTTATTCTCATCAGCCTCAATTACACTTAGGCTGTCTGTCATAGCTTGCGAACGCTCAAAAACGCTCATTATCTCCGGGAATGGTTTGCCAAGAAGATCACGACGGTAGGTCTCTTTGCAAGTGCCAGACCAGAGAACAACTGTGTATGCTTTATTGCTTGCCCAAAACGTTAGAGGAGACTTTTCAACCATTTGCAATATCGCTCTATCTTCCCAGCACACAGCACGTTTTTTTTTGATCAGAATTAGCAACTCTGCGAGATCAGATTTTTCATTCTTATTGACGTATTGCTTGATTTCCTCATCACTCAATTTCTCAAATCTATCAATCGTCAAATTATCCTGTTGTTGTGATTGCACTTATTTTTTTCCTCCTTCCATATTCATGGATGTGGATATGGGAAAGGGCTGCCAAGTAGATCGCTTTCAATCTCGGCATATAAATCACTGTAAAGTTTCCTAACTGCTCTACATGCAGCAGGTTTAACACCATCAAGTTTTCCTGTTTCATTAAGAACCTCGCCTGGACAGTACCCACTACAATGGAATAAAGCAGGGCAGGTCTTGCAATGTTGAATATTGTCAGTATTTCTGTCCTGAAGAGCCTTCACTTTATCTGGGAAGTAAATAAAGCACTTCGTTTTTTCGTCGTACTTCCCATAAATGAAACTATCCATGTGATTGGCATCCGAACCGAAAACAACCAAATCACAAGCGGAAACGTAGCCATCAGGAGTTAAATGAGGTACAGGCGTGCAACAACGACAATTGACATTTGTTTCTGCATCAAAATTACATATTAAGAAGCTCCCGTAAAACATGCCATATTGTTTGGCATAGCGATATGCTTCGATATAGTTGGTAACATATGTATCCATGTCAAAATGATACTTTCCTTGTGCATCACTATCATCGCAGAAAGGTTTTTTGCCGACAGGCGGAAATTCAGGATCTGACCATACATAGTCAATACCCATACCTTTGAAATAGTCAACCATTTGGTTATGATGGTTGTTGTTTAAATCGGTAACAGTAACTCTTCCACCTACCATCAAGTTTCTATTATTTTTATGTGCTAAAAGCCATCTTATATTATCCTCGATAAGTGGTGATGACGGCACATCATCGGCAAATGGTCGCTGCTTATCATGAAATTCGGGTGTGCCGTCAAACGATACCCAAACAATATTGATGTTGTCTAACATCCAATCTCTTACTTCAGCACTAAACGTTCCATTTGTCTGTACTTCAGTCGTAATTGCAGTTCCGTTTGCTTTCTGTTGAGCATATTCAGTAATCCCTTTCATAAGTTCGAACTCTTCCGTCGGTTCCCCTGGTCCATAGAAGCGAATATGCCGACTCGCATTGTTTTCAAAATATTCATCAATTCCGACCTTCGCGATATCTATGGAAAGAGAACGTTCTTCCAATCGCTCTCTTTCTTCCTGATTATAGCAATATTTACAACGCAGACGACACTTGGTCGTCAAGAAGAATGAAATCATTTGTTTGTTGCAATGCGGCACTTTTGTTTCCTCCTTTACTTCTTGCCTGAGTCGTTAGTTTTGAATGCCATCATATCTAAACACCATCCACTCCCGGCGATTTAAGTGCGTCCAACGTCCCACCAAGCAGCAACTTCCCCCGCTCCAACTGCTCACGGGTTTCAGCCAGTATCGTGTAAATCTTCTGCTCAAACCAGAATTCGGCAGCAAAGCTGTCCAATACTGAGCGCCATGACTCCCGTCTTCTCCTTTTCGAGGAATTCTATATGCTCGCGATTGCCCTCGGCGAGAATCAAACCATTTGGCTCGTTTTCGCCTTCATGCCACTCGTAGCGGTTCAACCATTTAAGGGCATAACTCCATCTGACCGACGAACTCAGCTTCAATGTGACCTTACTTTAACTCAACCACCACAAGGCGTTTCAGGATTCTGACAGTTAATTAACCTCCGCAAACGAAGTCTCGCCCAAATACTTCTCCACTCGCTCAGCCAACTGCTCGGCGGTGTTGGCGCAGGGTTGAAGCTTTGCCGCCCATGTTCGTCCGGGGTGCAGACAATCCCACTGCGGCATCATGCCTTGGTGTCTGCCCTTGCCGGGGTCGTGGTTGCCGAACCCATCAAGCACCCGCTTCCAT
>BNZR01000016.1 GCA_026001245.1 Clostridia bacterium
TGCACAAACGGATACGCACCATCGGTAATCTGCTCAAAAATGCCCCTATCTACAACGTATCGCTTCGAGTGAACTCCGTTTTCAAATTTTACATGCTTCATAACTCACCGCCTATGTTGAATCAGATATACTCCAAACTTCGATATTATCTATGCGTCCATCGTATCTCTTGCTTGCCGTACGGCACCACTCTACGGGTAGTTTCGGCAAATCACCGTTCATAATCGCGAAAGCCACACAATCCAGCACAGTGGACAAGCCTATCGAAAATTCATTGCCCTTGCTGTCTCGAAAGGCGAAAAGTACAGTTTCATTGCAATTATCGCACGTCGCATATTCCGCGCTGTAAACGTCCGCGCTGTTTGCTAGAATTTTATCGTGGTTGATGTCCATGTCCTGCCTCCTATTATATGTGTTGGTATGTGGTTTGTCAAGTGGGGGAGTTGCAAAAAGGCATGACTGCAAGTCATGCCTTTTGTCGCGCTGTATGCAGTTTCGGCAAACTTTGCCGAGATTCTTTAGACGTTGCGGATTATCGGGTGTTTAGCGCAAATCACGAGTTTATATCGCTATGAACATTGCGAATAACCCGCAAAACACCGTTTTCATTTCTTCATTCCAGCGTCATGCCGGCGGGCTTATCCGGCGGCGTGGGCGGGCGTTCAGCTTCAAACCGTGTGTTCACGGCGGCCTTGATTGCGGCGTAGTCACCTTTCCCAAGCTTCATCGTTTTAGCCATGTTGAGCATTTGGAAATCCGTCAAGCCATTGAGCTTCATGGCATAGAACGCTTCAATGTGTCCATCAAGCTTCCCCTCAAGCTTCCCCTCAAGCTTCGCGTCACGCAGTCGTTGACGTTCGTCCTTTTGGCGTTGCCGTTCGTCCATCTGACCGACTCGCCAATTGTGATATGAGTAGCGGACATCTTTGTCAGCAGACACAATGTCGTATCTGCTCATAAATTCTTGCAAGCCAACGTCCATTTCTGATACCTCCTTTGCAAATTCCGGGTCTTTATAGCCCATCGTCAAAGCGTACAGCCACCGCGCCAGCTCGCCGTCCTCCGGCGATGGACGACCACCGTCCAGCTTCGCCAGGAATTTCGGCAACTCAATATCATGCATTTTGAAGTTCTCAGCCGCAATTTCGTATGGCTCATCTGTGTACATAACCGCCGCTCGATGATGGTAGCCCGCGTGATTCGGTCTGATGTTGTCGCCGAGAATATTCACCATTGTTACGGCCGGTAACTCGTCATACGACGCGCCTTTCGGCGTTTCATTTTGTATGATGTTGCCGAAGTTGAACAAACTGCGGTCGTTCATCGTTTTGACATTGCTGAGTTGCACCTCCGTGCTGATGAAGTCGCCGTTCTCGTCCTTGGCCAACACGTCTACGCGACAGCCGCGCATATAAGCTCCGGCAAGTTCCGTGGTCTGGCTACGCATTTGCACGACTGATTCAATCAGCGGCTGACCGCTGTCCGCGTATATCGCGTTAATCAAGCCGCGCATGGCAATTCCGGCGTGTTGCTCGTTCTCGAAAATCTTGGAGAACAGCACATCGCTAAGCGGCCACGGGTGTTCTTCGTCTGCCTCGACCAGCAGGGCGTGTATCCTATCGTTCATAAGTCACTCTCCATTTATATTATATCACGTCTGTCAAGAGGGCATAGAGAAATCTGGCGGGTTGTTTTTGCCATTTTGAGCATGTGCCTATATGATGTTTTTGCCTACAACTTTATATGGTAGCCATCCGGGTTGTCCTGATAGGGCATACTCGTATTTTTGTTTCTGCGAATGGAACGTGAATATGTCAATTTTATCGCCTAATTCCATCAAAAGAGACACCTTTTGTTTTGCGCAAATATCAGAATATATCCAATTGATCAAAGAAATGTCACGTCCGCCTGCTGACGCTATAATATGATAGCCGCTATCAGACTTGTTGTTGATAGAGATAAACACCCAGCGCTTGCCCTCAATGGAAAATTCTTCACAGTTAATTTTGCTGAATATTGCTGTCTTGCTGTTGTTCGCTGGTCTTCCCATCGTTGGCAATGTCTCATCGTCAATAATATCGCTTCGAGTGTCTATGCTCACCTTGAAACAGTCTTGATAGTTTCTGAACTCTGTATTAAGGCTTTGTACGTCCTCGTCAGAGCGAAGCAAACGGTAATAAAGCTCTGGAGCTTCGGCTTTCAATTGCGTGAAGTAATGGATCACCAACCTAATCGCCAAGCTGATTGCCACGCCTATAACGGTTATCATGCCCACGCAAATAAAAGCTTCAATAAATATTTCCAACATATTTCAGCCTCCTAACATCAGTTTCGGCAATCTTTGCCTAAAGTTTGAAAACGTTGCGATTTTCTCTGAACTCAATACAAATAACAGACTTAGTTCGCTTAAAACATTGCGAATAACCCTTTAAACGCCATTTTCGTTTTCCCTATCCATCTCAAGTTTTAATCGCTCATTTTCACGGATCAACTCCGCATTGCGCTCATAAACAATCTTCCATTCAGCGCATAGCGCGGTATTTGCGTCCAAAAAAGCCGTGAAATACCTACCCAACTCTCTGCATTCAAGCCGCTCCTCAATTGAGGAAATTATCGTGAGTATGTTTTGCATTTGCGCCGAAAGATTTGGAGCATCTGATTCAAGAGATATGCCAGTCGCTCTAACAAGCAGTTGCTGTATATGCTCGTGTTGCCGGGTTAGGCTGTCGGTGGCAGTCGACACTCCAATGGCTGTTTCTAATCTATTCAAGGGTTTATACTGTTCTTTATCTTTTCTGTCTGTTAAGTGATTGACCATCAAGCCGATCGCCCCGCCAGAGATCATTCCAACAACGAAGTTAAGCAACATATTTTTAGCCTCCTAACATCAATTACGGCAATCTTTGCCGGAAATCTGTAGACGTTGCGATTTCTAGGTGTTTCACACTGTAATGCTCAAGTTATTAACACAAAACATTTAGAATATCGGCAAACGTCACTTTCGTCTTTGCTGTGCCGACCGCGAGGGCGGCTCTTTACACCCCATAAGAGGCGGCAGGGTTTACCCTGCCTGCCAGCCCGAACCGCTTCAGCGGTTCGGTGCGGTCGTTGTGGGTGTCTAAGCCCCACACTCAACCAAAAACTTAACTCACAACAGTTGAAAAAACCTGTGGTTTCTAGCACTTTAAGGCTCGTCGCCCTGTTCCCTAATAAGACCTAGTGAAGCACTTAGTAGGAACTCGGAAAAGAGCAAATTAAATGTAAAAACAGTAGAAAAAACGTAAAAACAACGTCCCGCGCTTTACGAGGGACGTTGCGTGATAAGGTATATCTGTCGTTTTGACTGTATCGAACAATGCTTGCCGTCCCACTTGCCGAAAACGGCGATATAAGCGTGGCCGCAAGAATCTTTTATCGGATTGAGTTTTCGGCAGAAATCGCGCATTAAGCCGCGTCCTGCCTCGTTGTCCTCAAATCCAAGCCGTATACGCTCGACTTCCTCGTCATGCGGAAACCAGCACCAAATCAGTAACTCGCCCGTTACTTTGTCGCGATTCTTCCAATTACAATTAGAGAAGCCCAACACGTCAAGTCTGATTTGATTACGCGAATTATCGTGTTTGTCTTGATTGCGTTTATGCTTGTAGAATTGCCAAATATGAGAGCCGCTCACGATAGTTTCATCGTCATTATCGCGGCAAAACAGATACAATTGCCGCGCTGATGTAATCCCGGATTCCGTCCCGTGGTTTGATTGCTTAGGCTGTTTCTTATTACTTGCGCTGTATGTTTCCGATGTGCGAAGCAGGTCAGCCAGAAGCTTATCCGGCGAAAAGCCGCTTGCGTTTACCGTCGCCGCTGACGGTGCTGAGTTTGCGTATTCGCAATTCACACGATGTGGATGTGACGGAGAAGCCGAAAAATACGGAGCGGTTGACCCGTAAAGATTTTTTAGGCGCAGTTTACAGTTACACTGACTGTTAGGACAATATAGCTGTTTGGGGTGAACTCTCCAGCTTTCGTACCTGTCAGCATAATAGCTTTTTCCGTTTTCATCAACCGCTACATTTGACATTCCACATACCTCCGTGATTCATCTAACAAATCAACCCGGATAACCGTCACCGGGTTTCGCGTTCCAAAACACATCATGGTCGTACAGCTTACTACGGCGATTTTCAATCGGGTCGTTCCATATCGCGTGGTCGTAGGCGTTAAGCAAGATATACAAGTCCCAAACCGCTCTGTATAAGTCTTGATACGATAGCTCCAGCTTCGGCTTTATCCCATGCGTTACGCTGATGTAATGCTTGACTTCTTGATAAATTTCATCATATACCAACCCCAACTTAATAACCGAGAGCCAAAGCGCGGCTACGGCGGTTCTGAAATAATCGTAGACAAGCTGACCGCCGTCAAAGGGACGTTTGCTCATTGGAATAGAGATGTATTCCAAGAAGATGTTAGCTTGCTCTTGCAAAACCTTAACTGCGCCCTCTTGCTCGGCAGTTAGTGCCGTCATGTGCTGATAGTCCTTAAATTCGCTCGGATCGGGTTTTTGTCTAAGCGTTATCTGAGTTGCCATATCGTCACTCCCAATATATCAAATTTAGCCTGCTTTGTCAAGGCTCTATTCAAAACCGCAATAATTATAGGCATGTTCTATTGAAAAACTACTAAACTTCGGCAACTTAGTCCTCGTGCGAATCGTCTTGTACAAGTTCTCATACAACACACCCCTCGCGCTATCCTCGACGACGGAGAGAAAGACAAGCGGCAACGCTTTTGAGCGTATCAATGGCATGTAGCGGTCGAGCCACATCATCAGCTGTTTCAACGGGTCGCCCGTCGGGCGATCCACGAACACCACGCACACACCGCCCTTCGGAGCGAATGGCTGAAACGTCAAAATCGGCTCTTCAATTTGAACAATTGTAGTACTTTTATTGACTTTACTCGGCAAAAGTGTGTTATTCACGCCGCGCTGATTGAAATACGCTATGCGTCCCGCCGTATCAGACAGCGGCTTGTACTCCGAAAATGGCGCGTTGGCGAACAAAAAGTGCGACCGAAGCAGGTATCTACGCATGGTATCCGGCTGGTGATTTCGGCGCATATGCGAGTTCGGACAACCGCAGAATTTGCAAGCAACAGACGTAACTTGATACACGCGTTGCTCTTTGTACGGAACGTAAGCCGCCTGCCGCAAATATCCTGAATCCGCAAGACTGCTCAACAGCTTTTTGATGTATCTATCGCTTAAATCCGGGCGGTGCAATTCCACCATTCCACGCGCAACGTAGCCGCCATACGCGGCGGTCGCTTGGATTAAGTCGCGCTGGGTAGCGGTTAACGGCTCTGACATGTCGTGCCACGCTCCTTTTAGTTGTTTGAGATTATGTAGATTTTCAACCATATTATCAATGCATTTAGCAGTAACACTGAAAACCCGCAACTGAATGATTTAACCATAGCAAGCAAACATATGTTTGCAAACGTAATCGCAATTATAGCAAACTCCTTGTTGTTGGTTTTCATCGGCGTTTTCAGCCAGTCAATCACAGCTTGACGCATTAAAAAAACATAAGCAACTCGCAACGCAATTGCTATCAATACTATAGCAATACTATCAACCCACAGCCTGTAACCCCATAGTATATAGTTGCTTCTATAAACATCAAACGCAATAGTAACCCCGCCTTGAATTATCCACATCGCAAAAACCAGCCAGCCGCGCCATATCGTAAATATATTCCGGCTCATATCTCGCTCGAAAATATGCCGCACAAACTTCAACACAACGCTCAACTCCATTTCAACTTTCGCACATTCCCACTCGCGTCAATATACGAAATACTCAACGACTTATGCTTATTCAATCTTTTCGATTTATCTCCGGCCATATTCGCCACCTTAACAGCCTGTTTCAGGGTAGAACAACACCAAGAAACACCTCCTGTAAACGCGGACAACTTACTCGCAATCGTCTTCGCGTCATACCCGCAATCCATCTCAATATCATGACTATGCGACACGCCTTTTTTGTCCTTGTACGCGATTCGTAAATCAGGATAATCGCCCGTCATTGCGCCGTACTTCTTCGCGTCGGCGGAGCGCAACATGCGGTCTGTCAGCACTTCCGTCACTTTGCCGCCGCTCTCCAGCAACTCACGCTCCCACTCCTTAAACGCAGAATATAGCAACGCGTCATGGCGAATTTCGGCCGGACGCGTATGCACTTTTGACTTATAAAATTTCGCGTTCGGCAACAACGCCCCGGACAGCGACACGCCGTGTTTACCTAAGATATACACATTCGAGTTTTTATCAAACTCCAAAACGCCATGCCGTTGCAACAATTCAATATCAATGCTGAATAGGTTCTTATCGTTGCCATACACATATTTCAGTATCTGCCCGGGTTTTAGATTCAAAAACAGCCGCATATCAGTAAGCAGTTTTTTGTGATACGGCGTGAGCGTATCCAGCGTCAGTTTTTTCGAGCGTTGCAACGCGACCGCGCATTTTATCTGCGATTCCAACGCTTTTGAGATTACGCCGTCTTGGATAAACCCAACCTGTGTAAACGTTGCGACACGCCGTGCTATGCTGTCCTTGCGCTCATGCGCGGCGAGAAAGTCGTCGCGGATACGTCCGTTTTCGTCCGCGACTTCTAATACAAAGCGGTCGAACGCCGTGATTTTAAGCTTGGGAGATGACTTCGGTTTTGCCTCAAATTGCTCCCAGCCCCACAGCTTCCTTTTAGCCTCACGCGTCAGCTCATAGGTATCACCTTTTTGTATCAAATAACCGTTATCACACAGCTCGCCGATATGCTTCAAAACAGCGGTCTCGGCACTTTCGGATTTGCTATCAAACATCTGATATATAGGGGCTTTCAATGTATCCATCTCAATCAAACTTTCCTTATGCTCAAACAGCAAACCGTGCGCACTCATCGTCATATTTTCAGGACAGAGCAAGGCGGCGGCCGCGCCACGCAGAGTATATTTGAACACGCCATCGTCAATTTTTGCGATATAACCGCCGCTTTCCAACTCGTAAATGCTACGCTCCAGCTTCTCCAGCGCGTTGTCTCGTTTCTGAACAATCTCCACACGCGCCGCACGAATCAAATCCACCAATCCGACATGGCCGTTTTTATGCTGTTTGCACAGATTGTAATGCTCCGCGCCGAATTTAAACGACTTTTCAAGCTGCGGAGGGACTACAGCTTTCGGCGTATCAACAAGTGTTTCAAACCCTTGGAGCGTAAGTCTATACTCCGATCTGCCATCACGCTCCAAGTACCCGTTTGCAACAAGCTTCCGTAACATTCCGTCTATCATTTTAGACTGCCGCTCCCGTTCACGCGGAGACTTGTCCTTGTACTCTGATTTCAGCGAAACAGAAGAAAGAATACCATCAAAATGTTTGCCTAATAGCTTCAAATGATTCCTGCCCGGCACAAAATCCAGTGTAGCTTTCGGCGCGTTTATCCACTCCTGCGCTGTGACATTCAATTGATACACATCGGGACGTACGCATTTGACATACCCGGACTTCTCCAAATTCGCGATGGTGGTTTTGTACCATTTCAGCATATTTTCGCGTAGTTTCGGAGCTATGCTTGGGTTGGATTGCAGATATTTATGATAGTCTGCGAAACTAAAAACACCGCCGTGTTCATTCGCGAAATTGAACACAAAACGGTGATTCTGCGTGATTTTGAGGTTCTTGTTAAATGAGAGCGTGGCTTCTGATGGTTGTGGTAGATGGATTAGTCGTGCGTCCATAAAAATCACGCTCCTTTCGCAGTTTCGGCAATCTTTGCCGGGAATTTATAGATGTTGCGAATTATAGTAGATAATCGCAAAAACGGCAATATATAGTGTTGCTAAAGTATCGAAAATCTGTGATATTGCCCGTTTCATTTTGCTCGAAATCTCCCCGCTTTAGAGGGGCGAGCGGCGGGGCGACACCATAGGGAGTGCCGCCCCGCCGTGGAGAGTATCTCGAATTTAGAATTCGTCTCTATCGCGGCACTGTCTTTGCTTTCATTGGCTCTTTTTATGATTGGAATATTCATACTGGCGGCCATTCATTACATTTCAGATTACTGCTATGCGCATTTCAAATTTCTTAGCGATTATACCAAAAGTCTTCGTGAAGATACATCATCCAAAACGAAGGCCAAAAACCAAGCTGTAGGACAACCAGACTCCAAGCTGCGGCGAGTCCAATCTTATCGTCGAAAGAAAATACCGCGAAAACGCCCAACACGAAAAAAGCCACATTGATTATTTTTGTAATCAAATATACGAAATATACCCGAAGCCCCTCTCGCGCACGCCTTGAAACATACATGAATATTGACAATCCTAAGTTTGAACCGCAGACTAAAAACATAATCATCACAAAGATTCCTGTATTGCCATATATGAAGTTGCTGACAGTCAAAAGAAACTCGCTCATTTTGCGTCCTCCTCGCCTAGTTTCGGCAAACTTTGCCGGGAATCTGAATACGTTGCGATTATCATGAGTTTCAGCCATCAATATTCAGATTAGCAGTCTGAAATATTGCAAATAACCCTCGAAACGCCGATTTCATTTTTCACTCTAACGTCAAGCCGGAACCCTTGCCCAACGGCATTGGAGGGACTTCCGCGATGTCTCTCGCCTTGACAGCGGACTTTATTTCAGAGTATTCCTGCTTACTCAATTTCATCGTTTTTGCCGTTCGGAGCATTTCGGTATTCCCCACACCCTTTTGCTTTAACGCATAAAACACATCCACACGTCCGTCACGCCGAGCTTGTTGTTCCGGGGAATTTGCGTTGTCGGCAGGTGGATCATTATCCAATGTTCTCATCGCTTTAGCGTCTTTCTTAGCCTCTTCAACACCCTCGCGAGACATTTCAAATGTAGTTTTCCAAGCACCGATACCCTCACGGCTTGCATGACCTTTTTTCGGCGTGAATTCCGCTGTGACTTCTCCAAGAGTATTGCAGTATTCATACTCACCGTCTTCATCGTAAAAATACTTCTCAATTGAGTAGCTTTTTATGCGTTCCGCGTCATGGGCTGTATCACGAACCGAGCTGTTGAGGTCGGACTGCCAACTTTTCGCCAACAACCGTGCGTCGGCTATCGCCTCGTCCATATAATTATACCCCTCCCAGCGGCCAGCCGCGTCGCCCCAAGTATCATAATTGACGGAAACTCTAAACGGCAAACTGTGCGGGTCGTCCTTCCAACGCGCATTGACAGCGGCCTTTATTTCAGAGTATTCCTGCTTGCTCAATTTCATTGTTTTTGCCGTATTCAGCATACTAAAATCCGAAGCACCGTTTTCTTTCAGCGCGTAGAATACATCAATACGCCCGTCTTGCCGCGCTTGCAATTCATTTTGATTCATAGTTGCGACCATAAAAAATCACGCTCCTATATTGATTTTTGAGAAGCTCTGTGGTATAGTGGAGTAACGAGGTTTGGAATAGTCATACTGTTTGTTGTACAGCGCATTTTGGATTGTTGTTACGCAAATTTCAAGCGTCTTAGATACTATCAAACCAAGCGTTTTGCGTATGAGAATATAAAATCCAAAGCGAAGGCCAAAAAGCAAGTAGTAGTGGAACCGCGCTCCAGATTGCAACATGCCCAATCTCATCATCGCAAGAAAACAACGCGAAAAGTGCCAAGACGAAAAAAGCGAGATTGATTATTACTGTAATAACATAAGCGATATATAGCCGACCTTCATCTCGCTCTGAAACAAGCATAAATATGGGCAATCCCAAGTTCGAGCCGCAGATTAAGAACATGAGCAATGTCGTAACCCCTGTATTGCCATATATGAAGTTGCTGACAGTCAAAAGAAACTCGCTCATTTTGCGTCCTCCTCGCCTAGTTTCGGCAAACTTTGCCGGGAATCTGTAAGTATTGATATTTTTCAGGTATTTGCGGGAATATCGGCATTATATCGTTGTAAATATTGCGAATTCCCCGCAAATCACCGCTTTATTTTTATTCAAATCCCACTCAAAAACTCATCCGTCACGCTCTGAATCCGCGCCATCAAATCATTAGATTGCTCTGCCGTCAATTTCCGCTTCTTAGTCGCCTTTTTGATATACTTCCCAAACGTCTTGGCAAAAACCGCCGACACCGCCTGCTCCTTTTTCGGTTTCGTCAAAGCACCGCGCACACCCGAAGCACTCAAATCTCCGCTGTCATGCAACTCCTTCAGACGCTTCGCACTCTCCACAGACAGTTTCAATTTCAAATCAACCAACACCCGGTACAGCTCCTCCTGAAGCCCGGCGGGAAGAAACGACACATACACGCCGGACATCACGGACAACTCACCATCGTCCACCAGCTGCAACAAATCCTTGTCCAAATACGTCAGCCGAATGTAGTTTGAAACCGTCCTCGCGCTCTCGTCGTCGGCCACGGCCTCGCGAGTATCGCCGCCGTGCCGCCTCATCGCGTCCAGCCGCAATTTGTACGCGAACGCCTTTTCACTCGGCAAGAGATTCTCGCGCTGTTCTAAATTCGTCTCTACAACAACCAGCGCGGCGCGGTCGTCGTCAACGTCCAAAATCCGGCACAGCACCGTGTCCAGCCCCGCCCGTTTCGCGGCCTCGGCTCGATTATGCCCAGCGAGTATTTCAAATGTTGCGTCAAACGCGTCCTCGTCGGCACGGCGCACAAGCAATGGTGTCAACACGCCGTTTTCCTTGATACTCTCAACTAAACTCGCCATTTCATCATCTCCATACGCTTTAAATGGATGTTCCTTTTGATATGGAATCAGCCGCTCCAGCGGGATTTGCGCCGTTTCCTCGCGCTTATGCGGCGCGGTCATCAGCGTCGAGGCGGGGGACTCGCTCTTATTCAGCACCTCCGGCGCGAAAACCTTACTCAAGCCATCAAATTTTCCCACAACGCTCACCCCCTCCTAATAGTCAACAGCTCGTCCGTCAGCTTGATATACTCTGCCGCCGACTTACTTTTCGGCGCGTAAGTCAGCACACTCTCGCCCTGCGTGGACGCTTCCGCAATCTGTGTGGCTGTAGATATTCGCGTGTTAAATATCGGCAGTTCACAGCGCGGCAACGCCTCCTCAATCGCCTTGGTCATGTTCAGCCGACCGTTGTACATCGTCAGCAAAATTCCGTCCACCGGGATTGCGCGGTTCGTCCCGGCTCGAACGACGTTCAGCGTGTCAATCAAGTCCGGCAAGACGCGGAAGTCCGCGCCGTTCGCCTTTAGGGGTACGACCACGCTGTCCGAAGCCGCCAACGCGTTGATAGTAAGCATTGTTAGCGCGGGCGGGCAGTCTATGAGTATGTAATCGTAGTCGCCGCGGACTTCCGCAAGTATCTTGCTCAAAATATATTCCCGCCCGAACGACGACATAAATATCTGCGGTTCGACAGCCGACAGTCGGATACTCGACGGCAAAACGTCCACCCCGTGCCGACTTAGCGGCAAAATCTCCGGCTTCACACGCGCCAGCAGAGCTTCCACGATCTCGCTCACGCCGTCTTGATTAGCCGGGTCAATTCCCATCGCGGCGGTGAGAGACGCTTGCGGGTCAAAATCCACCAGCAACACCCGAAATCCCGACTGCGCCAACGCCACTCCGATGTTCAGCGTTGTGGTAGACTTCCCAACGCCGCCCTTCTGATTGCAAACACTGATAATATGTGCCATAGTTATCCTCCTCATTTTAGACGCACTCCACCCACGCGCAGGGCACGAGGGGAGGTGTTTGTATCGCGTTCCTCCGCTTTGGCGGTCTAGCCGCCGTGGGGTCGAAGCGTTCCCGCCTCCAAATGTAGCATGTACATCGCCCCATCGACCTTCAACAGGCCGTCCGTTCCGAAAATCAATGCCGAAAGCTCTTTCAAAGCCTTAATATGGTACTGCTCAATCACCGCCTTGGGCTTGTCCTCCATGACCGCGATAGAAGCCAGCGTGTTACCGTACTCAAAGTAAAATTTGCGAATAATTCGCCGCTTCAACCGCCCCTGCCAAGTACCGTCACAGCTTGCTTCCCAGCGCGTAATCATCGTGTCAACGTGGCAAATCAGCGTCGAGCTGACTTTTTTCGCCCATTCCAGCCGTTCGGATTTCGGCATTCGCTCCGGCTTGTCGCTCATCAGCTCGCGGATGTCGGACTCGGTCAAGCTGCCGTGGTACTCCGGGTCGGTGTACTGCGCGTGTTGCCGAAGCTGCGGCAGATTGTTGAGCAACTCCTGAATCGCCGCGTACTGCTTGAATTTACGCGCAAATTTGGCTCTGTCAGCTCGTGTCAATGCGGTCATCGCGACCCTCCTCAACTGTAAGCTTGGTGTACGCCGGGTTTGGCGTGTCTGCGCCATTGTGCTTGCGGCACTCTCGGTGTTGACCAACCCGACGGTGTGACGGCGTTCGCTCGGAAATTCTCCGCGATTTCCAAGCTATCAAACCACTGAATACGCGTCAGCCTGTCGCCCTCAATTTCCCGGTTTCGCGGAGCGTCCGCACCGTGGTAGACCAGTATCGGCTCGGCTTTGACACGCCCGTCATTGTAATGATATGTAAGCACTCCATAACTTTCCATCGCATCGCCCCCTTATTATCGGAAAAACATGTTGAAGTAGGCGGCCACGATGGTGCATACCAGCACGATGAGCCAAATGTTAATCACAATCGGAATAGTTTCCCTCTCCATATGCTACCCCACCTTCTTTCGTAACCCTCGCCGCGCTATGGCCTCTCTGAATCTGCGTTGGCCAACCTCCGCGCTGTATCCGGGATTGAAAAACTTATCAATTTCGTCAAGCCGACCACGCTGGAGTTCCTTGTAGACGGTAGCGCGGTTAACGCCCAACAACCTTGCGATTTCCAACTGCTCCTTGCCTTCGCTCCGCCATCGCTCGATGTTTAGCCTGTCCTCAAGCGTGAGATATTTGAATGGTCTAGCTATGTTGATCACCTCCTGTTTTATTGCGCTTGGGCTCTCTTTTGAGCAACCGATGTTCCAGCTTTACGTAATAGTTGTCGGGACGATCCTCTAAGCAAGTCTTGTGGAAATGTCTACCTCCCTCTCGGATCCTCGCACTCTCGCCGCTTTTCATCGGCTCAAGGCAAGCGGCGCAAATGCCGCAATAGCCGTTAATCTTGATAGGGACATTTTTCGTATGGGGTAGCTTCGTCATACCAGTTCCTCCCTGTTTGTGTTACAAGTGATAAGAAAATCAACTTTGCCTTATAAATGTTATTTACTGGGTTAATTAGGACATTCGCCCGTATAGTTGACATAACAACCAAAAATATATGCGACCCAGGCGGCTAACCCTTGTCGCATTTATTATATACTTGTACGATACTTGTGGGAAGTCAAGATTGCGCTTGACAAACCCTTCGCGGCGTGTTATAATGACCTTATACGCGCTCGTAGCTCAGTTGGATAGAGTGATGGACTCCGACTCCATAGGTCGCTGGTTCGAATCCAGTCGGGCGTACCAGATATAAACAGATAGGAGATAAATATTGGCTTTTGATAACTTGAACGACAGGCAACGGCAGGCCGTCACGGCGCACGAGGGGCCTGTTTTGGTGTTGGCCGGGGCCGGCAGCGGCAAAACCACCGTGCTGATTGACCGCGTGGCCTACCTTATACGCGAGCGGGGGATTGAGCCGTGGTCGGTGCTGGCGATTACCTTCACAAAAAAGGCGGCGGGCGAGATGAAAGCGCGGCTAGAGCGTCAATTGGGCGCGGAGGCGCGTGACGTTTGGGCGTTTACGTTCCACGCGGCCTGCTCCAAAATCCTGCGGCGCGACATTGACAAAATCGGCTACAGCCGCGACTTTACGGTTTACGATTCGGACGACAGTCTGCGAGTACTAAAAACTTGTCTTGCCGAGATGAATTTAGACGACAAGCAATTCCCGCCGCGCCTAGTGATGTCAACGATTTCGGCCGCCAAGAACGCGCTGGTGGTACCGACTACATATGAGGAGCATTACGGCGGCGAGGGCAACGCTTTTAGAGTACGAAAAGAGGCGGATTTGTATAAAAGATACAACGATAAGCTTAAATTAGCCAACGCTTTGGATTTTGACGATATTTTGCTGAATGTAGTGCGTCTTTTCAACGAATGTCCCGCCGTTTTGGAGTACTATCAGCGGCGTTTCCGCACACTTATGGTGGACGAGTATCAGGACACAAACGGCCTGCAGTATCAGCTTTGCAGACAGCTTGCCGCAAAGCATCGCAGCTTTTTTGTGGTAGGGGACGACGATCAAAGTATCTATCGTTTTCGCGGCGCGACAATACGCAATATTTTGGAGTTTGAGCAGGAATATCCTGACGCGGTTGTGATACGTTTAGAGCAAAATTATCGCTCGACTAAGAACATTTTGGCGGCGGCGAACCACGTTATCGGCCACAACAAAGGCAGAAAGGGCAAGACTTTGTGGACGGCGGGGAACTCGGGCGAGCCGATTTTTGTGTATACCGCCCCAACCTCTGACGATGAGGGCGCGTTTGTGGCGGAAAAGATACTTGACGGCATAAAATCCGGGCGAAGATATAATGATTTCGCGATTTTATATCGCATTAACGCGCAAGCCAACCAAATTGAGGACGCCTTGCGGCGGCGCGGAGTGCCATATCGTATCATCGGCGGCACGCGCTTTGACGATACGATGGAGATTCGCGATGTGACTGCGTACTTGCATGTGCTGAACAATCCAAGCGATAATCTGCGGCTTTTGCGTGTTTTTAACACTCCGGCGCGAGGAATTGGTGACAAAACTGTTGACACAATCAGCGCGATAGCGGAAGCCGGCGGCGTGTCGATTGCGGACGTGCTTGAAAATTTGAGCGCGCATCCTGAATTGTCACGCGCTTCAAACGCGTTGTCCGCGTTTTGGAGTATGATTAAGGCGGTGCGCGAGAAATTAGGAACCGCGTCACTGGCGGAATTGTATGACGAAATGCTGGACAAAACCGGGTATCTGCATATGTATCAATCAAAACGCGACGTAATTTCCGATGGACGCGTGGAAAATATCATGGAGTTTAAATCAACTATCGCGAGGTACGAGGAAAGCTGTGCCGAAGCGGGGGAAACCGCCACGCTGGCAGGATTTTTGGAGACTAGGGCGTTGCTTGAGGCGGTGGAAAACTATGACGCAGACGCGGACGCTGTTGTGCTGATGACTATCCACAGCTCAAAAGGCTTGGAATTTCCGCATGTATTTTTGATTGGAATGGAAGAAGGGCTATTTCCGGGCAATCGAGCCATTGGGGACCCCGAAGAAATCGAGGAAGAACGGCGATTGTGCTATGTTGCAATCACGCGTGCGCGGGAGCAATTGCATATAACCTGCGCAAAAAGCCGTTTGATGTTCGGACGTACCGAATATCATATAAAATCACGGTTTTTAGAGGAATTGCCCGACGATTGTGTGCGAAATATCGCCCCCGAGCGCAAGGCGAAACCCGTCGCGGCGGACACAGTTCGTCATATGCCGAAGCCTGTGTTGGTCGCGCCGCCCAAGGCCGCTAAAGTTGACTTTTCTGTTGGCGATAATGTGGAGCATAAGGCGTTTGGCGTGGGAGTTGTGGCTAAAATTACGCCAATGGGCGGCGACGCGCTGATTGAAATTGATTTCGCGGTGGCAGGAACGAAGCGATTGATGCTAAAAGCCGCCGCACCATACTTAAAAAAGGAGGCAAAAGCATGAGCAGAGCCGATGAGATTTTCATTCAAAATTGCACAGAAATACTCGAAACCGGCTTCAGTGACGCGGATCAAGATGTGCGTCCAAAATGGGACGACGGCACCCCCGCGCATACTATAAAAAAATTTGGAATTGTGAATAGATATGACCTATCCAAAGAGTTTCCGATTCTGACTTTGCGTCGTACCGCGTTTCGCTCATGTGTGGATGAATTGTTGTGGATTTGGAATAAAAAGTCCAATAACATCAATAATCTTAACAGTTACGTGTGGGATTCTTGGGCGGACGGGTATGGCTCAATCGGCAAGGCTTACGGATATCAATTGGGCGTGAAGCACAGTTATAAAGAGGGCGATTTTGATCAGGTTGACCGCGTTATTTATGACTTAAAGAATAACCCTTACAGCCGCAGAATTATCACAAATATGTACAATCACGCTGATTTGAGTGATATGCGCCTATATCCCTGCGCGTATAGTATGACTTTTAATGTGTCGAACGGTGTTTTGAACGCAATTTTGAATCAACGTTCACAGGATATGCTCACCGCAAACAACTGGAACGTATGTCAATACGCGATTTTGACGCACATGTTCGCCCATATCAGTGGTCTGCAGATCGGAGAATTGGTGCATGTCATAGCCGATGCGCATATCTACGATCGCCATGTTGAACCCGCCCGAAAACTGCTGAAAAATCCTCAATATCCCGCGCCGAAGTTGGAAATTGACCTACAAATATCGGACTTTTATGATTTTACAGTCGATAGCTTTTCGCTCAAAAACTATCAATTTACAAAGCTGGAAGCTGCGATACCGGTGGCGGTATGAAAATTATCGCGGCGGTTGACGCGTTGACGCGTGGAATCGGATTCAAAGGAGAATTGTTGTGCCGAATTCCGGAGGATATGGCGATGTTTCGCAGGCTGACGATGGGGAAAACGGTGGTTATGGGGCATAATACATTGAAATCTTTACCCAATTCAGCGCCGCTTAGCGGCAGAAATAACATCGTTTTGTCGCGAGACCGCAATTTGAGCATACCCGCGGCGACAGTAATCCACAATTTTGATGATGCGCCACGTGGAGACGATGTTTTCGTCATAGGCGGGCAGTCGATTTATGAGTTGTTTCTGGATTTTTGCGATACCGCGTATATCACAAATGTGCGTTTTCCGCAAAAAACGAACGCTGACGCGTTTTTTCCGAAATTGGATGAAAATTGGCTACTGATGGAAATCTCGGAAACGCGATATTTCGGAGAGATAAGTTACGAATTTCAGAGATTTGAGAGGAGAAATTGAACATGGACAACATTTTAAGCGGCAAGGTCAGGGAGATTTATGACGCGGGCGAGGATCGCCTTATACTGCTCACAACCGATAGAATTTCGGCGTTTGATGTCATACTGCCCGATTTGATTGAAGGCAAGGGCGTTATTTTGAATCAAATTTCGGAGTTTTGGTTCAATATGACCCGCGATATTGTGAAAAATCACATGATAAGCACAGATTTAAATGACTATCCTGCCGAGTTTCGGGGTAAAACTGAGTGGGCGGGTCGCTCAATGTTGGTAAAAAAACTGAAAATCCTGCCTTTTGAATGTATTGTCAGCGGATATTTGACCGGTTCTAACTACAAAAGCTACAAAAAAACAGGCACAGTCTGCGGACAGCCACTCGCGCAAGGTTTGGTCGAGTCCGAAAAACTGCCGGAACCGATTTTCTGCCCATCCACAAAGGCACCCGCCGGGGAACACGACGAGTACATAACCTTCGAGGAGTTCAAGTCCCGCGCCGGGGCGGAGCTTGCCGAAAAAGTGCGCGAAATAAGCCTAAAAGTCTACAAAACCTGCGCCGAGTACGCGAAAAAGAAGGGAATTATCATCGCCGATACGAAATTTGAGTTCGGACTGGACGAAAACGGGGAAATTGTCCTCGCGGACGAGGTGCTAACGCCGGACTCCAGCCGTTTTTGGGACGCGTCGACCTACAAACCCGGCGTTTCTCAAAGTAGCTTCGACAAACAGTTCCTGCGCGACTGGTTGACCGACACCGGCGGCGCGGGCGTTTCGCCGCCTCCGCGGATACCCGCCGAGATTCTGTACAAAACCACCAAAAAATATGAGCGTGCGCGTTCAATTATTGTTGAAAATAACACTTGATATTTGCGCGGCAATGTATTATAATATTAGTGAGGTGATATTTCATGGACGAGGAACTCAAAATTGCGGAGCTTGAAGACGTCGAAATCGAAGGCGAAGAAGGTGCGGTCGCCGATTTTCCATGGGTGCTGTTCTCAATCGACGCGGTCGTCTACGGTATTTTCAGCGCGCATGTGCTGTCTATCGAGATTTTGGACGACACCACGCCGCTGGTCAGCAGTCCAGACTACACACGCGGAATTACCAATTTCAGGGGAGAAATGATCTCCTTAATCGACCTGCGCACACTATTCGGCTTGCCTGACCGCTATCAGGAGCTGAACGAGACTATTGCGCCGTTTTTCAACTCGCTGAACGGTTGGATGATGAAGCTGGAGGAATGCGTGTCCGCGCATCGCCATTTCCCGTTTTCGCTCGACCAAAAAGAGAGCGTTTTTGGCAAATGGTACTATGCGTTTGCGACCACAAACAGCGAGCTTTCACTGTATTTACAACGACTTGAAGCCCCATACGCTGCGATGTACAAGGCGGCGGAGCAGATTGCCGAGCTTATCGCCAACGAGGAATTTGACGAAAGTGCGCGTGTGTTGGCCGAGCAGGCCGGGCCCGCCCATGCGGAGCTTATCTCGCTGTTGGAGGGCGTTGTGCCGACCTACCAGTCCGGGGCGCGGGACATGATTGTCGTGCTGGAAGTGGACGACGTGGTAAAGGGCGTGATTGTGGACGAAATCGTGTCGGTGGAGTACATCAGCCGCATACTTGAGATGGACGAGTTGAGCGAAAAGACCGAATTTGTGCGCAATTTGGGTAAACGCGAAAAGGATAATTCGACCGTGCAAATGTTGGACGAACAGAAGATTATCGCGCTTTAAAATTACAAGGAAAAAGCCGTCGAAAGGCGGCTTTTTGTGCGTTAACATTTAAGAACATACTTAAAAGCTGGAATTTGTAATTTTATAAAATCGGGATAAGCCAATCAAAAACGGCGTTCATTGCTTCTTTGATAACATTATCAAGTTCGTGTTTGCCGCCTTTAATCTCAATATGTGTTGCCGCAAGGTTGCTTTGCTTCATAATTTCGTATGCCATTTTAGCATCGGAACATCGGAATACGTTATCAGCAGTTCCTTGTAAAAACAAAACAGGACATCTGATTTTGTCAATCGTATGTATTGGGGCATTACTTATTGTATCTAAATAAAAATTAATATCAAAATCTGCACTTAAAATATTCACAATACCGCCCGATATTAAGGTGCCTAAATTGTCGGCGAAAAGTTTAGCGGGACCACCTTTACCCATTCCAATATGTGTGCTTATACACGTCCCAACGGAAACTATAAAAGCAATCCTTTTATCTTCTGTAGCTAAGCGCAACGCTGCCGTTGAACCCGAGCTAAACGCATAAATACCGATTTTATTTTTATCAGAAAAAGTTTGGTCTACGACCCAAGATATTATTTCAGCGAGGTTGTTTTTCCAACGAGCATATGTAATTTTAGAAGAATCGCCGCCTGTTTCACCGCAACCAAAAAAGTCAAAAGTAACAAGAGCAATATTCTTATTTACCGCTATTTCGCAAAGTTTTTCAGTAGGCGTCCAGAGCTTGCGGTTTCCGCCCCAACCGTGACAATAAATTATAACAGGAATATTAACGGTATTTTCAGCTGGCAAGTACACTGTTCCAATATTTTTGTCGCCTGTTGTTAATGTGAAGTTATAGGAAAACACAATTAAATACCTCCGTATAATTATTTACGTGACAAAACGACTTGAGTTCCCGCGATTATATCACCTAAATGTCGTTTGTCTTTTCTAAAAAGCCCCATGTACAGCATGATTATTGCCAACAGTATTCCGGCACTGGAGAAAATCATAGCAATCCACGAATCGTTTTCCGCATAAAAACCATCAATAACACCAATGTGCGCAAGCTGCCACGGCAAGAATTTAACGCAATTTCTAATCAAACTTCTCAGAAATGATGGAGTTTTATAACGAACTATTAAGCCTGTTTTCCGTTTTCCGAATGTCCCAAAAGGTTTACGAAAATCCAACACAGAGAAAATAAGTATAACAGGGATAACTGACGCAAAAATCGCTATTAACTGTGTCTGAATATATGTAAATTGGGGCATTCCTTTCAGAATAAGAAAAAATGATGCCAAACTGATAATTAAAAGCAAGATGAGATACATCAAAATCACAATATAATCAATCAATATCTCCTTAAGTCGCGTTGAAATCTTTATAGGATTGGGTGCATTCATTTAAATCACTCTTTCGTAAATAAACTGGGATTTGGCGCCTTTGGCGAATTAACTTTTTCGCGAATATACCATCAATTGCAATTCTCTCTCAATAGCTTTATTTCCATAATAATCCGAAAATGTATCGACAATTTCCATGTTTCTCGCTTTGAAAATTTCGATTAGTTCGTTTATAGAATATAATCGGGTAAGGTTGCCTTCTATAAGTTCGGGACGGCACGAAACTTGTCCGTACCTAAATCCACCGCCACCGTATAACATAGTTCTTTTTTCAGCGTCCCACTCAAATTCTGAAAATGAAAATTCATTGTCACCAATCTCCCAAGAACGCTTCGGAAAAAAAGCCGATGCGTGTTCCGCATTGCATATATCCATAAAGTGTTTTCCATCTGGTTTCAAGGCGTTTGCGATAACATCAAATATTTTCGAGTTTTCCTCATCATTCTCTAAATATCCTATCGCGCCGTCAGCTAAATTAAGTACTACATCAAATTCATTTTCAAAATGAATTTCGCGGATATCCGATAGAATAAAATCAACTTTCAAATCTTCTGATTTTGCTGTATTAACAGCATCGTCAATGTAGTCCTGCGTTATATCAACACCAACGACAGAAAACCCTCGACGCGAGAGGCAAAGAGAATGACGACCGTACCCACAAGCTAAATCAAGTATGCGCTCATTGCCGGATAATCCCAACGTTTTTATAATAAAATCAACTTGGTTTTCCGTATCTTCGACCCAAGACATACTTTTGATGTCAAGCGACCATCCGATTTTATACCAATCTGAATTCCGCGCTTTCATAAACAATCCTCCATACAAATTCTAATTTGTCGGTCTTTTGATACCAACATATCTATTACAGTATATCACAAACGACAAGATATGTCAATACCTGAAATCAGCTATTCGACAATCTGTTTCTTTCCGAAATACTGTATCAAAATAAGAATCAAGGCGGAACACGCTGTCCGTGGACAGTTCTTCAGTTCTTCTTCTGTTGCCGTGCCACACTCTGCTAATAATGCGATTCCATGCGCCGCATTATTGACACCTCTGTGGCAACTGCGCCAATTCGCCATATCTTGCGGCAAAGTTATAACATCTCACTATAACAGTATATCACAAACGCTGAGGTACGTCAAACACTAAGTATATCGTTTTTTCGTATTTCAATCAACTTTTTCGCACATTCCAATGCTTCAGTGTCGGGGTTGCTAAAACGAAAAGTAGTGCCATTACAAACGGGATAAAATTCTTTGCCGAATAATTTTACACTTATTCCACCGCCACAAGTGCCGAAATCTACATGCTCAAACGCGATTTCTTTAGCATACTCGTCCAACGGAAAATTTGTAAAAAGTTCAGAATTGTAGTTGTCAGACCAGAAAGTCCAGCCTTCCGGCTCGGTTCACCTCCCAAAGAGCCATATCCGTTAATCAGAATAAAACCCACAAACTCGTCGTGAAATTTTACATACCAATACAATTTATTAGCCCAGTAGTCGGTTGTACTACGCTCAAATTGCATTCCGTTCGCTAGCAAAAACGCGACAAAATCCAATGCGAGACTTTGGGTCTCTCCGGAGAGAATTTCGTGAATATGGCTTTCAATATTTTGCATTGTTTCCCCTCCTAAACTTACGTCTACTCAAATCCTAATTTATCAGGCTTTGAACATATCTCTAAAACTCCTGAACAATCCGAAAATTTATGATATTTCATATCACAATACGCATTAAGCCTGTCGTATATCTCCTCAAATACAAAATAAAATTCATCGTTATCCCAAGCATCGCCACAGCTGTTTTTACACTTATCCAAATCATCTCTTGTTTGAAAGCTCACATCTCCGATAATAATTCTTCCATCTTTTTCGAGCATTACCAGCAACGCCATAATAAAATCAATCTTCGCGTTATCCGTAAGATGATGAATCGCATAGGTGGTGACGATAAAATCAAATTTTTCAAACAGTAAACTTTGCGGAATTCCAAGTGAAAAATCATGCCGAATCAATCTTGCTTTCGGCATTTTCTCTTTTGCGATTTTCACCATTTCATCCGAAAAATCAATGCCCGTGATTGTGTTGCCTTTGTTATAAAGTTGCTCAGATAATAGAGCGGTACCAAAGCCAATATCAAGTATTTTCGCAGGACAACGTTGCATAACGACACCATAAATTGAGTTCATCAACGCCTTGTAGCCCGCAAAAGGATACTCATTATTTTCATCGGAGATTTCAACCGATTTGTCATACTCATTTGCCCACAAATCAAAGCCGTAACTGTCTAACATAATACACTCATTTCCTCTCTTCCGCCTTTTTTAAAGCCGTCACTAATTTCAACCAATTGGTTATATATAAATGCTCACAATTTGGTGTTGCGTCTGGCGGTTTGAAATTATCGGGGGTAGCGCTTAGATACCAAACGGGGAAAATCCTCGCACTGCTTGCACCCTCCACATCGCACATCGCATTGTCACCACAGTACCATACCTCATTGGCGGACAGCTGCGCCTTGCGCAAAGCCAACTCAAAAATCATCGGATTGGGTTTGCGGACTATATATTCGCTTGATGCGATTATGAACTCGAAATTGTTGTCGGGCAACAGGCGGTCAATCCTCTCTTTCAACGCTTTTCCCGACCAGCCTATGTTGCTAATTACCCACGAACAAATGCCAGATTTGCGCAAATGCGCAAGCATTTCTTCCACATGCGGCATTTTCGCGCCATAAGAAGTAGCGTCCCAAAATACGCGTTCCTGTTCCTCCGGCGTTATCGAAAATTCAAGCTGCAAATACTCGTAGACTAATTTATCGGAATTGCGAATATGAAAATCCGCGCCCAATTCGCGTACATCTTTGATTATACCGCGCGTAAAAGCAATGGCCAAATTCTTTCCGGCGTTGTCGGAAAAATAGAGGATATTATAATATTATTCATACCACTACCTCCACGGCCTTTTCCCATCAAAATAACCATATTCCTGCCAGTGCAAATAGTCCGCTGTGCGCGCACGCTCATATTTTTTGGTGGTTTTGTACAGAATCTCGGCGGGTATCCGCGGAGGCGGCGAAACGCCCGCGCCGCCGGTGTCGGTCAACCAGTCGCGCAGGA
>BNZR01000017.1 GCA_026001245.1 Clostridia bacterium
TCGGAAGTACGCCAAATACGCCCGTATCCCAAGGATTCATACTTACTTCTCCCCCTATCCCAAGCTATCAATATACGCCTGATTGTCCTTCTTTTTCTGCTCAAATTCTGCGCGATTTTGCAACCGGACGAGAGCGTTACCCATGACGGACACATCATAACGGCGCGGGCGGCGGGGGTGTCCTCCGCGTTCGGACTGACGCTGGTGTCCATGCTGAAAGGCTGGGCGGCCAAAGAGCGCGTGCGGCGCGAGATATATCACGAGGACGGCGTTCGCGCCCTGACATAGCCGCAGGGAGGGCGATTGCCCTCCCACAAGTTGGCGGACTAATTAGTCGTTGCAGCAGCAACACAGGATGACGACTGCCAGGAGGATAATCCACAAACAGTTGTCGCCGTCAAAAAGACCCTTAAAACACATTGACTTTCACCTCACTTTACGGATTTGCGGTAGTTTATGTCGCGAGAGACCGAAGTGTTAACAGAGAGAGGACGGAGCTATGGCCAAATTTAACGAAGAGCGGGAGTCGGCGCCGCCGCGCCGTATAACCACGGGCTGTCTGTCGGGGCTGTTGTACGGCTTGGCCGTTATAGCCCTGTCTATGTTGCTGGCGGTGTTCGGCTGGAGTGCGGCTAAGGACGTGCTGGGCTTTATCAAGGAGGAACACAAGGCCACGATTACCGTGCCGGAGAATTACACGGTGCCGCAGGTGGCTCAGCTGTTGAAAGACAACGGGCTTATCGAGTATTCGTGGCTGTTCGCGTTTTACGCGGATTTCTCCCACGCCGAGAAGAAAATCAAGCCCGGCACCTACGAGCTGGAGGCCACGTTGGACTATCACGCTATGATAAACGCCATGCGCCCGTCCGGCACGTCACGCGAGGAGATTCGACTGACTATCCCGGAGGGCTACAATATTCGCCAAATCGTCGCGCTATTTGAGGAACACAAGGTTGCGGGCGCGGACGAGCAGTGGGCTGTTTTGGAAAACTACGATTACAACTATAAGTTTTTGGAGGACAGTCAAGTGCCGCCGGGGCGCAACCATTTGGAGGGGTATCTGTACCCTGATACCTATGACTTTTTTGTGGACGAGGACCCGGTGTCGGTGTTTAACAAGCTTTTGCGCAACTACAACCGCAAAATCAACGCAAACACCGAGTATAAGGAGCGCGCCGCAGAGCTGGGCTACACGATGGAGCAGCTTTTAATAATCGCGTCTATGATCGAAAAGGAGGCCGCCAACGACGAGGAGCGCGGCACGATAGCCTCCGTTATTTACAACCGCCTGAAAAAGCCGGAGCAGTTCCCGACGCTGGGGATTGATGCGACGCTGCAATACGTGCTGGAGCATCCGCATGTCAACCTGACGGCGGAGGAGCTGGACACTGACAGTCCGTACAACACGCGCAAATATCCGGGCTTGCCGCCCGGCCCGATATGCAGTCCGGGGCAAAGCTCGCTACGCGCCGCGCTGTACCCGGAGACTACGGGATATTACTACTATGTGTTGTCGGAAAAAGGGCATGATTTCTGCAAAACCGCCGCAGAATTTGAGCAGAAAAAGAAGGACAATCAGGCGTATATTGATAGCTTGGGATAGGGGGAGAAGTAAGTATGAATCCTTGGGATACGGGCGTATTTGGCGTACTTCCGATTATAGTTACGGTGGTGTTTGTACTTGTTTTCACACTAATAATTGTGGGTGTGGTGCGCGGCATAAAAGAGTGGTCGCATAACAACAAACAGCCGCGCATACCCGCCGAGGCAAAGGTCGCGGCAAAGCGCACCGACGTGTCGCACCATCATCACGGAGGGGAGGGTATGCACACCTCCAGCTCGACCAGCTATTACGCGACGTTCGAGTTCAAGTCGGGCGACAGAAGTGAGTTTCGCGTGTCCGCGAGCGAGTTCGGACTGTTGGCCGAGGGCGACCAAGGGATATTGACCAGTCAGGGGACGAGATACATCGGGTTTGAGAGGACGAGGGAAATATGAGTAAAGCCGTTATGCAGAAGAAAGCATTAGTAGTTATTGATATTCAAAATGACATAACAAAAAACTACAAAGATGTTATTAATAATATCAATAAAGCGATTGATTGGGCGGTCGCTTGTGTTAAGTCAACCTGTTACAACTTGCGCAAAGCGAATTACGGCGTTAGTTTGCTGTCAGATTGCCTTACAAGCTATGATAAAAGGAAAATTGACGAAATGCTGCACTATTATGAGAGTAAAGGCAGTAAAATTATTTGTTTGAGCGATTTGGAGTGAATCTGATGAACAAAGAGGTAATTGCCGCCGACGGAAAAGCCTATAAAACAATCAAACTGTTAGGCAAAGGCAAGGGCGGATATTCATACTTAGCGCAATCGGATAGCGGTTTGGTGGTTTTCAAAAAGATGCACTACGAGCCGTGCGACATGTATCAATTTGAAGAGAATAAATTGAAAAGTGAGCTTCGGGACTATGAAACGCTGTCCCGCGTGGGCGTTCCGATGCCGAAGTTGATATATTCCGACATGGACGGGCAATTTCTTATCAAAGAATACATTGACGGCGACACGCTTTCCGAAATTGTGGGTAGTCGTAGGCTTGCCGACGACCATGTTAGGCAGATTTTTGACATGGCGAAGCTTTTGCGCAATGAAAATATAAACATTGACTATTTTCCGCCGAATTTTGTTGAGAATAACGGTAGACTTTACTATGTGGATTACGAGTGCAACCCCTATATGGACGAATGGAATTTCGAGAATTGGGGGATTTATTTCCTCGCGAATGTTGACGGAATGGCGGAATTTTTGAGGACGGGAAGTCAAGAAAAGCTAAGCAGAAACGGGAAGCCTTTTAAAGAGGGTTTTGAGGGAATTGTGGATAGATGGATCGCGTTATTTCATTGATTCTAAAATCAAGAGTTTTCTGAAAAAACCTCTTGACAAAACGCGCAAACTATGATATAGTCATCTAAAATCTAAGGGGGAGTCGGGTTTGAGCAGCCTTATCAATACGTTGGATTTTACCGTTGACCAGCAGGATCAAATCTTTGCCTTGGCGGACAGAATTAAGTCCTCGCCGGGGAAATATACTCATTTATTGGGAGGCCGTGTTATGGCGTCCCTATTTTTTGAGCCCAGCACCCGAACGCGCCTGAGCTTCGAGGCCGCAATGCTGCGGTTGGGCGGCTCGGTTATAGGGTTTTCGGACGCGGCCGCGTCGTCAACGTCCAAGGGCGAGAGCATTGCGGACACGATACGCACGGTCGCCTGCTACGCCGATTTGATTGTGGTGCGGCACCCCAAGGAGGGCGCGGCGACTATCGCGGCGGGCGTTTCGTCCGTGCCGGTGATAAACGCCGGGGACGGCGGGCGCGAGCATCCCACTCAAACCCTGACAGATCTTATGACGATTCGCGCCTGCAAGAGCGGCTTTGAGGGCCTGACAATCGCCTGTTGCGGGGACTTGAAATTCGGGCGAACGGTGCATTCGCTGGTGCGCAACATCAGCCGATACCGTGGCGTGAACTTCATTTTCATATCGCCGAAAGAGTTGAAAATTCCGGAGTTTTTGCGCGATTATTTGGACAAAAACGCCGTGAAATATTCAGAAACCACCGATATGCGCGAGGCGCTGTCCGCTTGTGACGTTCTGTACATGACACGCGTACAGCGCGAGCGATTTTTCAGCGAACAGGAGTACATTCGGCTGAAAGATTTGTATATTTTGGACGCGAATAAGCTGCGCGGGGCGCGTGACGACCTCATAATTCTGCACCCGTTGCCGCGCGTAAACGAGATTGCGGCGGAGGTTGACGCCGACCTGCGGGCGAAGTATTTCGAGCAGGCGGGCTGGGGTTTGTACGCCAGAATGGCCTTGATGGCGACCATTTTGAAGGGGGAAATGTGAGCATGGACAGTCGGATGGTAAACGCGATACAAAAAGGCATAGTTATTGATCACATTCGCGCGGGATTGGGCATTAAATTGTATCATTATTTGCGGCTGGACGAGGGCGATTTTACGGTAGTTTTGATTGTGAACGCGGCGAGCAAACGCTTGGAGCGCAAGGATATGATCAAGATTCAAAACATTGTGGATTTGGATTACAAGGTTATCGGACTTATTGACAATAACGCCACGATTTCAATCATAGAAAACGGCGCGGTTTCCCAAAAAGTCAAGCTGACTCTGCCGCAAACCGTTGAGAACGTGATAAGTTGCAAAAACCCCCGATGTGTGACCTCAATTGAGGAGATTCCCCATGTGTTTCATCTGCAAAACGAGGAAAACCGAGCCTATCGTTGCGCGTACTGCGAGGAGCGTGTATATGGCTTTCAGTTGTAACAATTTAGTGCTGAAAAACGCCGTGACGGACGAGGGCGTGCGGGACGTGTACATCAGCGGTGCGATTATCAGCGGGCAAATCCAGACGGCGCAGGTGATTGACGCGACAGGGTTGTATGTTCTGCCGTCCTTTGTGGACTTGCACACGCATCTGCGTACGCCCGGCTTTGAACACAAGGAAAATTTGGAATCGGGTTGCCGCGCCGCAATCAGGGGCGGTTACACGGCGGTCAACGCGATGGCAAATACAAATCCCGTGTGTTCTGACCCGTCGTTGGCGGTCAAAATCGCGGGAAACGCGGAAAAATTGCAACTTTGCGACGTGTATCAATGCGTCAGCGCGACTTGGGGCTTTAACGGCCAGTCCACCGACCATTTGGATGCACTGGGCAATTCGAGGTTCGATAACGCGGTGCGAGCCGTGTCGGACGACGGCTTCGGGATAGCGGACGCAGAGGTTTTTTTAGAGGCCATGCGAAAATCCATGAAATACGGCAAAATATTGATGATTCACGCCGAAGAAGAGGATTTTGAGACTTTACGTGACCTGAAAATTATCGAAAAAGAGCATGGCAGGGCGCACTTCTGCCATGTGTCCACCGAGGTCGCGGCGCGGGCGATTATGGAGGCCAAGGCGCGGGGCGCGGACGTTACTTGGGAGGTCTCGCCGCACCACTTGGCGCTGAACAACACCACTGATTTCAAGGTAAATCCGCCTTTGCGCCCGGAGTCGGACAGGCGATTTTTGCTGGAGTGCGCCCGCGCCGGATTGCCTGACGCAATCGCCACCGACCATGCGCCACACACCGAGCAGGACAAAAAGTCCGGGTCGCCGGGATTGGTGGGCTTGGAGAGCGCGTTCAGTGTTTGCAACACTTTGCTCAGTATTGAGAACATAAAAAAGCTGCTCTGTGATGGACCTCGACAGATTTTGGGGTTGCCGCAGGCGCGGGTCGCGGCTGGGTATCCCGCCGATTTGGTGTTGCTGGATTTGTCAAAGGAGCGCAAAATCGAGCCGTCACAGTTCTTCTCGAAAGGGAGAAACACACCTTTCGTGGGAATGGTGACACGCGGCGACGTGGTTTACACAATTAAAGGGGGAGTGGTCAAATATGAACATGGACAAATTGTATGACAACGTTAGCACAAAGGGGATAGTGTGCCTGGGGCTGGACACTTCGGCGGCGTACTTGCCGGAGCATATTCTCACGAAAGGTGGTGATCCCGCAGAGGCGATACTGCAGTTCAACCGCGCTATTATTGACGCGACGCGTGACGTGGTGGCGTGCTACAAGGTGCAAATCGCGTACTATGAGGCGTTGGGATTGCGCGGCATGTCCACCTTTGCGCGGACGTTGAAGTATATCAAGGACGCGGGGCAGCTTGTTATTACGGATTGCAAGCGCGGAGACATCAAGGAAAGTGCGGAAATGTACGCGAAAGCACACTTTTCGGGCGACTTTGAGACGGATTTTGTTACCGTAAACCCCTACATGGGCATGGACACATTGGAGCCTTATGAGCCATATTTCGCGGCGGGCAAGGGTTGCTTCGTGCTAATGCGGACTTCAAACGCGGGGGCGAAAGACTTTCAGTATTTGGACGTAAATGACCGAAAAATCTACGAAATCGTCGGCGAAAAGTTGCAAAAATTCGGAGAGCGATACATCGGGGCGCGGGGATATTCGGCGGTGGGCGCGGTTATGGGCGCGACAAATGTCGAGGAAATCCGCAAATTGCGCAAGATGTTGGGGACGACGTTCCTGCTGATACCGGGTTTTGGGGCGCAGGGCGGGAAAGCGGAGGACGCGGCGCAGTTTTTGAAGGACGGCAACGGCGGCGTGGTCAACTCCTCACGCGGGATTTTGACGGCTTGGAAAAAGGCCGAAAACGGCGAAAATTGCTTCGCGGAGTGCGCCAGAGCCGAGGCGATAGCCATGAACAACGCGATTTTGGGGAAGACCGCATGACGCACTTTAAATCACGCATCGTGTGTAATGCGCCGATAGTACAGGACGTTTGGCTGATGACGGTCGAGGTGCCGGAAACCCCGAAAGCCGGGCAGTTTTATAATCTGCATGTCGAGGGCGAGCTGTTGCCGCGCCCGCTTAGCGTGTGCGAGAGTGACGGTGAAACAGTAACTTTTGCGTATCAAATAGTGGGGAAAGGCACGAAAAAGCTGACAAAACTGTCCGAAAACCACACTATCGCCTTGACCGGGGCGTTGGGGAACGGCTTTGACCTTGACGCGATACGCCCGCACCGGCGCGTGGCCTTGGTGAGCGGCGGGATCGGGATCGCGCCGATGGTTCAGCTTTCCAAACAGCTGGCGGGACGGCATGAGGTTTCCTGCTTTTGCGGATTTTCGGAACACGCCTATTTAGTTGAGAAATTGCCGAATGTCAAGACAGCTATCGGGGGTTTTGTCACAGATTTATTCGACGCGGCGGATTTTGACATTGTGTGCGCCTGCGGCCCCAAAGGATTCACCAAGGCGATTGTTCGCAAATGCGCGGGCGCCGTGCCGCTGCTTGTGTCGTTGGACGAGCATATGGCTTGCGGGGTCGGCGCGTGCTTGGTGTGCGCCTGTAAAACCACAAATGGTGTGAAACGCTGTTGCGCGGACGGGCCGGTGTTTTGGGGGGAGGAGTTGGCAATTGACAATGAACAATGAACAATTAACAATTGCGGGGGTTTTGTTTAAGAATCCTGTTATTGCGGCCTCTGGGACTTTTGGTTTTGGGTTGGAATATTGCAATTTTTATGATGTTGGGTTGCTTGGCGGGATTTGTACTAAGGGGTTGACATTGCATCCAAGACAGGGGAATTCGGGGTTGCGGGTTTTTGAGACGGCTTCCGGTATGATGAATAGCGTTGGGTTGCAGAATCCGGGGATTTTGCACTTTTTGGAGCATGAACTGCCAGAAATGCGCCGATTTGATACTGTTATTATCGCAAATTTGGGCGGCGGGACGGTTGAGGAATATGTTGAGGGTGCGGTGTTGCTGGACGCTTCATTGGTTGACATAATTGAGTTGAATATCTCTTGCCCCAATGTTAAGCATGGGGGGATGGCATTTGGGATTAAGGCCGAGGCGGCCTTTGAGGTGGTTCGCGCTGTGCGTGAGAAATGCCGAAAGCCCTTGATGGTAAAGCTTTCGCCCAACTGCGAGGACATTGTTGCTATGGCTCGCGCCTGCGTGGAGGCGGGGGCGGACGCACTGTCCTTGGTCAACACTTTTAAGGCTATGGCTGTTGACATAAAAACGCGGCGCGTTGTGTTTGACAACGTGACGGCGGGGTTGTCCGGTCCCGCGATTAAGCCCATCGCGTTGCGCATGGTCTACGAAGTGTGTGAAGCTGTGGACGTGCCTGTGGTCGGCATGGGCGGGATTATGTGCGCCGAGGACGCGGCGGAGTTCATTATGGCGGGAGCGGCGGCGATTCAGGTTGGGACGGCGAATTTCGCCAATCCACACGCCGCGTTGGATATTGTCCGCGGGTTGGGAAGCTACAAAATAAATGAGATTAGGGGATGTATCAGGCATGGAAAAACGTGAAATTGCGCAGGAAATCTATAAAATATCGCACATTACGGGGACTTTTACGCTCCGCTCCGGGCAGGTGTCCAACGAGTATTTTGACAAGTACCTGTTTGAGTCCCAGCCCAAGCTATTGGCGGAGATCGCGAAACTTATGAAACCCTTGATACCGCAGGAGTCGGAGGTTTTGGCGGGGCTGGAGATGGGCGGGATTCCCGTTGTCACCGCGCTGTCGGCCGAGAGCGGAATCTCGGCGGCGTTCGTGCGGAAAAAGGCAAAGGAGTACGGCACGGCCAAGCTGTCGGAGGGCGCAAACGTAGTCGGCAAGCGGGTTTGTGTCATCGAAGACGTGGTGACAACCGGCGGCCAGATTATCGAGAGCGTGCGCGAACTACGAGCCATCGGCGCGGTGGTGGATACGGTGCTGTGCGTGATTCAGCGCAACGACGCGGCGACCGAAATCTTGGCAAAAGAAGGGCTTAAATTACTGCCCGCGCTGACGATGGAATATATAAAAAGTACGATTTAACAATTTGTTCACCAAATCTGGCCGAATATGTAGTATAATATAGCCGTCATTCTATTTTTGAAAGGCGGCTTGGCTTATGTCGGAAGAATTTTTGGAACAATTGGAAGAGGGCGAGGAGCTAAACCTAGAAAAGGTCTTGATTGTTGAGGACGATGAAAATATCGCGGAGATACTGCGGATGTACCTGGCGCGGGAGGGCTATGACGTAGCTGTCGCGGAGAACGGGCGCGAGGGTCTGCGGCTTTTTGAGGAGCTACAGCCCATACTGGTTATGCTTGACATCATGCTGCCCGTGACGGACGGGTGGGAGGTGCTGAAAATCATACGCCAGACCTCTAAGGTTCCCGTAATCATGCTGACCGCCAAGGGGCAGACTGTGGACAAGGTGCAGGGGCTGGAGATGGGCGCGGACGACTACATCACAAAGCCCTTTGAGATGAAAGAGGTCATGGCGCGGGTACACGCGGTTATGCGCCGCTATGACCAGAATCAGCCGCCAAAACGCTTGGAATTTGACAATTTGGTAATCGACATGGCCGCCTATGTTTTGATTGCGGACGGAAAGTCGATTGAAGTGCCGCCCAAGGAGCTTGAGCTTTTGGCGCACTTGGCCGCATCGCCCAACCGCGTCTACACGCGCAATCAACTGCTGGACGAGGTGTGGGGGTTTGATTACTTCGGCGACAGCCGCACCGTGGACGTTCACATCAAGCGTCTGCGCGAAAAGCTGGACGGCGCCAGCGACCGGTGGGCCTTGAAAACCGTGTGGGGCATTGGTTATAAGTTCGCCTTGGATGAGCAGGCGGAAGCGTGAATACGGTATTTGCGAAGCACTACAAGTGGCTCTCCGCGCTGATTTTCTTCACGGTGTTGTTGATAGGGCTTACGTTTTTGGTCGCGTCGGGCATGTATATTTCCTCGGAGCGCATGCAACGCTTGGAGCGCAACGCGGAGATAAGCGCGGGGGTTATTTCCGCGTATATCGACGAGCGCGGCAACCTTGACGCGCGCTTTAAGGGTTGGATGACGGCCGCCGGGGAGATTATGGAGGCGCATATCCTGCTGTGCGACTCCGAGGGCGTGGTGCTGATGTGTTCGGACGACTTTTTTTGCTTGGAACACAGGGGCGACGTTCTGCCGCAAGCCCTGACCGATGAGGTGCTTGCCGACGGCTCGGCGGGCGCGCACAGCGACTTGGGCGGGGTTTACGATTCGCTGTATGACGTGGCCGCAAGGGCGGTCAGCTTTGACGGAGAAATGGTGGGGTATGTCACGGTAGCCACGAGTACCTCCGAAAACTTGGTGCTTATTAAAGTGTTCTGGCGCATATTCCTGCTGATAGCGATAGTAGTGTTGCTGATAGTGTGCGGCTCGGCCTACTGGGTGTCCAAAAAACTGACCGACCCGCTTAAGGCTATCTCGCACGCCGCAAGCAGTTATGCGGCGGGCGATTTCACGCCGCGTGTACCAACCGATCCCTGCGCTCAGGACGAGGTTAGCCTGCTGTGCGGGAATTTTAACGCCATGGCCGACGCGTTGCAGCAGTTAGAGGAGTTGCGGCGAGAGTTTATCGCCAACGTGTCCCACGAGCTGCGCACGCCTATGACCGTAATCACGGGCTATGTGGACGGGATTTTGGACGGGACGATACCGCCGAACGACCGCCAGCGTTACCTTACGATTATCAGCGAGGAGGTGCGCCGCCTGTCGCGCCTGGTGGCGCGTATGCTGGATATCACGCAGATTCAGGCGGGGCAGGTGGCCTACAGCCCGCGCCCGGTCAACCTTTGCGAGATTGTGCGGCGTGTTATCTTGGGCTTTGAAAGCCGCATAGAGGCCAAACGCATAGAGGCGGAGTGCGAACTGCCGGAGCAGGACATCAACGTGATGTTTGACCCGGACGCGCTGACGCAGGTTATCACCAACTTGACCGACAACGCCATAAAGTTCACGCCGACTAAGGGAACACTGCGGTTGTCGGTGGCCTATAAGGGACACCGGGCGACGGTAAGCGTTAGCAATTCCGGCGCGGAGATACCTGCTTCCGACCTGCCATTTGTGTTCGACCGCTTCCACAAGGCCGACAAGTCCCGCGCCGAGGACAAGGCCGGGCTGGGGCTGGGGCTGTATATAGTGAAAAACATCCTGTCCACCAATAGGGAGGACATAAAAGTGACCAGCGAGAACGGTTTTACCACATTTACCTTCGGCGTTAATTTAGCGAAATAAGAGGTGCGTTTCACATGGACGAAAACAACAAGGACAGATTGCATATACCCAAGGGCTTTGAACCCGTTTTCCTGCCCGAAGCCCGCGACAATCAGGCCGCAGAGCCGGAGATGGGGGAGCGGCGCAGTTTCACGCTGTCACGCGTAAGCGCCCCGCCGTCGTTTGCCGAGCGGGACAACGCGGAGGAGCAAGCGGCGCGGTCTCCCTATGCCCGTTTCGGGTATCAGAACGAGCTTCCGGCGGCGGCGCGTAAAAAGGGACACCCCCTGCTGTTTGGGGGGCTTATCGGCGCGGGTATCGCGCTGTTCGTGCTGATGTTTGTGTTTTTGGCGCAGGGGTCGGGGGATTTGAACCCGTTCCCCGGCTTGCCGACGTTGCCCGGAATGTCCGCGCCGCCCGAATCGACGCAGACCTTGGTGCCGTCCGGGGGCGGCGACGCGGAGCTTGCGCTGAATCCCCGCCCGAAAGAGACCTTGACTACCGCGCAGATCGCCGACCGCAACGTGGCCGGTGTGGTGTGCATATTGGTGACGGACGCACGCGGGCGCGGCGGGTCGGCCACGGGGATTATCATGACTAAAAGCGGCTACGTTATAACCAACCATCACGTTGTAAACGGCGCGGCGAAGATAGACGTGGTGCTGGAGGACGGAACGCGCTACAGCGCGAGCTTGGTCGGCATGGACAGAGCCACCGACCTGGCCGTTATAAAAATCAGCGCGCCGGGACTGGCTCCCGCAGAATTCGGCGACTCGGATTTGATGAGCGTGGGCGAGCCTGTGGTTGTAATCGGCAACCCGCTGGGGATTGAACTGCACGGCACGGTGACCAACGGCATTATCTCGGCAGTCAACCGCGACATTGAGGTGGACGGCAGGTATATGACGGTACTACAGACCAACGCGTCCGTCAATCCCGGCAATTCGGGCGGCCCGATGATAAACGAGTACGGGCAGGTTATCGGCGTTGTCTCCAGTAAGATTATGGGTAGTTTCACCAGTTCGGTCGAGGGGCTGGGTTTTGCCATACCGATAACGCCCGCCAAGCCGATAATCGACGCGCTGATTCGTGACGGCTACGTTGCGGGGCGCGTGGCGATAGGCATAACAAACTCCGAGGTGGTGGACATCGAAACCTCGCGCTATTACGACGTGCCTGTGGGGATAAAGGTGCTGGGCGTAAACGAAAACAGCGATATTTACAAGCAGGGGTTGAGGGTAAACGACATAATAACGGCCGCCGACGGCAAGGAGATAACCACGCTGGAGGGTCTGCGCGACATTCGCGACACGCATAAGGTTGGGGAGAGTATGACGATAAAGGTGTATCGCGAGGGGGAGACGTTTGATATTACGTTTAAGCTGATGGACGAGGGGGAATTGCAGTAGGGGGGAGGTTACAAAAGGGAAGTCGCTAAAGGACTAGTATCCTTTAGCGACTTTTACTCGCTTGGGGAAATAGCGGGCTACCCCTAGTGCTTTTCAAAGCAGTTCTTTTGGGGACAACCCCGTCATAAACTATGGCGAGGTGAAACAACATGGATACTATTACCACGCTCTTACCCCCGGCCTTGCGCCGGCACATCACAAATCTTGAAACCGCGGAGGAGCTTCGACTGCGTGCCGGGCGGCGATTGGGCATAGTTCGCGGCGGCACGGAAACGCTGTCCGGCTTTATCGTCACGGCTGAAATCATTGCCGCTGTAATGGAAGCGGCCACACAAGGCTCTATGCACACAGCACTTGAAAGCGTGCGCGGCGGCTACATAACCGTCCCCGGCGGCCATCGTTTGGGTCTGGGAGGGACCGCCGTCATGCAACACGGCGAGGTCAAAGCCCTGCGCGACATTTCCTCAATAAATATCCGCGTGGCGCGGGACAGACGCGGCGTGGCCGCGCCGCTGATGAGCCGACTGCGCCGCCCTGATGCGTCCGCCTACAACACGCTGATTTTATCGCCGCCGGGGTTGGGGAAAACGACGTTATTGCGCGACATTATCCGCGAGCTGTCGGACGGCGGTCTGCGCGTATCCGTTGCGGACGAGCGCGGCGAGATTGCCGCCTCCTATCGCGGCGCGCCGCAATTGGATGTCGGTACGCGTTCCGACGTTTTAGAGGGTTGCCCGAAGGCCGTGGCCGCCATGCTTATGCTTCGCGCCCACTCGCCGCAGGTGCTGGCCGTGGACGAAATCACCGCGCCGGAGGACGTTGAGGCGATACGTGCCGCATCCTACTGCGGCGTTAGTCTGTTGGCGACGGCGCACGGCGCGGCGATGGACGACCTGTGGCGGCGCGGCGCGTATCGCGGCGCACCGGAATTGTTCGAGCGCGTGGTGACCATAAAAATGGTCGGCGGCAAGCGAACCTATGGGGTGGACGCGCTGTGAGGGAGCTTATCGGCGCGGTATTGCTTATCGGCGGCACGGCGTTTTGCGGCGCGGCGGCGGCGCGGCGGCTGGCAATCAGGGCGCGGGTTTTGGCCGCGCTGACCTCCGCCGTCGGGGTTATGCAGGCCGAGATAAGCTTTGGATACACCGCGTTGCCCGTGATTTTCGCCAAGCTGGCCGACGCGTATCCCAACTTGTCCGGGCTGTTCAGGCCATGCGCCGCCGCGCTGACGGGCGACAGCCGCCTTGAGGATCGCCTAAACGCGGGGCTGTCCACGCTTCCCCTGAAGCCCGACGAGCGCGAAGTTTTACGAGAGCTAGGCAGCGTGGGGCGGTACGACGCGGAAAGCTCCGCCGCCCTGATGGAGCGGATAAAGCTACGCGTGTCAGATTTTGCGGAGCGGGCGCGGGAGGAACAGCGCGAAAAATCCAGATTATACGGCTTTATGGGCGCGGCGGCGGGAATCGCCATAACAATTCTAATCATTTAGGAGGCATACAAATGAACATCGACCTGATTTTTAAGATTGCGGCGGTGGGGATTTTGGTAACGGTGCTGAACTTGATACTAAAAGGCTCGGATCGCGGCGACCAGGCGTTGATGGTCAGCTTGGCGGGGCTTGTGGTAGTCATGGTGATGGTGCTTAAAGAGATAAGCGGACTGTTCGACCTCGTAAAAACCCTGTTCGATTTGTAACGGCCATGCTTAAAATTTTGGGGCTGACAATCACGGGGGTACTGCTGTCCGTGACGCTGAAAAAATACAATCCGGAGCAGGGGTTGCTGGTGTCGCTGGCCGCGACGTCGGCTTTGGCGTTTATTATATGTATGCTGTTGTCGCCCGTTGTCGCGTACGCGGTCGAGCTGTTCGGCGCGACGGGGCTGGACGCGGCCATCTTCACGCCGCTACTAAAATGCGTTGGTATCAGTGTGATTGCGCGTCTTGCGGCGGAGCTGTGCCGGGACGCGAAAGAGAATTCTATCGCGGCGGCGGTGGAGCTGGGCGCGGCGGCGATGATTATAGTCAGCGCGATGCCGCTGTTTGTGGCGGTGCTGAATCTGTTGAAAGGCTTGCTATGAGATATATTGTCGCGCTTGCGCTGTTTCTGGCGGTCATGCCGCTTTGCCTCGCCTCGGACTACGGCGCGGGGCAAATCCCGATTCCAAGCGGCGCGGAAGCTGTGCTTGAAGAACAAACGCCCTTGGACACCGACCTAAACGGCGGGCTGTCTAAGCTACTCGACACGGCCATGGACTTGATCAAAGCCCAGAGCGGCGGCGCGTTGCGGACGCTGTTTTTGCTCGTGGCCGTGGCGGTGCTGATGGGTATCGCCAGCGGCATGTGGAACGCCACGGGCGGCACGGCGGACACCGCGATACGCGTTGCGGGGATTCTTGCGGCGGCGGCGGTCAGCTTCGGCGGCACGCGGGCGCTGATTGACCTGACCCGTGACACGGTGACGCAAATCGGCACATTTTCCAAGGCGCTGTTGCCAGTCATGGCCACGGCCACTGTCGCCACGGGCGCACCCGCCGGAGCCGTTGCGCGTCACGCGGCCACGTTGCTGTTCTCGGACGTGCTTATCACCGTAATCGACCGCTTTCTGCTCCCCGCCGCATATCTGTACGCTGCCGCGCTTACGGCGGACGCGGCCTTGGGCGGCGCGGCGCTGTCCGGGGTTGTGCGCTTCATCAAGTGGGGGACGGGGACACTGCTTAAGGTGCTGATGACCGTCTACGTGGGTTACTTGACAGTCAGCGGCGCGGTGGCGGGCGCGGCGGACGCTATGCTGCAAAAAAGCGCGAAGCTGGCCATATCGGGCATGGTTCCCGTGGTGGGCGGGATATTATCCGACGCGTCCGAGACCGTTATCGCGGGCGCGGGAATCGTGAAAAGCTCGGTGGGAGTGTTCGGGCTGTTGGCGGTGCTGGGCGTGGTGCTTACCCCGATTATCACGCTTGGGATAAACTACCTGCTGTACAAGCTTGCGGCGGCGGTAGCCGCTCCCGCCGCGCCGCCCGCCATCACTGAGTTTTTGGAGAAGCTGTCAGACGTGTTCGCGCTTATGCTGGGCATGACTGCCAGCGCGGCGTTGTTATTGCTAATCGGAATCGTGTCATGCATGATGGTAGGCTAATGATGGGAGGAACTTAAAATGTCAGGATATGTTTGGTCGTTGATTGCGGCTTCTATGGCGGTGGCTATCGTCATGGCCGTCGCGCCCAAGGGCGTGTTGCGCCCTCTGCTTGGGACTGTGGCGGGGCTGCTTATGATTCTTGCGTTGATAAAACCGCTCCCCGCTATGCCAGAGATACCAAAATTGTCCACAGAAAGCTATGCCCTGCCCACCGATTCCGGGGCGGCGGAGCTAAAAACTATCATACGGGAAAAGACAAGCGCATATATTTTGGCAAAGGCCAAGGAGCTTGGACTGGATACAACCGCCGAGGTCGTCTTGGACGAAAACAACAATCCGTGGGGCGTGACGCTCTCCGTGTCCGACAAGCGGCTGACGGCGATTATCGAAAATGATCTTGGGATTCCCGCGGAGCGGCAGGTAACTGATTACAGATAGGGGCGCGATTATGTCTGATAAACTTCGGGTTTTTCTTGGTAAATACAAGTTTGTTTTGTTGGTGGTGGCCGTTGGATTGGCCTTGTTGCTTTGGCCTAACGCCCCTCCGGTTGCGGCGGGCGGCGACGATGTGTCCAACATATCGAGTGATTTGGGGCAGACCTTGCAGGCTATGCTTGGGCAGACCGAGGGGGTCGGTTTTGTTCAGGTTTTGCTTACGGCCAAGGGCGCGGTGGTGGTTTGTGACGGCGCGGAGGATGCGGTGTCTCGCGCCCGCGTGATGGAGTCGGTCGCCGCCGCGACGGGGCTGGGCTACGACAAAATATCAGTAATTAAACGAAAGGACGGAATAAAATGAGCATGTGGAAACGCAACGCCGTGGTGGCGACAGTGGTACTCTTCGTATGCGTCGCGCTGTATCTAAGCTGGTCGTACAACAGAGGGGACGACCCCGACAAGGACGCCAACGGCAACCCCGTATACTCGAACATCGACAAGACGCTAAACCCCAGCGGTCAGGTCGGCGCGACGGCCACACCCTCCAGCAAGCCCGCCGCGAACGTGTCCCCCTCCGGCACGCCCTCTGCCGAGGACGCTTTCTTTACCGACCAGCGCGTCAGCCGCCAGAAAGCCCGCGACAGCGCGTTGTCTATCCTGAAGGACTTGGCCGCGCAGGATAATCTTACCGCCGAGCAGGCCACAAAAACCAACGCGGAGATAACCGCGCTGGCCGAGCAGGCCTTGACCGAGGCGCGGATCGAGGGCTTGGTCGTGGCCAAGGGCTTTAAGGACTGCGTGGCAATTTTGAACAGCAACGGTATCAGCGTTGTCGTCGCGCCCCCAAGCGGCGGTCTTACCGCCACGGACGTTGTGAAAATTCAGGACGTTGTGGTAAGCGAAACCAAAATCGGCATGGAAAACATACGCGTGCAAGAGGCAAGTATCGGTTGACAGGCTGATTTACTAATGATATAATGTATACAAAGGGGGATTACCAATGAGCGAGACGGTTCAGAATAAAGGCGCGGTGCATATCGCGGAGGACGTTGTGGCGTCCGTTGCGGCGTTGGCGGCTACGGAGGTTGACGGGGTTGCGTCACTGGCGGCGGGTGTGGATATTTCCGACTTTATCGGCAAGAAAAACCTGTCCAAGGGCGTTAAGTTAGTCATAACCGACGGCAGCGTGGTGGTCGATGTGTTCCTGCTGGTCAAGTACGGCGCGAAGGTGCAGGACGTGGCGCGCAAGGTTCAAACGTCCGTGCAAGGCGCGGTTGAGTCCATGACGGGGCTGGAGGTAACGGCGGTGAACGTCCACGTCAACGGAATCAGCTTTGACAAAGAGAGCAAGGGCAAATAGGGCGGGCAATATAGCCCGTATCTGTAAAAAATGTGTCGGCGGTGCGGATTATATAGGTCTCCGTGCCGCCGTACTCGCAACGCTCCCCGTCGATACGCAACGCGCCCTCATCGTAGGCCGCGAAGCGATATTCCAGTCTGTGCGGCTTAAATGCGAAGTCATTCCGCTTGAAAAAATTATACATATGCCGGGCGTTTTTAAACATTGTCTCGGCGCGGCGAAGCAGAAAACGCTCTGTCATCTCGTAAAAACGGTCGATACTGCGGATATTTGTGACGGGCAAGCTTATGCTCGCGGAAAAAATCTCAGCCCCGTCATGAGTGTAGGATTTTGTAATCTCGCGGCTTGTTATCTCCATAAAAAATCCCTCCTTGGACAGTATATTCCAAGGGAGGGATTTTTGTTAACGCGACATCCTATCGGCTGATAGGGTATGCTATCAACTGATAGGGTTACACCACCGTGATGGGGACATCGGTGCTTTGGCCGCCGATGATCTTCCAGCCGCCCGCGCCTTTGTGAAAGATTATCGTGTTGCGGGTCTGCACGGGATGGGGGTCGTTCTCGCGCATTTTTATGATGTAGTCGGTGGCCGTCAGTACCGCGCAGTTTTCGTCAAACACCCGCACGGACTGGTTTTCGCTTGTCCACTTGGCGTAGTTGATCAAGCCTTTGCTTAGCATTTCCAGTAGCTCGTCGCGGGTGAAGCTCTGGCCAAGATAGTTCGTCCAGACAAATTCAGGGTCACAAAACTCCAAAATCGCCTGCGACAGCCCCTGCATTACAGAGTGGCGGTATTGGTTGTAAATATTCTGAAAAACGATGTGATTCATGGCTTTATTCCTCCTAATTGTTGTCCAAGTACGCCAATGTGGCGTTTTTGACGGACTCGAATGTTTCCTCGGTGAAAGGCGATGGCAACTTCGCGGCGGCCAATAGCTCCGTAAAGGTCTTCGTCCCGGCGAAGGACACGAAGGTTTTGTACTTCTCCCAAGCCGCCTTGCGGTCGCTCTGCGCCAGCGACCAGAAGTGCAGGGCTACGGTCTGCGCCAAGCAATAGTCGATGTAGTAGAACGGACGCTCGTAGATATGGCTTTGAATCTGCCAGCGGCGGCCCTCCTCAAAGAACGGAACCCCGGCAAAATCCAAGTGCGGGCGGTATTTGCGCTCCAGGTCGAGATAGGCGGCATTGCGCTCGGCGGGTGTGAGATTTGGGTTTTCATAGGCGATATGCTGGAACTCGTCCACAATACAGCCATAGGGAATGAACGAAAACGCCCCTGCAAGATGCGCGTAGCGGAACTTTTTCGCGTCGTCAAAGAAGTTTTCCATCCAAGGCCAGGTTAGGAATTCCATTGACATGCTGTGAACTTCACACGATTCGTAGGTAGCCGAGCGTTGGCTGTACAGCTTGATGGCGGGGTTGCGCGTCGCGCTGTAGCCCGCAAAGGCGTGGCCGGCCTCGTGGGTCAAAACCTCGATATCGCCTGTGGTTCCGTTAAAATTGGCGAAAATAAACGGGAAGTTGAGGTCGGGAATATCGGCGCAGTAGCCGCCCCCGGCCTTGCCGTCACGCGACAGCACGTCAAACAAATCGTGTTCAAGCATGAAGTTGAAAAACTGCGAGGTTTCGGGCGACAGCTCGTCGTACATCTTGCGTCCCTGTTCAAAAATCTGGTCGGGCGTGCCTTTGGGGACGGCGTTCCCGTCGGAAAACAGCACGTCGTCGTCATAAAACTTCAACCTATCAAGTGATAGGCGGCCGGCTTGGTCGGCTTTCAGGCGACTTGTAATCGGCACAAGCTTCGCCGCAACCAAGTCGCGAAACGCCTTGACTTCCGTTTGCGCGTAGGAATTGCGCTGCATTTCATAGTAGCCGAGCTGAATATAGTCGTCAAAGCCGAGCTTTTTCGCCTTTGCGGTGCGTAGCTTGACCAGCTTGTCAAAATATTCGTCCAGCTCGTCCTTGTGCGCGTTCAAAAAGCCCGCGTCGGCGCGGAACGCCGCTTCACGAATCGTGCGGTCTTTGTGCTGTTTGTAGAACGTCAGCTGGGAGCGAGTCAGCGTCTTGCCGTCGAAGTCGATTTTGGCCGAAGCCAACAGTTTGACGTATTCGGAGACGAGCTTGTTCTCTGCCTGGCTGTCCGCAATGATGGCGGGAGAGAAGGTTTTCAACTCCATCTCAAGGTTTTTGAAGGTCAACGCGCCGAACTCCCGCTCCAACGCGGCGCGGTGCTTTGAGACAACCACCGCTTTGTTGAAATTCTGAACATATTCGTTCAATTTAGGCCATGTTTCATCGTAATATGCCTTCTCCGCGTCATAAAACGCGTCAGTTGTGTTGATGCTGTTGCGAATATAGGCCACGTTGTGTTGCGTGAAAAACGCCCGAATCAGCTTGTCCTCCTCCAGCACGGCCGAGATCGCCTGTTCGGGCGTTTCGGCGGCGGTGAGCAGGTCGGTGACGCGTTTCAGCGCGGCGGAGTTTGCCTCAAAGTCGGCGCGTTTGTACGGAATTTCTGTGAATTTCATAGTTTTGCTCCTTTCAAGCCACTCTTTTGTGCTAAAATATTGGTGGGTATCGTAGTCATCAGCGCGTCGCGGACGCGGCGGCGTTTTAGCGCAAGCCGCAACATTTCGTCCAAAAGCGCGGAAAAACTCAAGCCTGAGGCCTCCCAGAGGTAAAAGCTCAACGAGCCGGGGATCGTATTCAGCTCGTTGATGTAGATTTGACCGTCGCCGTCAATCATGCAGTCCACGCGGGCGCAACCCGAACAGCCCAACGCATTGAACGCGGCAACCGACAGCTCTTGAACACGTTTTGTGATTTCAGCGGACAACTTCGCGGGTAGCTCTCGCCCGCCTGATCCCATGCCCTTGCCGGAATTTGTCTTGCCGCCGCTTAGGTATTTATCCTGATAACTCAAGAATTCATCGCCGCTGAAGGGTCGTTCGCAGACCGAGGCGCGAGCCGATTCCCAGTCCCCAAGTACCGCGCAGTTGACCTCTTTCATCGGATTTAGGCAGGGTTCTATTAACACATTAAGTGTGAATTTGAACGCCAGTTCCAACGCGTCCCGCAAAGCTTTACGGTCGGATACCTTGGAAATCCCGACGCTTGACCCCAAGTCCGCAGGCTTGACAATCATCGGATATTCAAAACTTTTTTCGATGATTTCAGGCGTATTATCAGAGTGTTTTGCGGAGTTAAGCAATATTCCGTCCAAAACAGGCAATCCGGACGCTCGCAACACCGCCTTGGCGGCGTGCTTGTTCATCGAAAGTGCCGCGCTTAGCACGTCGCAACCCGCGTATGGCAGAGCAACGGCCTCGCACAGCCCCGCGACCGTGCCGTCCTCGCTGTAGGTGCCATGCACGACCGGCAAAGCCACGTGCAAAGGCGTTTCCTTAGTGCCAAATTTGGCCGGATAGCGCGACATAACCGTGCCGTTGCCACTGTTTGTCAGGACGACCGGGTAACCTTTCTTGAGCAGCGCGGGTATGTCACGGAACGCGGAAATCGAGGTGAAATCCTTGCCGCTGTAAAGGCGGCCGTCCTTGGTGATGTAGACGGGGACTGGATTGTAACGCTCCGCGTCCAGCGCGGCTATCGCCTGCATGGCCGAGATTATGGAAACCTCGTGTTCCACGCTCCTACCGCCCAAAAACACCGCAACATTGGTTTTCATATTGCATTTTCCCCCTAAATTTAGAAATTATCGGGTAAATCGTTGCATAAAAGTACGATTTTATCAAGTTGACTTACTTTCTCCGCCAGCTTAAGCGCGTCCTGAACCGTATCCACAATATCTAGTTGGGTGAATCCGGCGTATTTTACACCCTCGGCTATCGGCTCTGTCTGTTTTGCGCCCACTAAAATGATGTGATTGCAAACTTTTGCGGCGTTTGCGCCGAATTCGCGGTTCAATTCCGCGGCGCGATCCCCCAGCTCGACCATGCCGGGCGTTATCAATATCTTGTGTCCGCTGAACAGCCCCAAAGTTTCAAGCGCGGCCGCCGCCCCGTTGGGATTGGCGTTATAGGAGTCGTCGATGATGGTATAGCCGGAAGCTTTAACCAATTCCAGACGGTGCGGCACGGGTGGAAGCGCCCGGACAGCGGGTATTAGTTGTGCGAATTTCACACCCATCGTGTGTGCAACGGCCACCGCACCGACGACATTAAGCACGTTGTGGCGACCCAGCAGAGAGGTCGTAAAGTCGTGTTCCTCGCCGCCCGGCGCACGAATCGTGAAGCGAGAGCCTTGGCTATCAACTGATAGGGCTATCACTTGATAGGTTGCCGCGTGGTCTATCGCGTAGGTCACAACGTTGCCGATGTCCGGTAAGGTGTTGCGAATCGGCTCGCTGTCGAGGTTCAGGAATATGCGGCCATTTGCGCCTAGAACCGCATCAACCAGCTCAAATTTTGCGGTTTTTACGGTCTCTAGGTTTCCAAAAGTGTCAAGATGTTGCTCGCCTACCGAGGTCAGCACACCTATTGTGGGATGAACCAGTTCACAAAGCTCGCGCACGTCGCCGAGATGACGCGCCCCCATCTCCGTGACGAATATCTCGTGAGTCGGTTTCAGCCGTTCGCGTATCGTGCGGACAACACCCATCGTTGTATTGTAGCTTTCAGGAGTCATTAACGTCTCAAAACGCAGGGAAAGCAGTCGATTAAGTATGAATTTCATCGTAGTTTTGCCGTAGCTTCCCGTCACTCCGACGACCTTGAGCTTGGGCATTGAGGTCAGGATTTTTCTCGCATCGTTGATGTACCAACGGTTTATCAGCATTTGCACCGGCAGGGTTATCCAATGCGCCAGCAAGACAACAAATGGCGATAAAATATACAATACAGGTAGCAATATAAGGGCAATTTGCGGGGTTTTCAAATCGTAAATATACGATAAAAGCGAGAATCAGCCAAATTACGCTCTCCACAGCCAGCAATCTAATCACGCGAGATGTGTATTTTAGCGGTTTTTTCGCCTTTTTCGGGCGATTTATCCATGATTGCAGGGCTAAAAGTGCGATTACAGCTATATAAATCCAATCCTTAGCGATGAACGAGGTCAGCGCGATGGCCGCACAGGGCCAATAATTGCTGTAAAAATCACCCGCCGAACGCTTCAGCCACAGCTGATAGGCCGGGGTATGATACGAGGACAGCTGCAGCATATGCACAGGAAAAAGTGACGAAAATAATACTGAAATCGCAAAAATCGCGCAGATAGCTATGGTCAAAATACACACTTCCTTTTGGATTTCATAGGAACACGTCTAAAATTCGGCACACCAGCGGGCATTGTTCCAAAATGCCCCAATGCGTCGCGCCATGGAGTACGGCCAAGCCCGCACGAGGAATCTCGGCCTCCATGCGCCGTCCGTTGGCGACGAGGGGCGTCGCGGTGTCCAAATCCCCGAAAATCAGCAGAACTTCGGCGTTTATCAGCTTCAAACGTTCGGAATAATCCTCATTTACCACCTGTGACAGCGTGGTTCGCATAATCGGCGAGGCGGCACGATAGTCGTCCGAACCGGAGCGTGCCGCGAAGCGTTTTTTGAGCGCGGGGAACGGTGTCAACACCAGCTTGCCAAGCTTGTAGCTGTAGATTTTCAGGTAATAATGCGCGGATCGAGGGGGACGTAACCCTGCCGCCGCAATGAGTACGGCCTTTTTGACGCTTATGGTATTTTCGTCTCGCGACAGCCAGTTGAGTAGCATACGACCGCCGTGAGAGTGCCCGACCATGGTGCAGGCGTCTATTCCAAGCGTTACCAAGAATGTCTGGGCAAAATCGACATAATCGTCGGTATACCAAGGGTTTTGGGGTTCTTCCGTACCTCCGAAACCGGGCAAATCGGGCGCAAGCACACGGAAACGCCGGGACAGATGAGTAAGCAACGGCAGGTAGCTGTCGGCGGGCGCACCCCAACCGTGCAGAAACAGCAACGGCTCGCCGCGCCCCATGTCAATGTAGTTCGTTTTCAGCCCGCGCACAGTCATTTAACCACCCCAATATAATAGTATACCGTATCGGCGTGTAAAATTCAAGGTTTTTTTGCGGACAAGACGCGACTCGTACAAGTATATAATAAATGCGACAAGGGTTAGCCTCCTGTGTCGCATATATTTTTGGTTGTTATGTAAACTAAGCAAGATATTATCCTAATTAAGCCAGTAAATAACATTTATAAGGCAAAGTTGA
>BNZR01000018.1 GCA_026001245.1 Clostridia bacterium
CCGCAGTCCGATACCCTGCCGCAGTTCGTGCATCGCGTCGATATGATCCATCCAATGCGTGTCAACTGCGCGTAGCAACGCCCAACGCTCGATTTCGCGCATAAGCTGCGGGGTGACGTCGCTCTCGCGCTTGTCGTACACCTCGTGGGCTATGGTTTTAAGCTTTTCGCCCACCTCTTCGGGGTTCAGATTCTGAATCTCGTCGTCGGTGTAGCTATACTCGCCGGGCTTTAGGAATATCCCGTAAAATTGCGCGAACAACGCCTCTATCTGCGCCGCGTCGGCTATGATATGGTTGTCGCCGAAGGCCGCCCCCACGGCGTGGTCAATACGCCCGTCAATCATGCGCGTGATGTTGTCTTTCAGATCCGCGCCGTCCAGAACTTGGGCGCGTTCCTTGTAGATAATCTCGCGCTGTTTGTTCATAACGTCGTCGTATTCCAGCACGTGCTTACGCGTTTGGAAGTTGCGGCTTTCAACGCGTTTCTGTGCGCTCTCTATCATATTGGTAAGCATTTTGGCCTCGATAGCTTGGTCGTCAGGCGCGTTTAACGCCTCGATTATGCCCCGAACCCTGTCGCCGCCGAACAGCCGCATTAAGTCGTCCTCAAGCGACAGGAAAAAGCGGGACGCGCCCGGGTCGCCCTGTCTGCCGGCGCGGCCGCGCAGCTGATTGTCGATACGGCGGCTCTCGTGCCGCTCGGTCCCCAGTATGAACAGCCCGCCCGCCTCGACTACCTTACGCGCCTCCGCGTCGGTCAGGTTTTTGTGCTTGGACAATAGCTCGGCGTACAGCTTGGCCTCTTGCTCCGGGGTCGCGTCGGCGGGGAGTTTCTTTTTAAGCTCCGCCTTAGCCAGATGCTCCGGGTTGCCCCCCAGCATGATGTCCGTGCCGCGCCCGGCCATGTTGGTGGCGATTGTAACCGTGCCCAGCCGCCCCGCCTGCGCGATAATTTCGGCCTCGCGCTCGTGGTGCTTGGCGTTTAGCACCTCGTGCGGTATCCCCTCGCGTTTTAGCGCGTGGGACAGCTTTTCGCTGTTTTCGATGGTCACCGTGCCGACAAGCACGGGCTGACCCTTTGCGTGGCAATCCTTAATCTGCTGAATAATCGCGTTAGTTTTGTTGGGAACGTCTTTGTACACCGAGTCGGCCAAGTCCGTACGCGCCATGGGCTTGTTGGTTGGTACCTCGATAATATCCAGCTTGTAGATAGCCTGAAACTCCTCCTGCTCGGTAAGCGCGGTACCCGTCATGCCGGACAGCTTGTCGTAAAGCCGGAAGAAGTTTTGGAACGTGATGGTTGCAAGCGTTTTGCTCTCGCGCTCGACCTTGACGTTTTCCTTGGCCTCGATGGCCTGATGAAGTCCCTCGGAGTAGCGTCTGCCCTGCATAAGCCGCCCCGTAAACTCGTCTACTATGATAACCTCGCCGTCTTTGACAACGTAGTCTTGATCCCGGTGCATGGTGCCGTAGGCCTTGATGGCCTGCTGTGTGTGGTGCAGTATAGTCGAATGCTCCGGCTCGGTTATGTCCTCAACGCCGAAGAATTTTTCGGCCTTGGCGATACCCTCTTGGGTAAGCGTTGCGGTGTTGGCCTGTTCGTCCACGATGTAATCAAAGCCCTCGCTTAGCCCCTCGTGTTCCTCCTTGGCCTCCAGCTTGCGCACTACCTTGCGCTTCATGCTACGCGCCAGCCTGTCCGCCCGCTGGTATAGCTCGGTGGATTCTTCGCCCTGCCCGCTTATGATAAGCGGGGTACGCGCCTCGTCAATCAATATCGAGTCAACCTCGTCAACAATCGCGAAACGCCGCCCGCGTGTTACCATGTCGGTTTTATAGGCGGCCATGTTGTCGCGCAGATAGTCAAAGCCCATCTCGTTGTTTGTGGCGTAGGTGATGTCGGCATTATAGGCGGCGCGGCGCTGTTCGTTGGTAAGCCCGTGGATTATAACCCCCACGGTCAGCCCCAAAAATTCATGCACCTTGCCCATCCACGCCGCGTCACGCGAGATCAGATAGTCGTTGACGGACACGATGTGTACGCCCTTGCCCTCTAGTGCGGCAAGATATGACGGCAATGTGGCTACCAAGGTTTTGCCCTCGCCCGTCTTCATCTCGGCTATACGCCCCTGAAACAGCACAATCCCGCCGATAAGCTGTACCCGGTACGGGCGCATACCCAAAACGCGGTCGGCGGCTTCGCGCACAGTGGCAAAGGCCTCTGGAAGAAGCATTTCCAGCTCCTCGCCATTTGCCAGCCGTTCTTTAAACTGCCGCGTCTTGTCTTTAAGCTCGTAGTCGGACAGCTTTCGGTACTCGTCCTCCAGCTCTTCAATCATATCCACGATAACTTCCATACGCTTAAGCTCACGCGTGCTATGCGTACCAAAAACCTTGTCAAACGCACCCTTCAGTCCCATAAATCCTCCTGACAATTGACAATTGACAATGGACAATTGACAATTATTTATTATTCCGCAGTTAACATTGCTATTAGATCTCTTTTGGATAGTCCTATTTTGTGGGCTTCTTCTGATAGCGGCAGGATATAATCCTCGCGGAAGGCGTTTCTTCGTTTTTCGCGCACTTTTTCTCTTGAACCTTGTGCTACGAAGAAGCCTATGCCCGCCCGCTTGTATAATATCTCGTCATTTGTTAAAAGCGCGACGCCTTTTGCCGCCGTTGCGGGGTTGATTTTGTAAAACTCCGCGTACATGTTGGCCGACGGAATCATCTCGTCCTCGCGTATCAGGCCGGAGAGTATGTCGTCCTCCAGTGCCTGCGCCACCTTTAGGTATATCTTCGGATCGTCATGCTTCACAGCCTCGCCCTCCCCGCAATGTCCTCGTGTATCTGCCGCGCCAGCTCGTCCAGATTTTCAAATCTGCGCTCTGTGCGCATAAAGCGTAACAGCTCAACGCTTATTTTTTGGCCGTACAGGTCGCCGTTAAAGTCCAGCAACGTGGTTTCTACCGTAACGCCGTCCCCGTCATCCACCGTCGGGCGGATTCCTATATTTGTAACGCCCTTGAACCCCCCGATTTTGCTGGCGTACACCCCGAATTTCGGTACCGCCACCCCCGGCGGCAACGCCACGTTCACCGTCGGCACGCCCAGCTTGGTACCCAAGTGCTTGCCGTGGCCGACAACGCCGTTTACCGTATGCGCTCTGCCCAAGAACCGCGCCGCCTGAACCATGTCGCCGTCCTCTACCAGCTTGCGGATATAGGTCGAGCTAACCGCCGTGCCATCAATGCGAACCTCCGGGATAATATCACAGCCTATCCCCAACTCGGCGCATTGCTCGCGCAGACGCTGCGCGTTCCCCTCGTTTTTCCACCCGAAGCGGAAGTTGCGCCCCGCAACTAATCCGACCGCGCCACGCTCCGCAAGACCGCGCACAAACGCGTCCCACGGGGTATGCATAATCACCTTGTCAAAGGGAAGCATGATGATCTCAAGCCCGAAGGCGGTTATCAGTTCGCGCCGCTCGTCCGTGGTGGTAAGCAACGGCGGGGGATTTTGCATAGTCAACGTGCGCGGATGGTTTTCAAAGGTAATCGCGGCGGCTGTCGCGTTATTTAAATCCGCGATCTGCTTCGCCCGCTTGAACAGCTCGGCGTGGCCGATATGCGCCCCGTCGAAAAAACCCAACGCCGCCACTAGCCGCTTCATTTCTTTACCTCAAAAAAACTTTTAACTGTGGATAAAATCCCGTTTTCGGCGCGTCCCAAGGCCAAAAACTCCTCTTTTAACGAGTAGACGCGGTACAGGCCGTCATCTATGGCCGCCTTGCAGGGATTGCCGTTTAACACGCATTTCAGGCGGTTTATGTCCACGGTGTACGCGGGGTACTCCGAAAACAGACTGTCTAAGGGCAGTAGATCACGATACGAGATTTTATCCAGCGTTTTGGCCTGTTCCACCCGATAGTTCCCCACCGCCACGCGCCGCAGTGACGCAAGCGCCGCGCCGCAATCCAAGGTCTGACCGATGTCGTGAATCAGCGTGCGGATATACGTCCCCGCCGAGCATTTCACGCGTAGCTTATAGTTGCTGTCGTCAATTTTGGCTATCTCAATCGAATGAAACGTAACCTTGCGCGGTTCGCGCTCAACCTCAATGCCCTGCCGCGCCAAGTCGTAAAGCTTTTGGCCGTTGATTTTAACCGCGCTGACCATGGGCGGGGTTTGCAACCGTTCGCCGATAAAGCTCAACGCGACAGCTGTCGGGTCGGGGCGTTCCGCACTGGTGGTAAGCGTCTCGCCCGTAATATCCTGCGTTGTGGTGGTAAGCCCCAGCGTCATAACCGCCTCGTAGGTTTTGTCGCCGGGCAGATACTCCACAGCGCGGGTGGCACGCCCCACAAACACGGGCAACAATCCCGTGGCCATGGGGTCCAGCGTGCCGCCGTGGCCTATGCGCCGCTCTCGCAGTATGCCGCGCAGCTTGGCCACAACATCGTGTGACGTCCAGTCGCGTTGCTTGTCAATCAAAATAATCCCGTTCATATGGCGTTCAATATAAGGTCGCGGGCGTAGTCGAAATCCGCGGCCAAGGTACTGCCTGCGGCGCGTTTATGTCCCCCGCCGCCGAACTTTGAGCATATCGCGCCCGCGTTGAAGCGCGGCCCCGTACGCACGGACAGACGCGTCACCTGCTGGCCGTCCTCGTCGTCCTGCTCGCGCAGAAGAACGCCCACTTCAACGCCCTGTATCTGCCGCGCAAGGCCGGACAGCCCGTCGGTGTCGTCCTCGGTGGCTCCGGCGGCGGCCATTTTCTCTTTGGTCAGGTACATAATCGCCACGCGCCCGCCGCGCAGAAGCTCAACATCGCTAAGCAACGCGGCCTCTAAGGCAAGGCGCGAGAACGTCTTGGTGTCAAACAGCGCGGTGTTTATCGCGGAGGTTTCAAGCCCCGTGTCTTTTAAATCAGCCGCCACGCGCAAGGTGCGCCCGGTGGTGTTTTCGTACTTAAAGCAACCCGTGTCCGTGGCCAGCGCGACATATAGCGGCTCGGCCATCTCGGCGTTTATCGTCACGTTCAGTTCCTGCAACAACAAATATACCAGCTCGCCCGTGGCCGCGCAGGACTGGTCGGCGATGTAGTTCGGCGCGAACGCCCCGCCGTTTGGGTGATGGTCTATGGAAAGCTCGATGCTCGGCTCGTACTCCCGCAAAGACTTCGGTATCAGCTGTGTTGACGCGGTGTCCACAATAACAGTAGTCGCAAAGCTTGCGGAATTCGGGGGAAACAACTTCTCTGTAAAAGGCCGGAAGCGGTCTCCAATCTCGGCGTTGGGGGCAACGTAGGCGGCCTTGCCCAGTGCGCGCAACCCAAGACACAGCCCCGCCGCGCTCCCAAGCGTGTCGCCGTCAGGAGCGCGGTGGGTTAGAATCAAAAAGTTGTCGCGGCTTTGCAGGAATTCAGCCGTCTGCGTTAGTGTCAGCATTGTTTTCACCCGTTTTTCTCAACAAGTCCAGAATATGCGCCCCATGCTGTATCGAATCGTCCAGCTCGAACAGCAGTTCCGGGGTTTGGCGCAAAGTAAGCGCGGCGGCAAGCTCCCGCCGCAGAAAGCCCGCCGAGGATTTAAGCCCCTTTAAAAGCTCCTTCGGCGCGTCATTCCCCAACGCGCTGACGTAAATCTTGGCGAAGCGCATGTCTTTTGTTACGTCCACCCGCGTGATACTAAGCAGTCCCGCGTTTAGTCGCGGGTCTTTAAGGCGCGGCAACAGGCTACCCAGCTCGCGCAGTATCTCGCCGTTGATTTTGGCCAGTCGGTTTGAATTTGGCATGTTAAACCTCGGTTTTCTCCATGATGAAGGCCTCGATAATATCGCCCTCTTTAACGTCGTTGAACTTCTCGATACCGATACCGCACTCGTAGCCGGACGCGACCTCTTTCGCATCGTCCTTAAAGCGTTTAAGTGAGGCGATCTCGCCCTCGTGTATGATAATACTGTCGCGCAGCAGGCGTATCTGCGCCGAGCGCACAATCTTGCCGTTTTGCACCATGCAACCCGCGATAGTCCCCACGCCGGTGACCTTAAACACCTGCCGCACCTCGGCGCGACCCAGCAGATTCTCGCGGTATTTGGGGGTTAGCATGCCCTTCATGGCCGACTCGATTTCCTCAATGCAGTCGTAAATCACGCGATAGGTGCGCAAATCCACGCCCTGCCTGTCCGCGCTGTCGCGGATATTGGGGTCAGGCCGCACGTTAAAGCCCACGATAATCGCGGAGGTCGTGGCGGCCAACAAAATGTCAGACTCGTTGATAGCGCCCACCGCGCTGTGTATCACGCGCACGCGGACTTCTTCGTTGGATACCTTTTCAAGCGAGGCGCGCACGGCCTCCGCCGAGCCTTGCACGTCCGCTTTGACGATGATGTTCAAATCCTTGACGGTTCCCGCCTGGAACTGCGCGTACAGGTCTTCCAGTGACACTTTTTGCGGCGTGATACTCTGCCCCTTGCCCTCGATCTTGCGTTGCTCGACCAGCTCACGCGCCATGCGCTCGTCTGCCACGGCGTGGAAGGTATCCCCCGCCTCCGGCACCTCGGAAAGGCCGATAATCTCGACCGGCACGGACGGCCCCGCCGTCTCGATTTTGCGCCCCTTGTCGTCCGTCATGGCGCGCACGCGCCCCACGGATTTGCCCGCTATGATGATATTTCCCGCCGCAAGCGTGCCGTTTTGCACAAGCACCGTGGCCACGGGGCCGCGCCCGCGATCCAGCTTGGCCTCGATAACCGCGCCGCTGGCCGCCCTGTCGGGGTTGGCCTTAAGCTCGGCCATGTCGGCGGTAAGCAGAACCATCTCTAATAGTTTATCCACGCCCTCGCCCGTCTTGGCGGACACCGGCACCACAATCGTCTCGCCGCCCCACTCCTCGGGTACAAGCTCGTATTCGGTAAGCTGCTGCATAATCTTGTCGGGGTTCGCGTCCGGCTTATCCATCTTATTAACCGCGATAACCACGGGAATCTCCGCCGCCTTGGCGTGGTTTATTGCCTCGACCGTTTGCGGCATAATGCCGTCGTCCGCCGCCACAACCAGTATGGCGATGTCGGTAACCGACGCGCCGCGCTGGCGCATGGAGGTAAACGCCGCGTGCCCCGGCGTGTCCAAAAACGTGACATACCGCCCGTCGCGGTGTACGCGGTACGCGCCGATGTGCTGGGTTATCCCGCCGAACTCTCCGGCGGTAACCTGCGTGTCGCGAATATAGTCCAGCAATGAGGTTTTGCCGTGGTCTACGTGACCCATAACCACAACAACGGGGTCCCGCGTGGTAAGAACGTCGTCGCTGTCCACACTTGCGTCTATAAGGCGTTCCTCTATGGTGACCACCACCTCGCGCTCGACCTTTGCGCCGAATTCCATGGCGATAAGCGCGGCGGTGTCGTAGTCCACCGTCTGGCTCACGCTTGCCATAACGCCGTTTTTGACCAAATGCTTGACAACCTCCGCGCCCGTCTTTTTCAGGCGCAAAGCCAGCTCCGACACGGCGATTTCGTCCGGAATCAGAACCTTTAGCTGTATTTTGCGCAACGCCTCTTGCTGTAGGCGGCGCATCTTCTCCTGCTCTTCTTGACGGCGTTTGCTTCCGAAGTTGACGGGGCGGCGGTCGGGGGCTTTTTTGATTTTTTCCTTGCCCTGCCCCATACGGGCGGCGCGGTCGGGGACAAGCTTATCCACCTTGTCGTCATAGCGCGCAAGGTTGGTCGGCGCGCCGCCGCGCGTGTCAACCACGCGCACCTGCCGCTCGACCTTGGGGGCGGTTGGGCGTTCGGGGACGGGGGCTACAGGCACGGCAACAGCCGCCGGCTTTTGGACGGCGGGGGCAACTTCCACGGGCGCGGGGGCTTCGACCTTGGGCGGCTCCGGCTCGTGGTAGGTGTGAGCGAAAACCCGCTCCATATTGTCAATGGGGTACTGCTGGGTCAGCGCGTCGAACACAAGGTTCAGTTCCTGCTCCGTCAGTACATATTGAACATTTTTCGGCGGCGCGGAATGCCTCTCCAGGATTTGCGTGATGTCCTTGGAGATCAGTCCGAAATCCTTCGCCACCTCATGCAGGCGGTACTTGGTTGTTATCATAGCCAATAATATTGCCCCCCAAAACTTCTCTTATCTTCGCGCCCAGCTGGCGATTGGTAACCGCCGCAACGGATAGCGTCCCGCGCCCGAAAACCGCGCCAAGCTCGGCCTTGCTCAATCCCGATTCAATCGGGCTTGTCAAGCGGCTCGTCCACTTGCGGGTGTTCGCGCCCGCGTCAGTCGCCACAAGCACCACCTCGGCGTTGCCTAAGGCCAACGCTTTTCGCACAGGCTGTTCGCCCGCTTGAACCGCCCCCGCCTTGCGGCACAGATTAAGCCATTTTACTAAATCACTCAACGTGCGCACCAAGCTGTTCAAACATCTCCTGCGGCACCGGGATTTTCAACATGCGCTCGAAGGCGCGTATCTTTTGGGCGCGTTTTAGGCAGTCGGCGGTTTTGCAGATATACGCCCCGCGCCCGTTTAGCTTGCCGCGCTCGTCGATTTGCAGGCCGCCCTGCGGTGTTCGCACCACGCGGATTAGCTCGGTTTTGTCCTTTTTCACGCGGCAGGCCGCGCACATTCGCAGACGCTCCATGCTACGCGTCCGACTTGATGTCGATTTTCATGCCTGTCAGCTTTGCGGCCAAGCGGGCGTTCTGCCCCTCCTTGCCTATCGCAAGCGACAGCTGGTCAAAAGGCACGATAACGCGGCAGCTCTTGTCGGGTTCAACTATATCCACCCGTATAACCATTGCCGGCGCGAGCGCGGCGGATACAAACTCCGCGCTGTTCTCGCTGAAACGCACAATGTCAATCTTCTCGCCGCGCAGCTCCGCGACTACCCCCGCAACGCGCTCACCGCGCTTGCCAACGCAGGCCCCGATGGGGTCCACATTGGGGTCGTTGCTCCACACGGCCATCTTGGTGCGGCTGCCCGCCTCACGCGCCACGTTACGTATCTCGACCGTGCCGTCGGTAATCTCCGGCACCTCGGTCTCGAACAAACGCTTTACAAAGCCGGGGTGCGTGCGGGAAAGCATAACCTGCGGGCCGCGCTGTTGGCGGCGCACCTCGGTGACATATACTTTAATACGCTCGCCCTCTTTAAGGCGCTCGCCGGGGATTTGCCCCTCCGCGCCCAGCATGGTCTCGTTTTTATCGCCCTTGCCCAGCGACACCAACGCGCCGCCGCGTGGGTCAACCCGTGTCACCACTCCGGACAGCACCTCGTGTTCCTTGCCCGAAAACTCGTCAAACACCATGCCGCGCTCGGCCTCGCGTATGCCCTGAATGATAACCTGCTTGGCGGTTTGGGCGGCGATACGCCCGAAACGCGCCGCGTCCACCTCAAAGCTTACTATGTCGCCCAATTTGTAGTTGGGGTCGATGTCCAGCGCGTCTTCAAGGGTAATCTCGGTGTCGTCGTTTTCAATCTCGTCAACATGTGTGACGATTTTATGGACGAAGATTTTTATGCTTTTGCGCTTCTCGTCCCAGCTGACCACAACGTTATCGCCCACGTCGCTAAGCGATTGATCCTTTTTGTACGCCGCTATCAGCGCCTGGTTGATTTTTTCGCGCATATAGTCCTTGGGTATGCCCTTTTCCTTTTCCAAATCGTCCAAAGCGCTGAAAAATTCCGCGTTCATGGCAGGTCATCTCTCCTCTTATATGTTAAATTCAAACACCCATTTTACGCCGGCCGCGTTTTTAAGCTCAATCTGAACGTCCCCCACGGTGATTGTGCCGGGCGCGTCTATCGGCTTTAGTATGCCCTGAAATCGCTTTTTGCCGTCAATAGGCTTAAAAAGCGACACCTCGACCAGTTTTCCCGCGCTAATCGCGAAGTGTTGCGGCTTTTTAAGGGCGCGTTCCAGACCGGGGGAGCTAAGCTCCAGCGTGTAGCCGTCGGCTATGGGGTCCAGCGCGTCCAGCTTTGCCTCAAGCTCGCGGGAGATAGCCTCAAGGTGGTCGGTGGACACGCCGCCCTCGCGGTCAATGTACACGCGAAGCACCATGCGCCCGCCCTCTTTAAGATACTCAACGTCCCAGAGCGTGCAACCGTTTGCGGCCGCGATAGGCTCGGCCAGCTTTGCGGCGGTATCGGTGATCTTAGCCATCGGCGGCACCCCCTACTTTCAAGAATAAAGAGTGGGAAAACCCCACTCCTACACTTAACACTACATCATAACATGGACATTATAGCACATATGAAAATAAAAATCAATGGGTTTAGAAAAATTATTTTGGGGCGGGGATTTTGGGGGCGGCATCTTGACATAATTCCCCGTGTGTGGTATAATGCTGTTCGTGGCGGCTTCGGTTGCCCGTGAGCGGTTCGTCCACTCGCTTTCCCTTCGAGCGTCTCAAGGGAAGGAGGTGGTGTCGATGGGGAGAAAACTATGGAAATACGCGGTGGCCTTCGCAATTATCCTTTGGCTACTCGTTCACCTAGCCCCGACAGCAATGTAGTCGCCCACCCTCGACAAGTGACGACTACATAGGTTGTAACTTGCGGGTGGCGAGCCGTTCAACTCTAACACCCTTTATGCCTTTATTCTACCACACTCAACCCCCGATGTCAAGGGGGGATGTTTGCTTATTTGATAATTTTTTGGAGGTGCCTTGCCCATGCCCGCATTAAAAGTCCGTTTGCTTCAGCCCGACATCGCCCCGCCGGCCTATGCCCACGCCGGGGACGCGGGGCTGGATCTTCGCGCCGCCGCCGAGCTTATTCTGCCGCCGGGCGAGCGTGCGCTCGTCCCAACGGGGATAGCCGTCGAGCTGCCACCCGGCCACGAGGCGCAAATCCGCCCCCGCAGTGGACTGGCCATCAACCACGGGGTTACCATGCTAAACGCGCCGGGGACTATCGACGAGGGCTATCGCGGCGAAATCAGCGTGATTTTAATCAATTTGGGCGAGCAAAACTTCACCGTGGAGCGCGGCATGCGTATCGCGCAGATGGTCGTCGCGCCGGTGACGCGGGTGGAAATTGAAATAGCGGACGCTCTTGAAGCTTCGGAGCGCGGGGCGCGGGGCTTCGGCTCATCGGGGGTAATATAGATGTACAAAATATTGTCGAAAACCTATCTGAATCCAACAACCGTCCGCATGACGGTACACGCGCCGCTGGTGGCCAAACGCGCACAGGCGGGGCAATTCGTCATGCTGAAAACGGGCGAGTGGGGGGAGCGTATCCCCCTGACAATCGCGGGCTTTGACCGCGACGCGGGTAGCGCGGAGATTATCTTTCAGGCAGTTGGCCGTGCCACGGCGGAGCTTGCCAAATTGGAGGTCGGCGAAAATATAGACGATTTCTTGGGGCCGCTGGGGATACCCTCCCACGTGGACGGGCTTAAAAACGTCTGCGTGGTGGGCGGCGGTCTGGGTTGCGCGATAGCCTATCCGCAAGCTAAGGCCTTGAAGGCAAACGGCGCGAATGTCACGATGATAGCGGGCTTCCGCGACGAATCGCTTATAATCTTAGAGGACGAAATGCGAGCCGCGTCCGACAAGCTTATAATCACGCTTGGCAAGACGATGGTTACCGAGCCGCTGAAAAAACTGCTTGAGAGCGGCGCGGATTTCGACGCGGTTATCGCGGTGGGGCCGCTGGTTATGATGAAATTCGTGTGTTTGACCACAAAGCCCTACAACGTCAAAACTTGGGTCAGCATGAACCCGCTTATGGTGGACGGCACGGGCATGTGCGGCTGTTGCCGCGTGACTGTGGACGACCAAACAAAGTTCGCGTGTGTGGACGGCCCCGATTTCGACGGCCACGCGGTGGACTTTGACGAAGCCATGCGGCGCGGCACGATATACAAAGACTTTGAACATAAATGCCTGTTGGAGGTGCAACATGCCGAATGATTTTTCCGAGGTCACACGCGGTCTTACCGCCGAGGAGGCCAAGCTTGAAGCGGCTCGCTGTTTGAATTGCAGGCACCGCCCGTGCGTGGCGGGTTGCCCCGTGGGCGTTGCGATCCCCGATTTTATCAAGGAGATAGAGCGCGGCGAGTTTGCAAACGCCGCCGTGATTGTGGGCGAGAGTAACACTCTGCCCGCCGTGTGCGGCAGGGTCTGCCCGCAGGAGAATCAATGCGAAAAGCTGTGCGTGCGCGGCAGAAGGGAATCGCCTGTTAAAATCGGCAAGCTGGAACGCTTTGCGAGTGAGCATGAAGTTCCGTTGATTAGATTGGACAGGCAATGGAACGACCGTTGCGCGGTTATCGGGTCGGGACCCGCCGGGCTTGCCTGCGCTGGCGAGCTTGCGCGTAACGGCTGTAGTGTCACAATCTTTGAGGCTTTTCACAAGCCGGGCGGGGTGCTTATCTATGGTATCCCGGAGTTTCGTCTGCCAAAGGCCGTGGTGTCGGCGGAGATTTTCAAGCTTGTGGCCCTTGGTGTGGAGATAGTCACAAACGCAGTAATCGGGCGCAGTCTTACCATTGACGATTTGTTCGAGCAGGGCTATAAGGCGGTGTTTGTCGGCACAGGGGCGGGACTGCCCACCTTTATGGGTATCCCCGGCGAGAATCTGAACGCGGTCTACTCGGCCAACGAGTTTTTAACGCGGGTGAATTTGATGAAAGCCCACGACAGCCGGTCGCTGACCCCGGTGCTTCAGTCGCGCAAAACGGTTGTGGTAGGCGGCGGCAACGTGGCTATGGACGCGGCGCGTTGCGCCCTGCGCATGGGCGCACAGAGTACGATAGTCTATCGGCGCGGCGTTGACGAAATGCCCGCACGAGCCGAGGAGAAGATCCACGCCGCCGAGGAGGGCATTGTGTTCCAAACGCTGACCAATCCCCGCGAGATACTGGGGGACGAAAATTTCCGCGTGCGGGGGATTGTCTGCGATGTGATGAAGCTGGGCGAGCCGGACGCTTCCGGGCGGCGGCGGCCGGAGAAGTCGGGCGAGACTATCGAGCTTGAATGCGACTGCGTGATTATGGCCATCGGCTCGTCCCCCAACCCGCTGTTGCGCACCTCCGCGCCGGAGCTGGGGTTCAACAAATACGGCTGTGTGGCGGCTGATGATGCTACCGGCGCGACAAAACGCCCCGGCGTATTTGCCGGGGGCGACGCGGTGACAGGCGCGGCCACGGTGATACTGGCAATGGGCGCGGGCAGAACCGCCGCAAAAGCCATGCTGGAGTACTTGCGGAAAGTGTAGAAGTATGTTATAATGGTTAAAGACGCGGAACCGCCACCCGTGCAGCAGGTGGCGGTTCTAAGAAGTAAAACACCGTCAACTTGTCTCCGGAGCCGACCGCCCGAAAGGAGGTTGCGCCCCTTGCGATGGAAATTTGATGTTCCATCTGATATGATTATAGCACACTGATTCTTGTCTGTCAAGAGAAAATTATTAAAGGAGAGATGTACCATGCAGACTAGTGTATTTGGCAAATCCGGGATTACGGTATCTAAGCTGGGGTTTGGGGCTATGCGCCTGCCCGGATTGGAGGGCGGCGGCTTTGATGTTGACGAAAGCGTTCGCATGATTCGCCGCGCACATGAGCTGGGCGTGAATTACTACGACACCGCGCCCTATTACTGCGACAAACAGAGCGAAGTTATCCTCGGCAAGGCCGTCAAGGACTTTAGACGCGACATTCTGTTGTCCACCAAGAACCCGATTGAAAACGACAAGGGCGATGATTACGAAAAACGCCTAGAATCCTCGCTGAAAAACCTTGACACCGATTACATCGACTTCTATCACTTTTGGGGTATCTCGCTTGACACTTGGAACTCCAGCATTACCGCGCCGGACGGCCCTTTGGCTCGCGCGATAAAGCTGAAAGAGCAGGGCGTTATCCGCCACATCTCGTTCTCGTTCCACGACAAGGCGGGCAATATGGGCGAGATTATTCGCCGCGCCGACGGGATTATCGATTCCGTGCTGTGCCAGTACAATCTGCTTGACCGCTCGAACGAGGAGGACATCGCTTTCGCCAAGTCGCAGGGGCTGGGCGTTGTGATTATGGGGCCTGTGGGCGGCGGCAAGCTGGGCGCGCCCTCTAAGGCGATTCAGGACATGCTTCCCAACAAGGCCAAGTCCTCCGCCGAGGTTGCCATGCGCTTCGTGCTTACCAACCCAAATGTGGACATCGCGCTGTCCGGCATGAGCAGTATGGCCATGGTGGAGGAAAACGCCGCTATCGCGTCCAACGCGGGGCAGCTCTCCAAGGACGAGCTGGAGCGTATCGACGCGATGGTCGATGAAAACCGCCGCCTTGCGGGGCTGTACTGCACGGGCTGTAAATACTGCATGCCCTGCCCGCAAAACGTGAATATCCCAGAGATTTTTACGATTATGAACTACCACCGCGTTTACGGTATCACCGACTACGCAAAGGGCGAGTACCAGCAAATCGGCAAGGTAAACTGGCGGCAGTATGAAAACGCGGCGGCCTGTATCGACTGCGGCGTGTGCGAGGATAAATGCCCGCAGCACCTGCCGATTCGCGAACAGCTAAAACAGACCCACGAGCAGTTGGCGGGATAAAGCATGAAAATTTCTGCAAAAGGGCGCTACGCCATAGCCGCCATGATACGCATAGCGGGGCGTAGCGCGGAGAACGTGTCGGTGTTGAGTATAGCGGGGGGGCTTGGTATCTCGAAGGTATACCTAGAGCAGGTCTTTACCCAGCTAAAAAAAGCCGAACTGCTTAAATCGGTAAAGGGGGCGCGGGGCGGCTATCAGCTGTCGCGCCCCGCCTCGAAGATAAGCGTATGGGAGGTGCTTCTGGCGGTAGAAACCTCGCTGTCCGAAACCTCGGACGAGGTAAAAACAGTAGGCGACGGCGCCCCCGAAATAGAACGCGCCCTAAAAGACAAAGTGCTAAACGCATTAGACAAAGCAGTGCGAGACAGCATGTCGTCAGTAAACATAGCAGAGCTACTAGACTACTCGGAACACCAAAGCCACGAACAGTTCTACATGATGGGACTTTGATAATTGAGAATTGATAATGGATAATTGATAAATGGGGACGCGTTCTTTTAATTGTCCATTGTCAACTGTCAATTGTCAATTGCACTACTTTCCCTCCTGCGTATTTTTCCCTTAGTCTTGGTTTTTCTATTTTTCCTGTTGCGTTTCTTGGTACTTCGTCGAAGATTATCCTTTTTGGGCGTTTGTATCTTGGTAGGTCGGCGCAGTATTGCATTATTTCGGATTCTTCGCAGTCTTCGTTTTCTTTTATCGCGACTATTGCTACTGCTATTTCTCCTAGTCTGTGGTCGGGTAGGCCTATTACTGCTACGTCTCTTATTTTTTTGTTTGTTCGCATGAAGTCTTCTATTTGTACCGGGTATAGGTTTTCGCCGCCTGTTATTACTACGTCTTTTTTGCGGTCTACTAGGTAGATAAAGCCCTGTTCGTCTTGTCTTGCCATGTCGCCTGTGTATAGCCAGCCTTGCTTTAGTACCTCGGCTGTTGCCTTTGGGTCTTTATAGTATTCTTTCATTACGCCCGCGCCTTTTACGGCCAGCTCCCCTACCTCGCCGTCGCCTACTATTTTGGCTTGCCAACCGTAGCCGGCTTTGCCTATCGCGCCTACCTTTGCTATGTTTTCTACGCCTAAGTGTACCGCGCCCGGGCCTGTGGATTCGCTTAGGCCGTAGTTTGTGTCGTACTCGTGGGTTGGGAAGACTGTTTTCCAGCGTTTTATCAGGCTTGGGGGGACGGGTTGCGCTCCTATGTGCATTAGCCGCCAGCGTGACAGGTCGTAGCCCGCCAGCTTTAGCTCGCCGCTTTCTATTACGTCCAAAATATCCTGCGCCCATGGTACTAACAGCCACACTATCGTGGCTTTTTCTCTTGCGGCCTCGTCTATTATCCATCTTGGGTTCGTGCCGCGCAGAAGTACGGCGCGGCCGCCGGACAGCAGACTGCCGAACCAGTGCATCTTCGCGCCCGTGTGATACAGCGGCGGTATGCACAGAAACACGTCGTCTATCGTTTGGCCGTGGTGGTTTTGCTCGGCCAGACAGGCGTGGGTCAGTGCGGCGTGGATATGTAGAATCGCCTTGGGGAAGCCCGTTGTGCCGCTTGAAAAGTATATCGCCGCGTCGTCCGTTTCGGATATTTCCACGGGCGGCGGGGTTTTGGGCTGGGCGGCGATCCTTTTTTCAAAAATCTCGGCATAGGCGGGGCAACCCTCGCCTATGAAGAACATGTGCCGCACCCGCAACAGGTCGCGCTCCACCGCCGCCACGCGCTCGGTGAATTCGGGGCCGAACACCAGCGCGTCCGCGTCCGACAAATCAAGGCAGTATTTTATCTCGTCTGACGAATATCGGAAGTTCAGCGGCACGGCTACAAGCCCCGCCTTTAGTATCCCGAAGTATACGGGCAACCATTCTATGCAGTTCATCAGCAGAATCGCTATTTTGTCGCCGCGATTGTGGCCGCGGGACAGCAGTAGGTTTGCGAACTGATTGGCTCGTTCGTCAAATGTTTTCCACGTTATCTCGCGGCGGGCGGCGGACTTAACCCCCGCCTCAACCAAGGCCATCTCGCGCCACGAGGCCGCCTGACGCTCGCGCAACTCCGGGCTTACCTCCGCCAGCGCCGCGTGGCCGGGGTAATTTCGGGCGTTGTTTGATAAAAAATCCGTAATCGGCATTGCCGTTTCTTCCTTTCAAAAACGCCGTGAGTAATCACGGCGTTAAAGATGTTGTTGCTTAGGCCAGCAGTTGAAGAACACGTTCGGGCGAGGAATGAGACTGGGCGGCGACAGCCGCGTCCGGGTTTTTGGTGATCGCGGCCTTTACGCTTTCCAGGCTTGCGCCCGTGCTTTCTACATTTGTGGCGGCAACAGCGTTTCGAGAGGATAGCTCAGCCACCACGGCCGGAGAATCGTCCTGCTTTGTTGGGTTTTGCTTCACCTTTTGCTCTGGTTTTAAGGGCGTTAATTGCGGCGGAACCGTTCCGATCTTCATGGTGATCACTTCCTTCCTAATTGCGGCTGACTTCCTGTCAATCTAATATTACCACGAATTAAGGGAAAAAGCAATAGTTATTTGCGCCAAAATAGTTACAATGTGGTTACTTTTTGAACTTATCCCAAAACTACCACCTTGCAGACGGAGCTTCGCCCGTCGCATTTCGCGGTTATGGTAACCTGCCCCGCCTTTTTCGCGGTCACCGTGCCGTTGGCTCCAACCGTAGCGATCGCGGGGTCGGACGATACCCAGGTTATTACGTTGGTGGAAGCGTCCGGCGGGGATACCGTGCCTTTCAGATCCAGCTTCTGCCCGATTCCAAGGTTGGCTTCTTTGATATTAAGCCCGACGGCCGCTACCCGCACCCTTACGTTTACCACGCAGGAGACCGTAAAGCCCCCATCGTCCGTCACGGCGGTGATTGTTGCGCGGCCGCCCGATACGGCCACCACGTTGCCGTAGGAATCCACCTTTGCAACCGCCGGGTTACTGCTGTACCAGCTCATCCCCGGATAGGACGCGTTGGAGGGGGTTATGGTCACGGACAGCGGGAACTCCGCGCCCTTGGCCAGCGTGCGGCTTTTGGAGCTTATGCGTATTTTTGTGATCGGCACGGCGGGCGGGTTGACCACGCTTACCACGCAACGCGCCGAGATTTTACCGTCGGCGGAGGTCAATCTAACCGTGGCGCGCCCCAGCGCAAGGCCTGTCAGCTGTCCGTCCGCGTTGATTGTGACGACCGACGGGTCGGAGGTCGTCCAGACGAAGGCGTTCGCGTCATAGGGGGTAACGTCCGGATACAGCTGCAACGTGCCGCCCAATTGCACCCGCGCCGAGCCGCGCAGTCTGATTTTATCGGCTTCCTTGCCCTCTACGCTTACGCGCAAGCTGCGGGTGTTGCCCTTAAAGGTCACGGACAGCAGGGCTTCGCCGTTGGATTTTGCGGTGATAACCCCGTTTTTGTCCACGCTTGCTATCGAGGGGTTCGAGGTTGAGTATGTCGCCTGTCCGATAAGCGCGTAGCTGTGCAAATCGCTTAAATCGGGCAGGGCTTCCGCAACCTTAAGCCCCACCGGGATACTCAATCCCACCGGGATATAGGCTTCTGCGGCTGAATCGCCGGACTGTGAGCCGTCAAGGCTTGCAACCGTAACCTCGCAGGACGCGGAGAGCGAGGTGCCTGCCACCTTTGCCGTCAGCCGTACCTTGCCGGGGTTTTTGGCCGTGAACGTAAGCGTTGTGTCGTGATTATTCGCGTCAAAGTCGATAATGCCGTTTTTGTTGGCCGACCATTGCAGGGTTCGCATGGCGTATGGATCGTCGGGGTTTAGCAGGTCGGCAAACACCGTTGCGGAGATACTAACGCTTGCGCCAACAGTTGCATCAAGGGATTCGACCATGCTAATCCCGGTGGGTTCGGTAAGCTTGCGCACCGGAATATCCACGTAGCTTGACAGGCCGGGGGCGGCCTTTGAGGTTGCGGTGATTCTAACCGTGCCGTCCTTGCCCTTTAGGGTTACCACGCCGTTTGCGCTTACAGTGGCAATCTCGGTATCCGAGCTTTTCATGGTAACGGTTTTATCAAGGGCGTTGGCGGGAAGCACCGCCGCGCTTAGCTGTATGGGTTCATGGTTTTGATAGATGTCCTCGCCGCTTAGGTCGCCGGGCAGACTAAGGCTTACGCTTGTAGGCTCAAAGGTTTGCACGGGTACCGTGATGGTTCGGACAGACGTTGTAACGCCCTCTACAGGCCAGCGTTTGTCGCCCAAGGTTATGTCGTAGCCTGTCATGACGGCCTCGCACGAGATTTGCACGTTGCCCGCAGTCGTTGGCTTATAGGTGATTCGCGATTCGTGGGTTTGCATGTTCCACGGGTCGTCGTCGGTTTGGTACAGCTGGCCGTTTATATACCAGTTTACCTTGTCTATCTTGCTGTTTGCGGGCGAGATGGTGGCCATTATCTGCGAGTCGGCGTTCAGCGCCAGCGTGGGGGTTGCTATGGTAACGGTTTCGGGCGGGGTTGGGAACACAACCGCCGTAAACGTGGCGGGATCGGTCAGCAGGGGGTTGCGGATTATCAGCGGTATTGTGGCCGTATTGCTTATAATGGACAGTATATGTCCGTTGGGGTCAACCAACACGCTGGGTACGCCGCCGGCCGGCGTGAAGGTGTTGCCGGGGTCAAGCGCGGCCTGCGCGTCCGCCGTCAGGCTGGATACCGCCGCTATCTTTATGTCGTTGGCGGCAAGCAGCTCCGCGTCGTCAACAATCTCTTGCGGGTTTTTAGAGCCCAGCATAAGCTTTTGGTTGGGCATAACGCTTATAAGCGTAGCCTGTGATACGGCGCGGGGGGTAATCAACCCGTCGGAGGCGGTGGCCGCCGCTTCGTTGGACGAAAACCAGTTCAGCTTTTCGTAGCCGCTTGTCACGCCGTTGGGCGTAATCGTCACGCCCATGGTGCGCGGTGTTCCCAGCGACAGCTTGAACCATTCGCCGCCCTCGGTGCTGGATTCAAGATTGTTAAATTTAATCCCCGACACGCCCACGGGCGCGACAACAAGGTTTACTGTGGCTTGCTTGCCGGATTCGGCGGTTACCACGGTGATTGTAACCTTGCCGGGGGCTATGGCCTTAACCGTGCCGTCGGTACCCACGGTGGCTATGGCCTCGTTACTGCTTGACCATGTAACCCCTCGGTTTGCGGGCATATTGGTGGGGTCGTTTTCGTTGATTATGGCCGTTAGGCGCATATTGCCGCCCGCCGCCAAAATCCACGCCTCCTGGTCGATACGCACCGACTGGACATGGGTGGCTTCGCGGTCAAGTACCGTGACTTTGCAGGCTTTTTGCGCCTTGGCGGGGTTTGTTACCCCCTTGGCCGTGGCGTAAACCACCACGTACATTATCGTGCTTGGGGGTATGGGCTGTAAGGAGGTGCGCGTGGTCATGCTGGTTATCGAGCCTTGCTCGTTGTATACGGGGTCATACATAATATTGCCCAGCGGGTCGCGCATAATCTCGGACAGTACGGTTGGGCGCACGCCCGTCATCATGCCCGTTTCGGGGTCCACGAACACGGTTGTACTGTCGGTACTGCTCCACACAAGTTCGCGGTTGCTGGCGTTATCGGGGTAGAAGATTGGGGTAATCGCCCGCATTTCGTTAAGGCTTAGCACTATTTCCGTGGGAATCACAAAGTCGGTAAGCGGAATATCCGTCACCTTTACCTCTATCAGCACCTCTTGCCCGTTGGCCTGTGGGCGCACGACTATTCTTGTCGTGCCGCCGCCCACGGCGGTTACAAGGCCGCTTTGGTCAACCGTGGCAACCTTTTCGTTAAGCGAGTAGAAGTCTATGGCGGTGTTTACCGGCTGTGGGGTCAGCGTTACGCTGATGTAGCGCGAGCCGTTTACGGGGTCGCCCACCACCAGCGGGGTTTTGGTCATCTCTGTGGGGGTAACCTTTACGGTCATGGTACTGCCAAGCACCTCAAATTCGCAGGTTGCGATAGCGGTGGGATCCTCCTTCAGTGACGCGACTACCGTGGCCTTGCCTGCGCCCAAGGCGGTTACATAGCCCTTGTCATCCACCTTTATAACGCCCGCCGGGCCGACCACGTTCCAGCTTACCGTCATGTTTTTGGCCTCGCTCTCCGGCGCGATTTGCGCGTAGAGCTGTTTGTAGCCGTTTTTGTATAGCTGGACGGGCCCCGTCTCGCTTAAATACACGCCGTGCAGATTGGGCTTTACATGCACCTTGACTATTGCGGGCGCTATGTTGGGGTTGGCCGCCGAGCGCACGCTTATCTCTATGGGATTATTGTCGTCCGTTAATTTAAGGGCTTTCAGCGTACCCGTCAGGGGGTTGTCTATGGCCACAACGTCCGGATTGTTGGACGAATAGGTCAGCGTTCGCACGGAGGCCGACACGGGCGACATGCGCGCGTTTATCGTGGCGAAGCACTCCAGCCCCATGATTATCTCGCTTTCCTCCACCACGATTTCGGGCGTTTCGCCGCCCACAAACACCTTGCATATGGTTTTCAGTCCGTTTTCAGACTCGGCGATTACATTCGTAAAGCCGGGATTAACGCCCGTTATCACGCAGGAAGTGTTTATCCCCGCGACTGTGACTATATCCTCGCCGTTCGGCCCCTTGTCCGCCGACCATTTAAGCTCGTCGGTGGTGGTTGCGGGCAGGACTATGGCGCGGATTTGCTTGCTTTGGCCGACGCTTATGTCAACGGTTTTTTGGTCAACGTCAAGGTTTGTCATGGGTATCGCATCTTTAACCGTCACTTTTACGGTGGTTTTCTTCTTGGTGTCCTTGATGCTTGTAAAGGTTATAACGGCGGAGCCTTTGAACAGGCCGGTTACTATGAACTTGCCCGTGGCGGGGTCGGGGCGCACGTCAACAATCTTGGCCGTTGCGGGGGTGTGCTTTACGTCAACGGTCAGCGCGTTTAGGCTTGTCTGCGAGCCGTACACGCCCGTCGGCGTGGTGATAACCGCGGCCAGGCCGGCGGACTTGCCGATAACAAGCTCAAGCGCGGTGGGGTTCATGGCAACGGAGGTTATCGTGGGGTTTTCCTCCGGCGTTGGGGGCGGCGGGGGCAGTAAATCCATGCCCGCCAGCAGGTCGATAATCTGCTGAATCGAGGTGTATTGTTTGTTTTTGTACACGGCCTCGGCGGCCTCGCGCTTTTTGGCGGCCGTTGTTATGGTATACGGCTCGCCGCCTATGCCCAGTATCGCGCCGTTGGTTTTGTTGTCCATCAATTTTTGCGTTGCGGTGGGGTCCACCGCGTTGTTGATTGCCACAAGCAGTGTGACCTCGGCGGTCTGCCTTGCGGCCACAAGCTTGTCAAACTGCGTCTTAACGGCGACCTCTGTGGCGTAGCCCGCCTTTCGGGCTACCAGCAAATCGCCGCACACCGCCAGCTTGCCCGCCTCGGACAGCGCGAAGTATATCCCGGTGTCGGACGTGTTGACGTTAAGCTCGGCGGCGTAGGCGGGGTTTTCGACTATCGTTTTAATCTCCGCGCCGCTCATGGCCTTGTTTACCGCCCCTAGCGCGCCGCCGGAATTGACGAAGCTAAGCGTGTTCAACAGGTCGATAACTTGTTGTATCGAGTCGAACGGTACGGCGTCAAACAACGCTTGGGCAGCGGCCTTTTTAAGAATCGCGGGGGCTGTGGTGTAGGGCGCACCGCCGATTCCAAGAATGGGGCCGTTGGTCTTGTCGTCCATAAGCTTTTGCATGGCCGTGGGGTCGGCGGCGGAGTTGATTTTAATCAGCAGGGCGACCTCGGCGGTCTGCCTTGCGGCCACAAGCTTGTCAAACTGGTTCTTAACGGCAAGCTCGTTGGCGTAGCCCGTCTTGCGGTTTAGCAGTAAATCGTTTGCCACGGACAGCCGCCCCGTGTCGGACAGTGACGCGTACAGACTGGTGGGCGTTGCGGTGTCGATATTCAGCTGCGCCGCGTAGTCCGGCCGCTCGATAACGCCCTTCATGCTGGACGCACTCATGGCGCGGTTTACCGCGTACAACGCCCCAACGTAGCCCGTCTTGTTGGTGATGTAATCCTGAATGGCCTTTTTGGTGGTAAGTCCGGCGCGGTCGTCGTACATTTGCGCGTAGAACAGTGCTTTATCGGCGGGGGTGAACGTGTCCAGCCCGCGCAAGTCTAACCCCAGCGCGTTGTCGCCCTCGGTCAGGCGGCGCAACGCCTCCGCGCCCGTGTAGATATGCAGCGCGCTTGAGCTTGTTATCGGCAAGTCCGCCGGCCTGGCCGCGGTTATCACCACGCCGACGGGCGTGTACGGCTCGCAGACAAGCCTAAACGCGCTG
>BNZR01000019.1 GCA_026001245.1 Clostridia bacterium
AAGGACGCGGGTGCGCGTAAAGTGTTTGCGTTCCTTGGCCCGGCGTGGCTTATCAACTACACCCTTGGCGACAACGCCACGGAATCCGTAGGCGACTGGGCCGTTGCGGCTCCTCCCTTCGAGTGCTGGTGGGGCGGAAGCTGGACGCTTGCCAACAAAGACACGAAGTTTAAGAAAACCCTTGGCGAGTTCCTTACCTGGATGACCCTTGACACCAGCAACGACGGGTTCCTGTACGGCTTTGCCAACGGCAAGTACAACGAAAACGGCACCAAGGACTATGTCTCCTCCGCCGTTGTCGTTGAAAAATCTGACGGCAAGTCGGACTTCCTGGGTGGTCAGGATCTGTTCAAGGCATATGGCCCGCTGGCTGAAAAAGTAAAGGTTAAAATCGCTAACCTTGGTCAGTACGACGGCACGATTCAGTCTCTGTTCCAAGAGGCCGTTACGGCGTATGCCAACGGCGAGAAATCCAAGGAAGACGCCTTGAAGCAGTTCAAAGAGAACGTCAAATCCAAGCTGGATTTTGACGCCAAGTAAATAGCCTAAGAAAGGGAAGGGCGGGAGCTTATGCGTCTGCCCTTCCCATATTTCAAATCGGAGGTGTTTTGTTTGCGCCACCAGAAAACAGTCAATTACGCCAAATGGGGATACATATTCTCCGTGCCTTTCGTGGTCGTGTTCCTGCTGTTTTCCCTGTATCCGATACTTTTTACAACCGTTCTCGGATTCACCGATTTGCGCGGTACAGCGACTTCGTTTAGCTTTCTGTCCAATCCCTTTGAGAATTTCCAAAACATATTCAGCGACCCGGTGTTTGTGAAGTCCTTCGGGAACACCATGATTCTTTGGATTTGCAACTTCATTCCGCAAATCGCCTTGGCGCTGTTGCTAACGGCGTGGTTTACCAACGAGAATATCCGCGTGCGCGGACAGGGCGCGTTTAAGGTATTGATTTACATGCCCAATATCATAACCGCCGCCACGATCGCCATACTGTTTAACACTTTGTTCCTCTACCCCTCCGGCCCGGTCAACGAGATACTGGTTCAGCTGGGGTTCATTGACAAGCCGCAGGAGCTACTGCGAAACGAGTGGGTTGACAGAGGGATAGTTTCGTTTATCCAGTTTTGGATGTGGTACGGCAACACTATGATTGTCCTAATCGCGGGCGTTTTGGGCATCAGCCCCACGCTGTTCGAGGCGGCCTCTATCGACGGCGCGAGCGGAGTGCAGACATTCTTTAAGGTCACACTGCCCAACCTGCGCACGATATTGCTGTACACCTTAGTCACCTCAATGATCGGCGGCTTGCAGATGTTTGACATTCCCAAGCTGTTGCTGGGCGACGAGGGGCCGAACAACTCGATGGTTACAACCAGTATTTACATCTACAACAAGGCGTTTTCGGGTCGCTACCTCTATAATCAGGCCAGCGCCGCCAGTTTGATAATGTTTGTGGTTATCGGAATCCTGGGGGGCATATTGTTCTTCGTCATGCGTGACAAGGACGCGGCGATTATGGAGAAGCAACGCAAGGCCGCAATCCGCGCCGCGAAAGCCGCGCAGAAGGAGGCGGGCGTATGAGCAAGCACCAGAAAAACATGACGATTCAACGCAATATCATCAAAACGGTGGTATATATCGTCTGTATCTTCCTTTCATTGCTCAGCATTTGGCCGTTTTTGGTCATGTTCGTCAACGCTACGCGTGACACGGTGTCGATTAACGGTTCGCAGCTTTCGTTGATTCCCGGCTCGTACCTGATGAACAACTTCAAGGTGTTTGAGACAAACCCGACGTTTAACGCGTTAACGGGCTTCACCAACTCCTTGATAATTTCCAGCCTTTCAACGATACTTGCGGTCTACTTCTCCAGCTTGACGGCCTACGGTATCACGGCGTATTCATGGAAGGGCAGAAAACAGTTTTTCACGTTTATCATGTGCGTCATGATGATTCCCGCGCAGATTTCGGGTATCGGTTTTTACCGCTTTATGTACACCATAGGGATGGACAACAGCCTGATACCGCTGATTATCCCGGCGATAGCCGCGCCGGCGATGGTGTTCTTCATGCGGCAGTACCTGCAGGCCACGCTTTCGCTTGAGATTGTGGAGGCGGCGCGAATAGACGGGTCGGGTGAGTTTTTCACCTTTAACCGGATAGTTTTGCCGATTATGGTACCCGCAGTGGCCACACAGGCGATATTCTCGTTTGTGGCCAGCTGGAACAACCTGTTCATGCCGATGGTGTTGCTAACTGACAAAAGCAAGTACACAATGCCGATAATGGTCAGTCTGTTGCGCGGCAACATCTACAAGGTGGAGATGGGGGCGATTTACTTGGGGCTGTCGCTTACCACGATACCGCTGTTTATCATGTACTTCCTGCTATCGCGTTACATAATCGCGGGCGTCGCACTGGGCGGCGTAAAAGAGTAATCAAAAACCCCGACCCGAAAGGGTCGGGGTTTTTGCTTGACATGTGGGTTTAAAGTTGTTATAATAGTAAAAACGTTTAAGAGGGGGCTATATAGTGCCGTTGTTGCTGGGGAATGAGGCCGTTGCGCGGGGACTTTACGAGGCGGGGTGCGCCTTTGTGTCGTCCTATCCGGGTACGCCGAGTACTGAAATTACTGAATTTGCCGCCCGCGAGCTGTACGCGGAGTGGGCGCCTAACGAAAAGGTCGCGCTGGAGGCCGCGTTCGGCGCGAGCATGTCCGGGGCGCGGGCGTTTTCGGGCATGAAGCATGTGGGATTGAACGTCGCCGCCGACCCGTTGTTCACGGCCGCGTACACGGGGGTCAACGGAGGACTGGTTGTGGCCGTAGCGGACGACCCCGGCATGCATTCGTCCCAAAACGAGCAGGACAGCCGTCACTACGCCGAGGCCGCGAAACTGCCCATGCTGGAGCCGTCGGACTCCGAGGAATGTCTGACATTCACCAAGCTGGCGTTCGAGCTGTCGGAACGGTTCGACACGCCCGTGCTGTTGCGCCTGACCACCCGCGTGTCCCACAGCAGAGGGGTTACGCGGTTGGGGCAGAAGTTCGAGGGCGAGCGCAAAGCCTATGCCAAGGACGCGTCCAAATACGTGATGGTACCCGCCAACGCCCGCCGCCGCCACGCGGCGGTGGAGGAGCGATTGGTCGAGCTGGGCAACTATTGCGAAACCGCCGAGATAAACAAAATCGAGTGGGGCAGCAAGCGCAAAATCGGCGTGGTTGCGGCGGGGATCGCCTATCGTACTGCCCGCGAGGCGTTGGGGGACGAGGTTAGCTACCTCAAGCTGGGCATGGTGTATCCATTGCCCGTGGGGGCGATAATCGAGCTGGCCGAAGCGGTGGACGAGCTGTGGGTGCTGGAAGAGCTGGACGATTTTATCGAGACGCACTGCAAAAAACACGGCATAAAGGTTCGCGGAAAAGCCGATTTGTCGCCGCTGGGCGAATACGCGGTGGAAAATCTGCGGCAAATTATACTTAATGTTCAGAAAAAAGGCGGAGAACCGCAGTCGGACATACCCGCAAGACCTCCGGCACTCTGTCCGGGCTGTCCGCACAGGGGCGTGTTCTTTGTTTTGAACAAGATGAACTTCACGGTGTTTGGCGACATCGGATGTTACACCTTGGGAGCCGCGCCGCCGCTTAACGCCATGGATATGACGCTGTGCATGGGCGCGTCAATCGGCGCGTTGCACGGATTTTTAAAGGCCAACCCCGCCGCCGCCAGCCGCGCAGTCGCGGTGATTGGCGACAGCACGTTCATACATTCGGGGCTGACGGGCTTGGTAAACAGCGTGTACAACAACACAAACTCGACGGTTATTATTGTGGACAACTCCATCACGGGCATGACCGGGCATCAGCAGAACCCCGCCACGGGCAGGACGCTGTTGGGCGCGTTCGCCCCCGCGCTGGACTTGGAAACGGTCTGCCACGCGCTGGGGATAGCGCAGGTTAGCGTAATTGACCCCGGCGATTTGTCACTGCTGGAGAAAACCATACGCAACCACACGTTGCTTGACGCGCCGTCGGTGATTATCGCCCGGTCGCCCTGCGTGCTGTTGCCGGGGGTGGAGCGCAAGGAGCCGCCGAAGGTTGCGGACTGTAAAAACTGCAAATTTTGCATGAAGCTGGGCTGTCCCGCGCTGGTGTCTTTGGAAAAACGCGTGGCTATAGATGAATCGTTGTGCGTGGGTTGCGGATTGTGCGCGAAGCTGTGCCGTTTTGACGCTATCGGAGGTGCGGAATGACTAATATTTTGATTGTCGGCGTGGGCGGGCAGGGCAGTCTGTTGGCCAGCAAGGTGCTTGGCAGTGTGTTTTTACAGCAGGGGCTGGACGTTAAGGTCAACGAGGTGCACGGCATGTCCCAGCGCGGCGGCTCGGTCGAGACCACCGTCCGCGCCGATAGCAAAACCGTGCAGTCGCCGCTGATACCCGATGGCGAGGTGGATATTCTGATCGCGCTGGAGCGGCTGGAGGCGTTGCGCTACGCGCACACGCTGTCGCCCAACGCCGCCGCGCTGATTAGCACACAGCGTATCGCGCCGATGCCGGTGCTTACCGGGGCGGCGAGCTATCCGGAGTACGAGAGCTTGAACGCGAAGACGGTTTTTGTTGACGCGTTGGGGCTGGCGCGGCAGGCGGGCAGTGTTAAGGCGGCGAATATCGTCATGCTGGGCGCGGCGGCGAGGTTTATCGGGGCGAAGGACGAGCTGTGGCAGATTGCCTTGGCGGAATGTGTCAAGCCGAAGCTGTTAGAGATAAACCGCGCGGCGTTTAATCTAGGGAAAAATGGAGTGGGAGAAGAATGAGTGACAGATACTGGAACCGCGAGGCCGAGACCATGCCCCGCGAGGCTCTGCGTGATTTGCAGGGCAAAAGACTAATCGAGACCGTGGAGCTGGCCTACAACAACGTCAAAACCTATCGCGACCGTATGAACGAGCAGGGCGTTCTGCCCGGCGACATCAAAAGCATAGACGACATAGTAAAACTGCCGTTTATGTACAAAAACGACCTGCGCGACAACTACCCCTACGGCATGTTCGCGGTACCCATGAGCGAGGTTGTGCGGATTCACGCCTCCAGCGGCTCGACAGGCAAGCAGACGGTTGTGGGGTACACCCGTGGCGACCTTGACGTGTGGCACGAGGGCATGGCGCGAAGCATGACAATGGCGGGCGTTACCAAGGACGACCTTGTGCATGTGTCCTACGGCTACGGGCTGTTCACGGGGGGACTGGGCGGCCACTACGGCGCGGAGACCATCGGCGCGACGACGATCCCCGTGTCCACGGGCAACACCCAGCGGCAGTTGCAGATTATGGAGGACTTCGGCTCGACGGTGCTGTTGTGTACGCCGAGCTACGCCATGCTGCTGGGCGACGCGGTGGTGGAGCAGAAACGCAACATCAAGCTGCGCGTGGGGCTGTTCGGCGCGGAGCCTTGGACGGAGAACATGCGGCGTGCTATCGAAGAGCGGCTGAAGATAAACGCGTTTGATATTTACGGCCTGTCGGAGATCAGCGGGCCGGGCGTTGCCAACGAGTGCGGCCACAAAAACGGACTGCATGTTTGGGAGGATCACTTCTACCCGGAGATTATCGACCCGGACAGCGCGGATAGCCTGCCGGACGGCACGCGGGGCGAGCTGGTGTTCACCTGTCTGACCAAGAAGGCGTTGCCGCTGATACGCTATCGCACCCGGGATCTAAGCACTCTGCGGCGCGATGAGTGTCCCTGCGGCCGCACGGCGGCGCGTATGGACAAGCCCACGGGACGCAGTGACGACATGCTGATTATCCGCGGCGTGAACGTGTTCCCCTCGCAGATTGAGGGCGTTTTGCTGAACTACAAGCAGATTTCGCCCCACTACGTGATTGTGGTGGACCGCGTGAACAACACCGACAGCCTAGAGGTGCAGGTGGAGATGTCCGAGGCGTTGTTTTCGGACAATGTGCGCTCTATCGAAAACGCCGAGCGGCTGATTCGCAGGGATGTTGAGAACACCTTGGGGCTTTCGGCAAAAATTCGGCTGGTTGAGCCGCGCACAATCGCCCGCAGTGAGGGCAAGGCCAAAAGGGTTATCGACAACAGAGTGCTATTATAGGAGGGGCAAATATGCTGAATCAAATTTCCGTATTTGTGGAGAACCGCCCCGGCAGGCTGGCCGAGATTATCGACATTATATCCACGGCGGGCGTGAATATCCGCGCCCTTAGCATCGCCGACACCGCCGATTTCGGGATTCTGCGCCTGGTGGTTGACAAGCCCGGCGAGTGCCGAGCCGCGCTGAAAAACGCAGGGGTCACCGCCAAAATCACGCCCGTAATCGCGGCGCGTATGGACGACAAGGCCGGGTCGCTGAACAAAATCCTGTCCGTTTTGAGCGTAAAGGGGCTGGACTTGGAGTATGTATACGCGTTTTTGGGATTAACGGACGGCGCGGCCACGCTGGTTATAAGCGCGGCGAAGATTGAGGACGCGGCGGCCGCGCTGACCGCCGCCGGGGTCGAGCTTATTGAAAACGCTTGACGAGGTTTTCGCGGGCTTTGACCGAATTTCCGAGAGAAACACCGCCCGCGTACTGGACGCGTTCCGCCGTCACCGCGTGTCGGACAGTCACTTCGCGGGGACGACGGGCTACGGCTACAGCGACCTGGGGCGCGACAACTTAGAGCGCGTGTTCGCCGATGTTATGGGCGCGGAGTCCGCGCTGGTTCGCGTGCAGTTTGCCTGCGGCACTCACGCAATTGCCTGTGCGCTTTTCGGGGCGGTGAAATCGGGGGCCGTGTTGCTGTCCGCAACGGGTGCGCCGTATGACACGTTGCGCGGCGTGGTCGCGGGCAAGCCGGGGTCGTTGCAGGATTACGGCGTGGGGTACCGCGAGTTGGGGTTACTGTCTGACGGTACGCCGGATTTGCGGGGCTTGGCGGTCGCCGCCCGTGAGGTTGCCGCAGTGTTCATTCAGCGGTCGCGGGGTTATGCCAGCCGCCCCGCCATCGATATAAACACATTGGAATCTATGGTTAAAGTTATACGAGAAGTAAACCAATCGGCGGTTATCGTGGTGGACAACTGCTACTGCGAGTTTGTTGATGTGCGCGAGCCGCCCATGGTCGGCGCGGATTTTACGGCGGGGTCGCTGATTAAAAACCCCGGCGGGGGACTGGCGCCGTCCGGCGGCTACGTCGCGGGGCGCGCCGATTTGGTGGAACGTGCCGCCGCCCGTCTGACCGCGCCCGGCTTGGGGGCGGAGGTCGGCTCGTCGCTGGGGCAGAATCGGTTGCTGTATCAGGGATTGTTTACGGCACCCCACGCCGTGGCGCAGGCGTTGAAGACCGTGGCCTACGCCGCCTATATTTTGGAGGAGCGCGGGTTTCAAACCGAGCCGCGCTATTTCGAGACGAGGGCGGATATTATCCAAACGCTGTTTTTGGGCGAGCCGCAGCGGCTTTTGGCGTTTTGCAAAGGGATTCAAAGCGGGTCGCCTATCGACTCGTTCTTAAAGCCCGAGCCTTGGGACATGCCGGGCTACGACTGCCCTGTTGTCATGGCGGCGGGGACATTCATACAGGGCGGCTCGCTGGAGCTTACCTGTGACGCGCCCATGCGCGAGCCGTACGCCGTGTATATTCAGGGCGGCCTGACTTTTGAAGCGGGGAAATACGCTATCGACCGAGCGGTGAAAAATCTGTGACGGTCTGCGGGATTGACCCCGGCGTTGCGATTGTGGGGTTCGGGTTTGTGGAAAAGTCGGGCGGCCAGCTTCGGGCGATACGCAGCGGCGTTATGCGAACCGAGGCGGGCTTGCCCTTGGAAACGCGCCTGCTGCACATCTACAACGATTTTAACCAGCTGCTGGATTTAGTCCCGCCGGACGCATTGGCGGTTGAGGAGTTGTTTTTCAACGCGAACGTCAACACGGGCTTGCCCGTGGCGCATGCCCGGGGCGTGGTGTTGCTGTGCGGCGCGTTGCGCGGGATTCCGATTTTTAGCTATTCGCCGCAGCAGGTCAAGCTGGCGGTGGTGGGGTACGGCAAGGCGGAGAAGCTTCAGGTTATGGAGATGACGAAAAAGCTGTTGGGCTTGAAGCAAGTCCCGCGCCCGGACGACGCGGCGGACGCGCTGGCTGTCGCGCTGTGCCACATGAATCACAGCAGAATCTTAGGCTAGGAGAATCGATATGTTTTACTACTTGAACGGCGTTGCCGCGCATCTTGAGCCGAGCCTTGCGGTTATCGACTGCGGGGGCGTGGGCTACGCCTGCCATACGTCCATGAACACGCTGTCTAGTCTGAAAATCAACGAACCCGCCAAGCTGTACACGTTTGTCAACGTGCGCGAGGACGCGTTTGACATTTTCGGGTTTGCCGACCGGCAGGAGCTGGACTGCTTTCGGCTGTTGCTGAACATATCGGGGGTGGGGCCTAAGGCCGCGCTGGCGATACTGTCGGTGGTCACGCCGGAGCGGTTGTCGCTGGCGGTGGTCGCGGGGGACGAGAAGCAGTTGACGGCGGCCAGCGGCGTTGGCAAAAAGCTTGCCCAGCGGATAATTTTGGAGTTGAAAGACAAGCTGGCCAAGGGCATGGGCGATAGAGATTACGAGGGCTTCTCGGTTGCGCAAGTCGGCGGGGCGATTAGCGAGGCGCAGACCGCGCTTATGGTGCTGGGGTACTCGGCAAGTGAGGCGGGGGCGGCGTTGCGCGGCCTGGACGAAAGCCTGACGGTCGAGGATTTGATTAGGCAGGCGTTGAAAAAGGTGAACCGACTGTGAGTATTGATTTTAACGACGAGAACGATTATAACGAGGAGCGGCTTGTCGCCTCCACGCTGTTGCCGGAGGAGGACGGCGAGGTATCTTTGCGCCCGCACCGCCTGTCGGAGTACACGGGGCAGGCCAAGGCCAAGGACAATTTGGCGATTTACATTCAAGCCGCAAAGCTGCGGCACGAGCCGCTGGATCACGTGCTGCTGTACGGGCCGCCGGGGCTTGGAAAGACCACGCTTGCGGGGGTTATCGCCAACGAGATGGACGTGAATATTCGCATAACGTCAGGCCCCGCCATCGAAAAAGCGGGCGATTTGGCCGCCTTGCTGACCAATTTGGACGAGTTTGACATACTGTTTGTGGACGAGATTCATCGTCTTAACCGCGCCGTTGAGGAGATTCTTTACCCGGCGATGGAGGACTACGCGGTGGACATAATTCTAGGCAAGGGTCCAAGTGCGCGGTCGATACGGCTGGATTTGAAAAAATTCACGCTTATCGGCGCGACTACGCGGGCGGGGCAACTCACAGCGCCGTTGCGCGACCGCTTCGGCGTTATCGAGCGGCTGGAGCTGTACACCCCCGCCGAGCTGAAAAAAATCGTGACGCGAAGCGCGTCGATTTTGGGGATAGCCATCGAGGAGGAGGGCGCGCTGGAGATCGCGTCGCGGGCGCGCGGCACGCCGCGTATCGCCAACCGCATACTTAAACGCGTGCGCGACTACGCGCAGGTGCGGGCGGGCGGCGTTATAACAAAACAGGTGGCCGACCAGGCGTTGTCGCGCCTGGAGATCGACCACTTGGGGCTGGACGCGACCGACCGCCGCATGCTTTTGAGCATAATCAGCAATTTCGGGGGCGGGCCGGTGGGGCTGGACACGCTGGCCGCGACAATCGGCGAGGAAAGCGTTACGCTGGAGGACGTGTACGAGCCGTTTCTTATGCAGATGGGCTTTTTGAACCGCACCCCGCGCGGGCGTTGCGTGACCAGACGCGCCTACGAGCATCTAGGGTTACCGATGGTGACGGACGACACGCAGGTTAGACTTGGGGGATTGGGGTAAAATAAAAAAGCGGCCGCCCCCGGACACACTTGGGGGCGGCTAAAATTTATAAAAAAGCTAGTTGATGATGTACCTGTCGATGGTTGCTACCAAGTTGCCGATCTCCGGCTTGGATAGTTGCGCCGTTGCGCCTAGGGACTCGCCCTTGTCGCGCATGGCATCGTCGATAAGCGAGGAGAAGATGATAACCGGAATGGCCTTGGACGCCTTGTTTTCGCGTACCATCTTGGTAAGACGGTGGCCGTCCATTCGCGGCATCTCAATGTCGGTGATTATGCACGACACGTAGGTGCTAAGCTCATCGGGATAGGCCTCGGATAGCTCTTGAATATGATCCCACGCGTCCTGTCCGTTGGTGAACGCGGTGATGTTGGTGTAGCCGGATTCGTGCAGTGCCTCAAGAATCATCTTCTTCAGCAGTGCGGAATCCTCCGCCACGACTATTGGGCGGGCGTTGCGCTCACGCGGGCCGAGCGATTCGATTTCGGACATTTGGATGCCCGTTTGGGGCGAGATGTCAAAGACAATCTTCTCAAAGTCGATGATGGTAATCAGCTTGTCCTTCAGTTTGGCGATACCCGTGGCAAGACCCTCTTGGCCGCCGTAGATGGTATTGTCGGGCTTTTCAATGTCCGACCAGGTGATACGGTGTATCCCCTCGACGGTGTGTACGTGGAATGCGACGCTCATTTTGTTAAAGCCCGTTATGATAAACATATCGCGATCCATGTTGTTTGACGGGGGCAGATCCATGTAGCCCGGCAGGTCTATGACCGTGATAATGCTGTTGCGCGGCTTGAACACGCCCTCGATGTTGGGGTGCGAGTTGGGCATGGGGTTGACTGTGGAATACTTCATAATCTCTGTAACCTTAGCCACATTGATTCCAAATATGTTTCCGGCTATGGTGAATTCCATAATCTCTAGTTCGTTGGTTCCGCTTTCCAATAAAATATCGGACTTAGCAGTGGAATTGGTTGATGTAGCCATTGCAAGCAGCCTCCTTGTTACCCTTGGATTAATGAGGGGTACATGCCCCCTACACTATTTTAACCTATTTCGGCGCGTTTGTACAGGGGTTTTTGAAATTTTTTTTCAAAACCTGTGAAAAAATTTTCAAAAACCTATCCGATACCCGCCGAAACGCGCCCAATCGGGACGTTTTGCGCCGCGAATTTAAGCTCGTATTCCGTTGCGATGTCGTCCGTCGGGCGGCCGGAATCGCGGTGCCAATCCTGCGACACGGCGTTTAGCCGCCAGCCCGCGGCGGGCAATTCCTGCAGCGTAAAGTCGAACAGCGGGCGGTTGTCGCTTTTAAAAATCAGCTCGCCGCTTTGGGACAGCACCTTGGCGTAACGGTCTAAAAAGATGCGGTGCGTCAGTCGGCGTTTGGCCTGCCGGGCTTTGTGCCACGGGTCGCAGAATTGGATATACAGCCGGTCAACCTCGCCGCGCTCGAACCATGTGTCAAATAGCGCCGCGTCCTGCCCCGTTAGGATTAGGTTCGGAAGACCGACAGCGGCGGCCTTTTCGGCGGCGACAACCAGCGCGTCCGGCACCTTTTCCACGGCCAGCAGTTGGACATCGGGGTGACGAGAGGCGCATTCGGCGGCGAACCGCCCCATGCCGCAACCCAGCTCGACCCAAATTTTGTCCCGCTTGAAGTGTTCGCGCCAATTGCCGCGATAAATTGCGGGGTCGGGCAAAATCATAGGCGCAACGGCTTCAAGGCGCGGGACAAGGTTCTTTTTTCGACGCATTCTCACTTAAAAACCCTCTTTACATTGTAACCTTTTTATTGTATCATAAAAGCAGAGCTTTCGCAAGCCGAGGGGAGGCAAAAATTTTGAAATACGCACTTGTAACGGGCGCGTCACGCGGGATTGGCAGGGCGTGCGCCGAGCTGTTCGCGCAGAACGGCTATACGGTCTACGCGGGCTTTCTAAACACGCCGATTGCCCCGCGTGAGCATATAATTCCGATACAATTTGACGTGGGGCGCGCCTGCCCGGCGTTGGACGTGGACGTGCTTGTAAACAACGCGGGAATCGCGCTTATAAGGCCGATAAACATGACTACCGAGGACGAGTGGGACAGGATTATGGCGGTCAATTTGAAATCCGCATACATCTGCGTTAATGCGGTGTTGCCGCATATGATTAAGCGCAAAAACGGCGCGATTATAAATATCTCCTCGCGGTGGGGCTTGGTGGGCGCTTCCTGCGAGGTGGCGTATTCCGCGTCCAAGGCCGGGCTTATCGGGTTTACCAAGGCCTTGGCCAAGGAGCTTGAACCCAGCAATATCCGCGTAAACGCGGTCGCGCCGGGGGCGGTGGACACGGACATGAACCGGGGACTGGATTTGAGCGATTTCCGCGTTATCCAGCCAGAGGAGGTTGCCAAAGCCGTGCTGGATTTGGCGCACGGCTCCGGCACCGGGACGGTGGTCGAGCCTTAGGCGGTCTGGACTTTCGCGTCCTCGCCAAGCCCAAGCAGTTCAATGCTTTCGGCCACCATTTTGTACTTTAGAATCTTGCCCGCCGCGTTCATGGGGAACTCCTCGACAAAGCGGACGTATTTCGGAACCTTGTGGCGGGCCATGTGGTCAAGCACGAATTGCTTTATCTCGTCCTGCGTACTCTGCACGCCCTCGCGCAGGATAACCCACGCCATAATTTCCTCGCCCAAGGCGCTGTCGGGTACCCCGATAATCTGCACGTCCTTGACCTTTTCGTGGGTGTAGATGAAATCCTCAATCTCTTTGGGGTAGATGTTCTCGCCGCCGCGAATAATCATGTCTTTAATGCGCCCCGTTATCTTGAAGTTGCCGTCGGGCAGACGCAGAGCCAAGTCGCCGGTGTGCAGCCAGCCGTCTGCGTCTATCGCGGCGGCGGTGGCGGCGGGCATTTTGTAATAGCCCTTCATGATGTTGTAACCCCGCGCCACGAATTCGCCGGGTGTGTTGTCGGGCAACGGTTCATAGGTCACGGGGTCGATAATGCGGCACTCTACGCCCGGCAGGTTCGAGCCTACGGTGTTTACCTTGACCTCTATGCTGTCGTCCGCGGTGGACATGGTACAGCCGGGCGAGCTTTCGGTCTGGCCGAATACGATTGTTATCTCGCGCATGTTCATTTTGTCGATAACCTCGCGCATGACCTTGACGGGGCAGGGACTGCCCGCCATGATACCCGTGCGCATGTGCGAGAAGTCGGTATTGGCGTAGTCGGGGTTTTTCTCCATGGTTTCCAGCATGGCGATAAACATTGTCGGAACGCCGTTGCACGCGGTTATGCGCTCGCGGTTTATGCAATCCAAGCTTAGGCGGGGGGAGAACGCGGGGATGGGACACATGGTCGCGCCATGGGTCATGCTGGCCGTCATGGACAGCACCATGCCGAAGCAGTGGAACATCGGGACGTGTATCAAAAAGCGGTCGGCGGTGGACAGATCCATGCGGTCGCCTATGTTTTTGCCGTTGTTGACCACGTTGTAATGCGTAAGCATAACGCCCTTGGGGAAGCCCGTTGTGCCGGAGGTGTACTGCATGTTGCACACATCATGGGTGCGCACGTGGGACGCGTACTCGGCCAGAACGTCCGCCTCTACGTCGTCGGCGCGTTTAAGTGCGTTTTTCCAGGTGTAACAGCCCTTCTGCGCCGAGCCGATCTTAATTACGTTGCGCAGACGGGGCAGACGCTCGCTGAACAGCTGCTCGCCCGGCTCGACCGTGGCAAGCTCCGGGCATATCTCCTTGATAATCGCGGTGTAGTCGCTGTCCTTGAAGTTGTCCGACATTACAAGCGTGTGCGTGTCGGACTGGCGCAGGAGGTACTCCGCCTCTTGAATCTTGTAGGAGGTGTTAACCGTAACCAGCACCGCGCCGATTTTAACCGCCGCCCAAAACGTGATGAACCATTCGGGCAGGTTGGGCGCCCAAATCGCAACGCGATCCTTTTTGCGCACGCCCAAGGCTATCAGCGAACGGGCAAATCTGTCCACATCGTCGCGGAACTGGCGGTAGGTGCGCGTGTAGTTAAGCATGGTGTAGCGGAACGCGTATTGGTCGGGGAAGTGGGCGATAACGCGATCCAGAACCTCCGGCAACGTGCTGTCGATTAACTGCTCCTTTTTCCAGAAAAACTTGCCCGTTCCGGCGCGGTTGTTAAACAGCAACGGCTCGTCCTCGAAGTATTCGGAGTAGTTATCCACCATGTGGCGCATGAAGTCCTTGATGGGCATGTCGGAATCGTCCTCATGCCCCAGCCATTCAAACGACACGAACCCGTCAAACGAGATGGAGCTTAGCGCAAGCATTGCGTCCTTGATGGGAATGTCGCCCTCGCCCATAAGGCGGTAGGCCTCGCCGGGGCGTTTGTATATATCCTTGCGGGACTCGCCCGCTTTGGGGCTTACGCTGTCCCGCAGATGTACGTATTTTATCATGGTGCCTAGGTTATCCACGGTTTGCTCCGGGGTTTCGGGATTTTGCTGATGGAAGGTGTGGTCAATGTCCCACAACGCGCCGACTACGTCACTGCGGAATCCGGTCAAAAGCTTGCGCAAACGCTTGGTATCGCTGTAAATCCCCTTGGTTTCGACCAGTAAAGTCACCTTTTTGGCCTCGGCGTAGGGGACTAGCTCGTCAAGGGTTTCGATAAGCGCGGTGTCGTCGTCGCCATACTTGGTGTAATCGTCGATTTGCAGGCGCACGTAGGGACAGCCCAGGCTTGCCGCGGTGTTGATGTAGTTGCGCGCCTCCTCGCGGAACGCCTTTTGACTTTTCAGGCTTGTTATCTGCTTGCCGACCGTTTTTACGCTTTTGCCGATGGAGAAGCAGGTAAGCCGCAGTCCCATGCGAAGCAGTTCCTGCCGCGTGGACACGCTGTTGTTTTTAAGGAATTTTGCGTAGGTGAGCGCATCGGACCCCAGGTCGCGAACCTCGAACCCCGCAAAGCCCTCCTCACGCGCCAGCGCGCAGGTTTGCTCCCAGTTCTTGCGCGGACAGCCGATTGTTGAAAACGCGATTTTCATGTGATTTCCTCCTGATTTTTCGGGAAACGAAAAAGCTTCATCTCCCGTAACAAAATTACAAGAGACGAAGCTGTAAGCTCCGCGGTACCACTCTTATTGGAGCGCCTTCCGCGCCCCCACTCGTTGAGGATAACGCTCAAGGGTGAGCGCAAACCCGCCGCCGCGCACCGTTTCTCACCAACCAACGGCTCTCTGTGACGCTTAAGTCGAATTGCTTATGCCTATCATCGCGATTTGTTTGTTAGGATAACATATTCGCGGCGGTTTGTCAATAGAAGTTGGGAGATTTATTTTTTTAGTTTTTCACTTTGCGCGTGATAAATATACCGCCGCCAGCCAGTAGCAGGATAAGCAGGGCGATTAGAGCAACGGACGTGTCGCCCGTTTTGCTGTTCTTGCTTGTGTCGGAACTTGTTTCTGTGCCGGGGTTCGGCGAGGGGCTAGGCGTTGAGGTGTCAGCGGCAAGCAATTTCACGCCGAGGGGAATCGCGATAGCCGCACCCGCTTTATCCACAAACTTCGCTTGGAATTTGGTGGTTTCGCCGTCTTTCAGGTCGTATTTTTTAAGTGCCGCAGGCAACAGTTTGATGACTGTCGAGCCGGAAACCACGGTGTAGTCAACGTCTTTAACCAGCACAACCAACTCGCCGTCCACGATTATGTACAAGTTGTCAAACGCGGACAGCGGTATGTCGATCGCGAAAGTAACCGCCGTGTCGGATTTGACCTCTTTTTCAAGACTGTCGCCGCCTTTAGCGTAAGCATCAGCGGCGTTTGCGATTTCATCGCCGCTTTCGTTTTGACCGACAACCCATTCGGTAGCGGTGTTGGGTTCTTCGTCAGGCAAGGCAACTATCGCGTTTTCTGTGACGTACTGGGGCGCGAAGCTATAGTCACCCGTAATCTTGTTTTTATTAAGCCCTGTAATCGCGGCTTCTGAAGATAAATAGTTATGATTGCAGTAAAGCTCCGCAAGTTTGTCGTTCTTAGACAGATCCAACTCTGTAAGTTGGTTGTGGTCAATGTAGAGGGACTCCAACGCGGTGTTTTTGGATACGTCAATCTTGGGCAGTTCGTTGTAGCGGAAGTTTATACGCGTTAAAGCTGTGTTTTTGGACACATCTATTGTTTTTAGTTGGTTGAAAGAACCGACAAGGTCTGTCAGTGCAGTGTTCTTGGAAACGTCCAGCACGGGCAGTTCGTTGTGGAAGAGCCAAAGGGCTGTCAACGCGGTGTTTTTGGACACGTCAAGTTTTGTCAGCGCGTTGTTGTCAGCCTCAAGCCGTGTTAACGCGGTGTTCTGGGACAGATCCAACTCGGTAATCTCGTTAAATGAGCAGTATAGCTCTGTCAGTCCGGTGAAATACTCAATGCCGCTTAGGCTGGAGATCTCCGCCCAAGTTACATCAAGACCGTCAATGCCGGCGACATCGGTGTCGTAGATTGTGTCCTTATCCAAAAGCTCCAAAACTATCGCCTTGAAGTTTGGATCAGTAAATTTGGCGGTGATGTCTGTTCCGTTGGCAACAGGCGGATCAACGCTGTCCGCCGCAAATGCGGGGACGTTCACGGATAGCGCGAGAGTTAGCATTAAAATCAGCGCGAGGAGCTTACAAAATTTTCCACAGGGGGGGGGGGGGGTAATTTTTGCCTTTTTCATGGGTATACCTCCAAAAAATAAATTTGTGAGTATTGTAGCATATTCGCGGCGGTTTGTCAATAGAAGTTGGGAGATTTATTTTTTATTGACACAACAGGTCTTTTACGATATAATGAAAGTACAATTAAAACAAACTATTAGGAGGTTAGCTATGGATATTCAGTTATCCACGTTAAAGACCAATCCGGCAAAGTATTTCGACCTAGCTAAGTCTTTTGACATCACAGTCACAAGGCGCGGCAAAATACTTGGGCGTATCATAAGCGAGGAAAAAGCGGCGGATTACGAGAAGCGAAAAGCGTTTGACGAGCTGATGGCGTTTTCCAAGCTACCGTCCGGCTTGCCGGAAGAATACCGCGACCCGAATTACGACCCGAACTACGACCTGCTGCGCGAGGCGGCATACCGAGACAGGGGGCTTTTGGAATGATAGTGGTCTTTGACAACAACATAATAATAGACGCGCTTGAACCGCGCCCGCACTACGAGACACAGGCAAAGGAGCTTTTAAGGCGCGTTATGACGAACAAGATTGAGGGGTACGTTGCCGCCAGTAGCTTAACCGATATATTTTATGTGCTAAGCAAAAAGGCGGGAGAGGAAAACGCAAAGGCCGCGACCCAAAATATCGCAAATTTGCTTGAAGTTGTTGACGTGTTGAAGTCTGATTGCAAAGCCGCGTTTAGTCTGCCGATGACGGACTTTGAGGATGCGGTGGTTGCGGTTTGCGCCAAGAAAGTCGGCGCGGACTGCGTAGTGTCACGCGATGAGAAATTTATAAAAGCGAACAGCGGGGTTAGGGTGGTTAAGCCCGACGCGCTGGTTGGGTAGTCTAAAACTTTCACTTCAAAATCGCGATTGTGTACGGCGGTAACTTCAACTGTATGCCGCTTTGCGTTGGGGCTTCGCCTGTTGCGCTCAGCCAGTCAAGCAGCTCGAACTCTACGTCGGGCAACAAAACCTCTGCGTCCGACAAATTGTAGATTACAACTATCGTTTCGTAGCCCCATGTGCGGCTGACTGCGGCTACTTTGTTTGAGCTTTGCGCCAACTCCAGCGGCAACACGTCGCCGCGCCCCAGTTGGGGGTACTTTGCCCGCAGGCGCACCGCGTGTTGGACGTACCGGAAAATCGAGTCGCCGTCCGCGATTTGCGCTAAGAGCGGCGGGAAGATGGGCTTCATGCCGTCCGCGTCCCAACCGGCGGGGCCGTTGCCGCCCGCCGACTCGGTGTCCGTCCAAAACATCGGGGCGCGTTTGTTCTCGTCCTTGCCGTAGCCCGCCAGCCCGATTTCCTCGCCGTAGTAGACAAACGCGTCGCCGGGTTGGGTCAGCGTCATGCCCCAGGCGGTTTTGATCAGATTCGGGTCGCGCTTGAACACCGCCGAGGCGCGGGGATTGTCGTGATTCGTCAAAAACGGGGCGGCGGTGCCGTCGGGGTTTTGCGCTTTGATAAGCCCCTGCGCCTCGGCGATTTTGGCGACATAATCGGCGGCGGCGTAATCCTTTGTCAACAGAGCTTTACCCACGTAGCCGGTCGCGCCCGCGAAGGGATAGGAGAAAAAGCTGTCGATTTTTGAGGCGTAATAGGCGTACAGCCGGATGGTCGTATCCCAGTCCTCGCCTACAAAATACACGTCCGGCTTCAGCGCGGCGGCCATGTCGTGAAGCCACGTCAGAATCTCAATATTTGTCGCGTCCTGACCGCTCTCAAATTCCTTGACCGCGTCCAGACGGAAGCCGCGCACGCCCTTGTCAAGCCAAAATTTCACAATGTCCGCGATTTCGCCGCGCACGTCCTCGTTTCGCAGGTTCAAATCGGGCATTTTGTCCCAGAAGCCCGCTTCGTAAGAGCGGTCGCCGGGTAGCTCGTACCAGCCCGCGTGCTTGCCGCTTTCGATGTGGTAGTAGGCCTCGTAGCGCTGGTCGCCCGCCTTGGCGGCCACGAACCACGGGTGTTCGTCGGAGGTGTGGTTGATTACCAAATCCAGCAGAATATCCAAGCCGCGCTGTTTGCAGGCGGCCGCCAGCGCGTCAAAGTCCGCCATCGTGCCGTACTGGGGGTCTATGGCAAGATAATCCTTGACATCGTACTTGTGATAGGTGGTTGACGGGTGGATTGGCGAGAGCCAAATCCCGTCAAAGCCCATGTTTTTGATGTAGTCCAGCGACTCGGTAACGCCCGCAAGGTCGCCGATTCCATCCCCGTCGCTGTCGCGGAACGAGTAGACGAAAATTTGATACCAAGTGCGTCCGTTTTCAGGTGGACGGGCGTATTCGGGCAGGGGATCGCCCGCAAGGTAGGCCGCGAGTTGCTCTGTCCACGGGCGCGGGTCGGGCGTGGGGGAGACGGTCGCGGAGTCGGACACAACAGGCGGGGGAATTTGGTCGGTCGGCGCGTCGACCTGCACGGAACAGGCGGATAACGCGAGAAGCAGGGCGAGAATCAACGCAAAAAATCGTTTCATGGCTTCCTCCCTATTGACAAATTGCGCGGGAAATGATAACATCGACTTATTTCTTGTGGGGGCGTTGCTTATGAACATATTCACACCGGCCGAAATCGTGGAAAACTACTCAAACGCGGGGGAAAAACGCGTGAAAAACACCGTGGGGCGCATGCTAGTCCTCGGCATTTTTGCGGGCTTTTTCATAGCTGCGGGCGGCATGATAGCCAATACCGCCGCCCATCTTTTGCCGGACGCGGGCGCGATACGCTTGGTTAGCGGTCTGCTGTTCCCGGCGGGGCTGATAATGGTCGTGCTGACGGGCGCGGAGCTGTTCACGGGCGCGGTTTTGCTGGTCATGCCGTTGCTTGCCCGCCGTATCAAGGCGGCGCGGATGTTGTGGCTGTGGCTGGTGGTCTATGTCGGCAACTTTGTCGGGGCGTTCGCGTTGGCGGCGGGCTGTGCGCTGTTCGGCCAGCTTGGGATTTCGGGCGGACAGCTTGCGGTGTACACGATAAAGGTCGCCGCGACAAAATGCGCGATAAACCCCGCAAATGCCTTGGTTTCTGGCATACTTTGCAACATTTTAGTCTGTGTGGCCGTGCTGATGAGCCTGTCGGCCAAGGACACCTTTGGCAAGGCCGCCGGGGCGTATGTCCCCATCGCGGTGTTCGTGATCGCGGGGCTGGAACACAGTATTGCCAACGTTTTCTTCATATCGGCGGGTCTGCTTGCGCTGGCCGTGCCGGACTACGCAAACCTTGCAATCGCGGCAAAATTGGACGTTTCCGCGCTGACCTGGGGCGGGTTCTTGGCGCGTCATCTGTTGCCCGTGACCATCGGCAACATCATAGGCGGGGCGTTGGTCGGCGCGGGCATGTGGTACACTCAAAGCAAGCCTATCAAGCGATAGCCTATCAGTTGATAGGGTGCTAAATGATAAGCAGATCTTTCGGGGCGTTCATAAGATTTTCAACGCCGTTTTCGCGGATTACGATGCAATCCTCAATGCGAACCCCGAATTTGCCCGGCAAGTAGATGCCCGGTTCGGCGGAGATTACCGTTCCGGCTTGCAACGGCTCTTTCGCGCCGGGATACGCGCCGGAACCCTCGTGTACCTCCACGCCCAGCCCGTGGCCGAAGCCGTGGCCGAAATAATCGCCAAAGCCCGCGCCGCCGATGACGTCCGCCGCCGCCGCGTGTATGGCTTCGCCTGAAACCCCGGCCTTTGCGGCGGTGATTCCGGCGAGTTGAGCGTTCAAAACGGTGCTGTAGACAAGTCGCATTTCGTCCGTGGCCCGCCCGAGCGCGACGGTGCGCGTCATGTCGGAGCAATAGCCCTCGCAGACGCAGCCGAAGTCCATGGTTATGAAGTCACCAACGGCGATTTTTCGGTCGCCCGGCACGGCGTGCGGCATGGACGAATTCGGGCCGGACGCGACAATCGGGTCAAACGACATGCGCCCCGCGCCGAATTTCAGCATGTGGTAAATCAGCTCCGCCGCGATTTCGCGCTCGGTCAGGCCGGGCTTGATCAGTCCCAGCACCGCGTCCAGCGCACGCTCGGCGATACGCTGGGCTTTTTTCATGCGGTCGATTTCCCACAGCTCTTTTACATCTCGGATTTTTGAGGTGTCGGCGGGCAACCATCGGACGTTCGGAAGCTCCTTTTGCCACTTTTCGTGGGATTTTACGGTGCGAATGCCGTCCTCAAAGCCTAAAGTCGCGATTTTCCAGTCTGAAGCCAGCTCGCGAGTCAGCTTGTAGTAGTCGGTACCGCGAGCGATTTGAAGCACTTTGAAGTCGGGCAGGTTTTTTTGCGCGGTCTCGATATAGCGCGAATCGGTCAAAAACACAGCCCTATCAGCTGATAGGATTGCCAGTCCGTCCGAGGTGGCGACACCTGTCGCGTAGAAGCGATTCGGCTCTCCAGTGAGCAATAGCGCGTCAAAAGGCGAGGAATCGCAGAATTTTTGCAATTTTTCACGGTTGTTCATAGTAGGTTGTCCTCCCCATAAATAGAGCCTCGACAGCGCGGCGCAGTCTGAACCACGGGCTGTCGATCAGCGGGTCAACCATGATGGTCATCATTTCGGCGCGTAGGCCGCTACGTATGTCGGTGCGAAGCTGGTCGCCGACCATCGCAAAGTCAGACACCCTCAAACCCAGGCGGGACACGGCTTTGAGCAGACCTTGCGGCGCGGGTTTTTTCGCGGAGTGGACGTAGTCCAGCCCCAGCGGTTCGCAGAAAGCGCGGACGCGGGACTCGCGTGAGTTCGAGCATACTATCAATTGATAGCCATTGCCGCGCAAGGTGTTCAGCCATTCGGAGACCTCTGGCGGCGGCGCGTTGACATGGTAGCCCGCCAAGGTGTTGTCCAAGTCCAGCAACAGCCCCGAAAGTGCGAAACTTCGCATAAAATCGGCAGAAATCTCGGTTACGGAGCGAATATATATGTCGGGTTTCATATCTCACCTCAACGCGTCATAAAAATATGTGAGGGGGGTGCGGCCGTGTTTACTGTATATTTGGCGGTTTCCGCCGCCGACGCGCAGAGAATCGGCGGGCGGGGGTTGCCGCTGGCGCGCATGTCGTATCGTTTGGGGGATGACGGGGGTCTGCTTCGCGCCGCGTCTCCGCCGCAATTCCAGCGCAGGGATTTGATGGTAGTCAGCAACCCGGAGAGTCGGGACGCCGGCGATTTAGACGGCTTGAGCATCGTCTCGGAGTGCCGAAAGCGCGGCGGCGGCGGGATTTTGCTGGATTTTGAGGGCGAGCCGCGCCTTATAGATCAAGTGATAGGGTTGGACGCGCTGTGCCGCCGCGAGGGCTTGGAGTTGGTTGTGCCGGAAGCGTACGCGGAATTTGTCACACACGCCGTGTTGCTGGTATCGACGGCGTTGACGGCGGGGTCGCTGTCGCGTGAGCTTGAAAAAGCGTCGGAGCGATACGGGGCAAGTCGGATAATGCTAGACATAGAGCGGATTTGCAGGGATGTACGACTGCCGTCGCCAAACGGGGAGTCCGCGATTTTAAGCCCGATGGAGATGGCGGGGCTGCTTTCATCGCGCCGCCCACAGACCTTTTTTTCGCACGATTTGTGCGCTAATTATTTCACCTACAAGGACGCGGCCGCCGCAACACATTTCGTGATTTTTGACGACGCGGTGGGTATATCGCGCAAGCTGCAATTGGGGCGCAACATGGGACTGCGCGGCGCGATTCTGATGTACGCAGAGGTCGAAATGGCCGTGCAGGTCATGGGACGCTTACGCGCATCTATAAAACTACCCTTGGATACGCCCGACGACGAAGTCGTCCGCACGGCGAGCAACGACGAGCGCGTTAAACCCTACTTAGAGGGCAAAACTATCGCCCGCAGTATCGTCGTCAAAAATAAATTGGTCAATTTGGTTATAAAGTAAATGAAATTGTGCTTGACATGCTCGTCCTTTTGAGTTATAATAGGTAAGTACCGCTTTATCGTGAAAATCGGAGGGAGGGAAAACCAATGTCGGAAGTGAGACTCAAAGACAACGAATCGTTGGACAGTGCGCTCAAACGGTTCAAGCGCAACTGTGCCAAGGCGGGCGTCCTCTCCGAACTCCGTAAGCGTGAACACTACGAAAGTCCCAGTGTTAAACGCCGCAAAAAGTCTGAAGCCGCCCGTGCCAAAAAGCGCAAATTCCTCTAGAGAACTAAGGCCCGTAACGGCAATTCCGTTACGGGTTTTTTAGGCAATCTTCCAAAATATCGCCAACCTCTGCGTACATCAGAATCGCGCCGCGCAGTCCCATGTTGCGCCCCAATTGCAGCTTGCGCGATATACCCACCGCGTCGTCAAAAATCACGAAATGTGTTGCG
>BNZR01000020.1 GCA_026001245.1 Clostridia bacterium
CCGACTTCCATTACTCGGATTTTTGGGCGGACCCCTCTAAGCAAATGTCGCCCAAGGCGTGGACGGAGCTATCTCTGCCCGACAGGAAAAAGGCGTTGTATGACTTCACCTATGAGACCTTGGATGCTATGCTGGCGGCTGGGATTGACGTGGGCATGTCGCAACTAGGCAACGAGACCAACAGCGGCATGTCGGCCTCAAACATGCCCGCGCTGATGAAATCCGGCGTTGAGGCGGTGGCAGACGTATCCGCCAAGCACAACAAAAAAATCCTGACGGCGGTGCATTTTACCGACCCGCAGAGGGGCGACTATAGCAAACGCGCCGCAGACCTCGCGGCGGCGGGCGTGGAGTATGACGTGTTCGCAAGCTCGTACTATCCGTTTTGGCACGGCTCGTTGGAAAACCTGACGCAACAGCTTAAATCTGTCGCCGATACCTATAACAAAAAGGTGATGGTGGCCGAGGTCAGCTACACCTATACCTATGAGGACGGCGACAGCTTTTCTAACTCAATCGGCGAGGGCAGTGCCGTGGTGTTTCCCTATCCCGTGACGGTGCAGGGGCAGGCGCGGGCTGTGCGGGACGTTATCGCGGCGGTGGCCGCCGTGGGGGACGCGGGGCTTGGCGTGTTCTACTGGGAACCCGCGTGGATTCCGGTCGGGACGGACTATGAGAGCAATAAGGCCAAGTGGGAGAAGTTCGGAAGCGGTTGGGCTTCAAGCTACGCGGCGGAGTATGACCCCGAAGACGCGGGCGTGTACTACGGCGGCAGCTCGTGGGACAATCAGGCGATGTTTGACTTTTCGGGTAAGCCGCTGGAGTCGCTAAACGTCTTCAAGTACGTCAAAACCGGCGCAACCCTGTCCACCGACTACATTGACGGCCTGACCGATACAACGCTTGAAGTAAAATTCGAGGAGCTGGACAGCTTCAAACTGCCCGAAACTGTGGACGCGGTGTACGCCAGCGGCAAAACCGAGCCGGTGGCGGTGGAGTGGGACTCGGCGTATCGCACGATGGTCAACGGCGAGGGTCGCTTTAACATAAACGGGACTGCCGAGGGCAAAAAAGTTACCTGCACGGTGGTTGTCGCGCCGAAATTTGTGGAAAACTTCCTCAAAAACCCCGGCTTTGAGGACGATGACATGAGCATGTGGACAATCTCGGACACCGCGCAGGCCGACCGCAACGCGGACATTGACCCGGGCAACTCTCACAGCGGCGATAAAAACCTGCACTTTTGGAGCAGTTCCCCGATTAACTTCACCGCCGAGCAGACAGTCACGGGCTTGGAAAACGGCTTGTACAACCTAAAGGTATACGTTCAGGGCGGCGACGGCTCGGAGGACGGAGAGCTTCTGCTGTACGCTAAAATCGGCGGCGAGATTGTCGCGTCTGCGCCCGCAAAGCTTCAAGGCTGGCAGAACTTCGCCGCACCCGAAATCACAGGCATTGAGGTGACGGGCGGAGAACTGACTGTTGGCGTGGCCGTCAGAGAGGTGGCCAACGCATGGGGCGGCTTTGACGACTTCACGCTGTGGCAGGGTACCGAGGAATAAAAAACAAGGAGCGGCAAGAAAACTTGTCGCTCCGTTTATTCAACTACGCCGAAAACCTGTACTCGGTTTTTTGGATTTGCGTCTGACCCGGTAGCAGGATGTGCTTGGCGAAGGCGGGTTGGTTGATAAAGTCCGGCGGGTACTGGGTTTCCAGGCAGAAACCGCTGAAGCGGTCGTACTTCGCGCCGTTTTTGCCGTCATGCGGGGTAAGGCAACAGCCGGAGTAGAACTGTATGGACGGGCAGTCGGTGTAGACCTCCATGGCGATTCCCGTCTTGTCGCCCACGGCGCGGGCGGCGAACTCGCCGTTTAGGATGTAGCAGTGGTCATAGCCGTTGCCGTGCTTTAGCTGCTGGCATTCGCCGAAGATACGTTCGCCGATTTTATGCGGGGTTTTGAAGTCAAACGGGCTGTCCTTGACGTTGCGCACCTCGCCCGTCACGCCCACAAGCTTGTTGATTGGCAGGTAGAAGTCGCTGTCCAGCTGTATGCTATGCTCCAGCGTCTCGCCGCTGTCGTGGCCGTTTAGATTGAAGTAGGTGTGGTTGGTTAGGTTGACGATTGTCGGCGCGTCTGTGGTTGCGGTGTAGGTCAGGCCCAGGGTGTTTTGGTCGTTCCAGGTGTAGGTGACGGAAACGTCCACCGCGCCGGGAAAGCCTTGGTCGCCGTCCGGGCTGTGCAGTGTGAACGTAACTTCACTGTCGGACACATTCTTGGCCGTCCACAGCAGGTGACTAAAGCCAATATCGCCGCCGTGCAGGATTAGCGGGGGAGTGTTGGCTACCAGCTTGTAGGTCTTGCCGCCCAGCTTAAACGCCGCGCCGCTGATTCGGTTGGCCACGCGCCCGCAGCTCGCGCCGAAATAGCAGTCGTTTAGCTTGACGGCCTCGGGCGTGCCGTGACCTAAGGCAACGTCTACCAGCTTGCCGTTTTTGTCCGGCACGTTGATTGCAAGAATTGTCGCGCCCCAGTCTGTCAGCGTGACGTTTGCGCCGCTTTTGTTTTTAAGTGTGTACTGCGTCATTTTTACAGCCCCTTTTCCATATTCTCATGGAGCTATTATAACACATTTGAACGTGAGGTACAAGACATGTTTACGCTTTTATCCAAAGAAAATAAGGCGCGGCGGGGCGTTATCCACACACCTCGCGGCGATGTGCAGACCCCCGCGTTTATGAATGTCGCCACGCAGGCGGCCATCAAGGGCGCGTTGAGCGGCGCGGATTTGCAGACGGTGGGCTGTCAAATCGCGCTGTGCAACACCTATCATCTGCACCTGCGGCCGGGGGACGAGCTGGTGCGCGATATGGGCGGGTTGCACAACTTTATGCGCTGGGATCGCCCGATTTTGACGGATTCCGGGGGATTTCAGGTATTTTCACTGTCCGGACTGCGCAAAATCACGGAGGAGGGCGTTACGTTCGCCTCGCACATAGACGGGCGACGGATTTTCATGCGCCCGGAGGATAGTATAAAAATTCAGGCCAATCTAGGCACGAATATCGCCATGGCCTTTGACGAGTGCGTGGCCAATCCCTCAACGCGAGAGTACGTCAGCGCGTCGGCGGATCGCACAACGAGATGGCTTAAGCGTTGCAAGGCCGAGCATGCGCGTATTTCCGGGGGAATGCGGCTGTGGGGAATCAATCAAGGGGGCGTGTTCGCGGATATTCGCCGTCGCAACATGATTGAAATCGCGGAGCTGGACTTGGACGGCTACGCCATAGGCGGCCTGGCGGTGGGGGAGAGCGCTTCGGAGATGTACGAGATTATCGAGGTTGTTGAGGAACACATGCCGACAGATAAGTCGCGCTATTTGATGGGCGTGGGTACGCCTAGCAACATTTTGGAGTCGGTTCGGCGCGGCGTGGACATCTTTGACTGCGTTATGCCGGCGCGAAACGCCCGCCACGGGCATCTGTTTACCTCGAACGGGCGCATGAATATGTTAAACGAGAAGTACAGCCGCGACGGGGACGCGATTGACAAAAACTGCGGCTGTCCGCTGTGCAAAAGCTACAGCCGTGCGTATTTGCGGCATTTGTTCAAGGCGGGCGAGATGTTGGCCATGCGGCTGGCCGTGGCGCACAATCTGTGGTTTTACAACCATTTGATGGAGGATATTCGCACCGCCATCAGCGAAAACAGGTTTGAAGCGTTCTATCGCGAGCATATTGAGGTTTTCGACAGAAGAGTGTAGATTTTTAGCTTCACTTGTGGTATACTTATGTAACGTGAGGTGATGGTAATGAGTATTTGCGATTTGAACGGCAAGCGCGTCGCGGTTTTGGGCGTTGGGATTAGCAACAGGCCGCTGGTGAAGCTGCTGATGTCGGCGGGCGCGGAGCTGTCGCTGTTCGACCGTAAAGCCGAAGCCCTTTACACCTATGACTGCCAAAAATTTTCGGGGGATAATTACCTTGACAGCCTGCCTAATATCGGCGCGGAGTTTATCTTTCGGTCGCCCGGCGTGAAACCGTTTGAGCCGAAAATCGATACGGCTGTAAGCGCGGGGGCAACGCTAACCTCCGAGATGGAAGTGTTTTTTGACATGTGTCCCTGCCCGATTTATGCGGTTACGGGCAGTGACGGCAAGACTACCACAACTTCGATACTGGCGTTGTTGCTGGAGGGCGCGGGGCTGAAAGTTTTCAAGGGCGGCAACATCGGCACGCCGCTTTTGGATAAATTCGGCGAGATGAAGCCCGGCGACGCGGTGGTGGTGGAGCTATCGTCCTTTCAGCTGATGACCATGAAAAAATCGCCGCGGACGGCGGTTATCACAAATCTGTCGCCCAATCATTTGGACTGGCACCGAAGTCTAGAGGAATACATAGACGCGAAGGTCAATATTGCGCGGTTTCAGAGGGAAAACGCCCGGCTTATCATGAATTTTGACAACGATTTGTCCCGAAAAACCGCCGAAAACTACGGTCTTAACCCCGAATGGTTCACAAAATCGAGATTGACGCTAAATCCTGCCGACATAAAAATCCGGGGCGAGCATAACCTTGAAAATTTCCTCGCGGCGGTCGCGGCGGCGGGGGATTTGGTCACGCCGGAGATTGTCCGCAGTGTGGCGCGGGGCTTTAATGGCGTGCCGCACCGCATGGAGCTTGTGGCGGAAATCGGCGGCGCGGCGTATTACAACGACTCTATCGCCACCAGCCCCACGCGGACGATTGCGGGCTTGAAAACCTTTGAGCGCAAGGTTTTGCTGATCGCGGGGGGGAAGCCGAAAATGCCGTTTGACGAGCTTGCGGCGGTGGTAGGGGACTACGCGAAAGTGGTGTTGGCGTTCGGCGCGTCACAGGACGAGATTGCGCGGGCGTTTGCGGGCAAGGTTGACGTAATTTCTTGCGGCACAGTGGAAAACGCGGCGTGTAAAGCCCGAGACCTTGCCACGCGTGGCGACGCGATTGTGTTAAGCCCGGCATGCACGTCTTTTGACCAATTCCGCAACTTTGAGGAGCGGGGAGACCTATTCAAGAAAACCGTAAAGGAGTTTGAAAATGTGGGATAACCTAGCGAAAATCTGCGATATTGCCGCGCCTTCCGGTTACGAAACGGCGGTTTCTTCGGTCGCCGCCGATTTGATGAAACCGCTTGTTAACGAGATAAAAACGGACGCTTTGGGGAATATCTTCGGGTATTTGCCGAGTGCGGACACGAACGCGCCGACAATCGTGCTGGACGCGCATTTGGACGAGGTTGGCGTTATGATAGCGGGGTACCGCGAGGGCTTCGCGGTGTTGCAAAATATCGGCGGGCTTGACCCGCGAATCCTGCCGGCGCACGGTATACGGTTGCTAAACGGCCTGCGCGGGGTGGTCGCGGCAATGCCGCCGCATGTTGTTAGCGCGGCGGAGGCCGACAAAGCCGCGCCGCTTGCGGATTTGCTGTTGGATTTGGGGCTTGGCAAGGCTGACGCGGAGCGGCTGGCGCCCGTGGGGACTATGGGGGTTTTTGACTCGGCGCTTGTCTATCGCGGCGAGTCGGCCATGGGCAAGACGCTGGACGACCGCGCCGGGTTTTTGGTTATACTCCGCGCCTTGGAACTGTTGCGGGACAAGCCTTTGCCGCTGAATGTAATCGTCTGCGGGGCGGTTATGGAGGAGGTCGGCGGGGACGGGGCGACCGTCGCGGCCTATGGTCTCGCGCCGGATTTTGCTATCGCGGTGGACGTGACGCATGCGGCAACGCCGGATTCAGCGTCCCACAACACCGTTAAGGCGGGCAAGGGGCCAAGCGTAATAGTCGGGCCGATTTGCGACACTTTTATGAGCAAAACACTGATAAAATTGGCCAAAGAGCGTAAGATTCCGTATCAAATCGAGGTTGAGGGCAGGCTCACCAGCACGGACGCGGACGACTATCAGAAGTCGCGTTGCGGCGTTCCCACCGCGTCAATCGGCGTGCCGCTGAAATACATGCACAGCCCCAACGAAGTCTTGCGGCGCGACGATTTTGAGAACTCGGCGCGGTTGCTGGCGGCGTTTCTGGAAAACTTCAAGCCTGACTGTAAAGGTGGTGACCTTGCGTGATTGAGACAATCAAACAGTTGTGTAAGCTTCCCGGTGTAACGGGCCATGAGGACGCGGTGCGGGATTTTATCGCGGAACGCGCAAAGCCTTATGCCGACGAGCTTTTTACGGACAAGCTGGGCAATTTGATCGCATTTAGACGCGGCGAGACCGACGAGGCGATTATGCTGGCCGCCCATATGGACGAGGTTGGGTTGCTGGTGCGCGAGATAACCGACGAGGGTTACCTACGTTTCGTGTGCGCGGGCGGTATCGACAGGCGGGTGCTTTTCGGACAGCGCGTGTATGTCGGAGCGGCAAAAATTCCCGGAGTTGTGGGGTTAAAGGCCAAGCACCTAAGCGACGAGGATGAGAGGAAGAAGTTGCCGAAAATACACGAAATGTATGTTGACGCAGGCTTCGCGTCCCGCGAGGAGGCCGAAAAATCGGTGGAGCTTGGGGAGTTTATCGCGTTTGACGACGAGCAGTTTGAGATGGGGGAGTTGTTTCTCGCAAAAGCCCTGGATGACCGCGTGGGGTGCGGGGTTTTGCTGGAGCTTTTGAAGACGCGGCACAAACAAAGCGTGTATTTTGTGTTCACGGTGCAGGAGGAAATCGGGACGCGGGGTGCGTTTGCCGCCGCCTTTCGTCTAAAGCCGCAAAAGGCCATCATAGTCGAGGGGACGACAGCCGCCGATTCGCCCGCCATGAAGCCGTACAAGCAGGTCTGCAAACCCGGCGGGGGACTGGTTTTGCCGTTCATGGACGGCGGGGCGATATACGACCAAAAGCTGTTTTCAGAGCTGCGCGGCACGGCTGAAAAGCTGGGGCTGAAATGGCAAACCAAGGAGTGGATTTCGGGCGGCACGGACGCTTCTGCGATCCAGCGCACACGCGGGGGGTGCCGGGTTGCGGGGGTCTCGTTGGCTGTTCGATATATCCATTCGCCCGCGAGTGCGGCCAAGCTGTCAGAAATCAATGATATGCAACAATTATTGCGAGAATATCTTAATAATTAGGGAGGTCACTATGTTTGACACTTTTAAGACGCAAAAAGAGCTGGCTAAAATCTTCGCGCCAAGCGGGCGCGAGAGCGAGCTGATTCATCACATCGCGGACCTGGCGCGTCCCTTTGCGGACGAGCTGCGCATTGACGCGCTGGGGAATCTAATCGTGCTGAAAAAGGGGAGTTCGGGCAAAAAGCTTATGCTTTCGGCGCATGCCGATTCTATCGGATTAGTTGTGACTTTTATTGACGAGAAGGGTTTTTTGCGGTTTTGCCCCGTTGGAGGTTTGCAAATCGACGCCGTTTTGAATAACAGCGTGCGCTTTTCAAACGGCACGATTGGTGTCGTTTCCACGGACGGCAAGGTCAAAACCGCCGACCGAAAGCTTAGCGATCTGTTCATAGACATCGGCGCAAAAGACGAAAAATCGGCACGCAAGCTTGTCAATGTTGGTGACTTTGCGGTATATCATGCCGAAACGCGTCTGATTGGCACGAATATCGTCTCGCCGTACCTTGACGACCGTATCGGTTGCGTGGTGCTGTTGCAGGTGCTGTCGATGCTGCAAAATCCGCAACGCAACGTGTATTTTGTGTTTTCGGCGCAGGAAGAAGTGGGCTGTCGCGGGGCGCGAACCGCCGCCTATGACATCAAGCCCGACGCGGCCTTAGCCGTAGACATCTGCTATGCCGGGGACGCGCCGGAAGCATCGCCGTTCGGCGCGGCCAAGCTAGGTGGGGGAGCGGCGATAAAGTACCGCGACAACTCGCTTATCGGCCACCCGGAGCTTATAAAATGGCTGGAAACGCTGGCCAAAAAGGGGAAAATCACCGTCCAGCGGGACGTTATGTCCTTCGGCGGGACGGACGCGGGTGCTATCGCCATAACAAGGGCGGGCGTGCCCTCGTGCGCGGTCAGTGTGCCGACGCGCTACGCCCACACACCCATTGAAACCGCCGCGCTTGCGGACGTTGAGGCCTGTTCGTTGCTGTTGGCGGCGGCCTGCAACTCATGAAGAGCCGGTCGATTTGGCGTTTCGCCCTGATTGTGGCGTACAACGTGTTCGTGCCGTCGTTTATCGCGGTGGTGGTGTTTATTTCGCTGGCCGGGAATGACATGGTCGGGTGGATTCCGCCCGCCTTGGGGCTGTTTTACATGCTGACCGCGATTAATGTCTACAGCGCGGCTTGGCGCAACGGCGAGCGCGACCGCAACCTTGTCAAGTTCGGGCATTTGACATTTCAGCCCCTACGCGGACTGTGGGCGGGGTTGTTGGGCGAGTCGCCGATTGTTATCGCGCTGATTTTTTGGCTGGCTAAGGGCGGCGCGTGGTACATCTATTTCACGGCGGCGATTGTTATGCCGATACTGTCGCTGGTGGGCTACCTGTGCGGACATCGGCTGTTTCGGATTATTGACAAGGTTCTCTATCGCGGAAAGCCGCGCCGAGGGCGTAAACGTTAAAAGCTTCGCATAGTAATAGGCGAGGTGGTTGTTTTGAAAAAGACGTTTGTCCAGTGCGCGTTGCCGTACATATTGGTGTTGCTTGGGTTGGTTTTGGTGTTGACAATATTTTTCACGTCGCGAAGCGATTCGATTGTGGGCTTTTCGACTACGCAAAGTCTTGGCCATGTGGTGGTTATCGACGCGGGGCATGGCGGGCTGGACGGCGGCGCGGTCTCGATTTCCGGTATGTTGGAGAGCGGCATAAATCTTGAAATCGCAAAGAAAACCGACGCGCTTATGCGCTTTTTGGGCTACAATACAGTCATGCTGCGGGACACGGACTCGTCGCTTCACGACCCCTCGGCGGCGACTATCGCGGCGAAGAAGCGTAGTGATTTGAACAACCGCGTGAAGCTGGTTGGCGCGATTCCGAACGCGGTGCTTATCAGTATCCATCAGAATTTTTTCCAGCAGAGCCAATACCATGGGGCGCAGATTTTTTGGAATAACGTCGGCGCGGCGCAAGGCTTTGCCGAGGTGGCGCAGGAGAAATTTTTGACACTGGACCCCGACAATCGGCGGGCGGCGAAGCCCGTGGGCAACGTGTTTTTGATGACGCATGTAAAATGCCCCGCGATACTGGCCGAATGCGGCTTTTTATCCAACGCGGGGGACGAGAAAAACCTGACAGACGCAAGCTATCAGATAAAGGTGGCCGCGGTGCTTACCGCGTCCTTCGTACAATGGGAGATGACGGATAGTGGCAAAGCCCAGAACCCTGTTCTTCTGCGCTGAGTGCGGCGCGGAAACCCCGCGGTGGCAGGGACAATGCCCCGCGTGTAAAGCCTGGAACTCAATGACGGAGCAACCGGCGGAGGCCTCGACTAAAACGCCTGTAAAGGCATCGGCAATTGGCAACAGACGTGTGGCAAGGTCAGAGACTTTACGTTTGGATGATATTCGCGTCGCGGACGAGATTCGCTTCAATACAGGTCTGGACGAGCTGGACCGCGTGCTGGGCGGCGGCGCGGTTGCGGGGTCGTTGGTGCTGGTGGCGGGGGAGCCGGGGATAGGGAAGTCTACGCTTTTATTGCAGATTTGTAGCTCTTTGTGCAGATTCGCCAAGGTTTTGTATGTTTCGGGTGAGGAGTCGGCACGGCAGATAAAGCTTCGCGCAGAGCGTTTACGCGTGTCAAGCGAAAACCTTTACATACTGCCGGAGACCGACATGAGCGAGGTCGAGAGTGCCTTAGAGCGTCTTTCGCCGGACATTTTGATTGTGGATTCCATCCAAACCATGTACAGCCCGGAGGTGAATTCGTCGCCGGCCAGCGTGACGCAGGTCAAGGAATGCACAATGGCGCTCATGCGGCACGGCAAGCAACGCGGGGTGACGGTGTTTTTGGTGGGGCATGTCAACAAGGAGGGTTCAATCGCGGGGCCGAAGGTGCTGGAGCATATGGTGGATTGTGTGCTGTACTTTGAGGGCGAGCGCAATATGCAGTACCGCGTGTTACGCGCCGAGAAGAACCGTTTCGGCTCGACACACGAGGTGGGCGTGTTTGAAATGCGCGACGTGGGGCTTTTCGAGGTGCCGAATCCGTCCGAGGCGTTGCTGTCCGGGCGGCCGTTGCATGTGGCGGGCAGCTGTGTGGCATGCACGATGGAGGGGTCGCGCCCCATGCTTAGCGAGATTCAGGCGTTGGTCGTCCCGACCACCTACAATTATCCGCGCCGCATGTCCAACGGCATTGAGCTGAATCGGGTGCTGATGTTGCTGGCGGTGCTGGAAAAGCGCGGCGGCAAGTTCTTTGTGGGCAATGCCGACGCATATTTGAACGTGGTGGGCGGCTTTTCGCTGACAGAAACCGCCGCGGATTTGCCCGCGCTAATAGCCCTGGCTTCGGGTCTGAAAGACAGGCCTGTGAAGGAGGGATTGGCGGCGTTCGGCGAGGTGGGGCTTGCGGGCGAGCTGCGCAGTGTAAGCGCGGCGGCGCAACGGTTAAACGAGATTCGGCGGCTGGGGTTCACGCAATGCGTCGCGCCGTTTCATGGGACGCGGAACGTTGTCGCGCCGGAGGGGCTGGAGTTGATTCGCGTGAAGAGCTTGGCGGAAGCGTTGGGGGCGGCGTTGGAATGAGGGATTTTATTGACTTTCTTGAAACGCTTGAACAACGGAAGATATACTATAAACTCAACAAAATAAGAGACGGTGTGATGGAATGTCAATAATAAGACGGAGCGTCCGGTTGGACGCTCCATGGAGATTTGAAGAAAAATGAAAGAAAGTGTAGAAAATAAAAATTTTCTTTAGTTAGGTGTGTTTTCAACTTTCATATTCATTTTTTTCAATTCTCATTATATACGCCTCATATACCCATCTACAAAATAATGCAAATCAACCCCCCTGAGCCTTCATTTATTATCCTTTGCAACGTCTCGCGTAGCTTGTGCCTTGCGTCGTCGGGCATTTTCTTTAGCTTGTTGTTCAAGCCCTCGCTTACCAGGTCGTACAGCGACTTGCCGAAGATGTTGCTTTGCCAAATCTTATCCGGCTGGTCGTCGAACTCGCTTAGCATATAATGTATCAAGTCCTCGGATTGCTTTTCATTCCCAATTATGGGAGAAACTTCCGTTTGGATGTCCGCGCGAATCATGTGTATACTCGGCGCGGACGCCCGCAGACGCACGCCGTACTGGCCGCCTTGCTTGACAATTTCCGGCTCCTCCAGCGTCAGCTCGTTTGGCGACGGCAGGACTATCCCGTAGCCGTTTTCGCGCACCTCGCGCAGGGCGTTTTCCACCTTGTCGTACTCGTCCTTGACACGGGACAGACCGCTTAGCAGGCGCATCAAATCGCCGTCGTCGTTGATTTCAAAGCCGCTCTGCTCGCCCAACGTCTTGTAGAACAGCTCGCGCGGCAACTCCAGCGCGATACGCGCAACGCCTGTCCCCAGGTTGATAAACTGCGACTGCGCGCCCGTGATATTCTGCCCGTCGCGCAGGTCGTCAATAACGCCTTGAATGTCGCGGATTTTATACAGCTTTGCGCCGCTTTCCCTGATGTCGCCGAAGATTGCGGCCTTAAGCGGATGGTCGAAGGCCAGCGTCTCAACCCATGCGGGCAAGTCCACGCCCAGCTCTGACACGGGGAACTCATACAGCACCGCCTTTAGCAGGTCGCGAATGTCGTCCTCCTCTAAGTGCTGACAGTTGGCGGCTATCGCCGACACGCCGAAGCTTTGCAAAATCTCGTCACAGACAGCCTGCGCGGTTACGGAATCCGGGTACAGCGAGTTTACCAGCACGATAAACGGCTTGTTAAGCAGTTTCAGCTCCTCGATAACCCGCTGCTCCGCCTCGCGGTATTCCTCACGCGGAAGCTCCGTGATAGTCCCGTCCGTGGTCACCACAAGCCCGATGGTGCTGTGTTCGTTGATGACCTTTTTGGTGCCGATCTCGGCGGCCTCGGTCATCGGGATTTCGTAGTCGTACCAAGGGGTTACTACCATGCGCGGCCTGCCGTCCTCGTACTGCCCGATAGCGCCCGGCACCATATACCCCACGCTGTCCACCATTCGCACATTGAACGCCGCGCCGCCCGGAAGCTGAATCTCTACCGCGTTTTCGGGTACGAATTTGGGCTCGGCTGTCATAATCGTGCGGCCTGAACCCGACTGCGGCAGTTCGTCGCGGGCGCGCTCGCGCACGACCGAATCCTCCATATTGGGCAGGACAAGCGTCTCCATAAATCGCTTGATAAAGGTGGATTTGCCCGTGCGCACGGGTCCCACCACGCCAAGATAAATGTCGCCCCCGGTGCGCTTGGCGATGTCTTCGTAAATACGTTCCATGTTGCTCCCCTCCTATCGGCTGCGCGGGATTAACAGCATTGTACCCGCCGTTAAGTCCGCGCCGTCAGTCAGTGCGTTGGCCGCCGCGATGTCCCCTATGGACGTGCCGTAGCCCTTTGCTATGTCCCACAGCCGCTCCCCGTCCCGCACGCGCCGCAATGTGACGGACGCGCCGTTATGCTCTAACGGATCCTCCCAGTCGGCCTTGACATCATCTATGACGGTTAAATATCGCGTGTCGGCCTTATAGCCCTCAAAAAGCACCGTGAATCTCAATTCCAGCCCATCGGAGGACAGTCCGGAGAACACGTCCCCGCTGATTGCCGCCGAAACGTCCTGATTCTGCGTATCGCCCGCGTCATTTTCGGCCTCAACCGGAATTCCGAAGCTTGCGGACGCGTATTCCCCATCGTCGGCTATGTACAGTAGCTTGACATGCGCCCGCGTTGTCAAAACCGCGCCGCTCTCGACTGTCGCCAGCGACACGCCGCAATCCAATATGCTGTGCGGCGCGGGGTTTAGCTGATGCGCCTCGCGCACCGGGACGCGCACGCTGAACCCGTCCGATATGCTTAGCAATCCGATTTCGCGGTGTTCGGGCAATACGTGATACTTGGTGCTGTAAGCGTCGGCCAACAAATTGACCTTTGTCGCCGCCACGCCGATAATCTGCGTGCCGACCGTCAGCTCCACGTCCACCACGCGGGCGGGGGCTTCCAGCCCCAAGTCGATACCGCCCAAGGTCAGCGAGGTGTAAAGGCTAAGCTCGTCGTCCGTCGGCTCGCCCAGCTCTATGATTTGCGAGAACGGAACCTCCTGCTCCCACGAGGCTATCTCGCCCATCTCCGAGGTGTAGAGTAAATTTAATATCGCGGCGGCCTTTAAAACCGCCTTTGTGCCTACGTTTTTGGTCTCGCGGGCGACAAGCCGCACGTCGGCGTGAAGTATTTCGTCAATCATCGGGCGGCCTGACGGCAGCTCCACCTGGTCTGTCAAGGCAAACACCTTGTCGGATACCGACACGGGCGCGTGTACCTCAACGGTTTTTGTAAGCGTCTCAAGCCCCGTATCAGCCGAGGCCTTTACACCCGAACACACGTAATGCTCGGCGTGGGCGTAGCATTTCACGCTAAGCGAAAAGGTCGTGCTTACCTGAAGCTTGCGCGGGTTGATGGTGCGGGCGTTGGCATCGGTCAAGATTACGTCGGACAGCACGCGTGCCTCTGTCGGCAGTCCCTTGCGCTCGAACAGATGCTGATACGGGACGACGACGCTCAGCCGCCGCGGGGCGGCGTGTTCCTCCGCGCTGTCCGGCGCGTACAGCACGCTGACATGTACCGCGCCGATAAGCTCGACGCCGCTGTCGGTGCAACGCTTTTCTTTCAGGCAGATTAGTCCCCTCGCGTCGATTATGCGCAGAATGTCGGGGTACGAGTCCGGCACGATAATATCGGCGGTCTCGTCTTTAATTGTACTCGCGCTGTACAGCCTGTCAAAACTCTGTATAGCACGGCGCTCAAGCTCCAGTTGCATACGCTTCACTCCTTCTCGTGTTTACCAAAGTATATTGCCCAAAATGTACAAGTAGACCTTGACAAAACCTTTTTTTTGGTTTAGAGTGTTAGTATACTTATTTAAGGAGTGACTGATATGAAGGTTTTATTTCTGGGCGGCACGGGGCTGATGGGTTCTGTCGTGGGCGAGCTGTTGACCCAAGACCCGACAAACGAGCTGACAATCGTCCATCGCGGACACACTGCGCCCAACGTCAGCGGCAAGAACGTCCGGGTTCTGCACGCGGACATTCGGGACACGGCGGCTCTGCGCGGCGTACTGAAAAACGAGCGTTTTGACGTTGTTGTGGACTGGGTGGTGTGGAACACCGGCAATCTGCAAAGCGACATCGACTTTTTTGGGGACAACCTGGGGCAGTTCGTGTTTATAAGCTCCGCTTCCGCGTACCAAAAGCCGCTGCAGCACTACAAAATCACGGAGTCAACGCCGCTGGTCAATCCCTATTGGGAGTACAGCCGCAACAAAGCCGCCTGCGAGCGTCTGCTGGAGACTTCGGGCTTGCCGTACACAATCGTGCGCCCGTCGCACACCTACGGATATGGCAAGATCCCCTTCCCCATCGGCTGCAACAAGGATTGGACCCCAATCCAGCGTATCCTTGACGGCAAGCCGGTTGTGGTTCCCGGCGATGGCACCTCGCTGTGGACGACTACCTATCATACGGACTTCGCGCGAGGTATGGTCGGCTTGTTGGGGCAACGCCGCGCACTGGGGCAGGCGTTCCACATCACCTCGGACGAGGCTATTACTTGGAACAATATCGTGAACACCATCGGCCACGCGGTGGGGGTCGAGCCGAAGCTTATAGCTTTGCCCTCTAAGCTTATCGAGAAAAAGCTCCCCGGCCAAGTCGGCGGTCTACTCGGCGACAAGGCGGAGAGCGTTGTGTTCGACAACAGCAAGCTTAAAGATTTCGTCCCCGGATACAAGGCCGAGGTGACCTTTGCCGAGGGCGTTCGCAAATGCCTGAGCTATTGGGACACCCACGAAAAAGAGATCGACGAGCAGTATAACCGCGACATGGATATGCTGACGGATCTAGCTGAAAAGATTTACGCCCTCTAGGGCTAGCAGACGTTTTTTAACCTCCGTGCCGCCGCCGTAACCGCCCAATCCCCCATTCGAGGTTATTACGCGGTGGCACGGGACTATAACGCAAATCGGGTTGGCGTGGTTGGCGTTGCCCACGGCTCGCGCCGCGCCGGGCTTGCCGATGATCGCCGCAAGTTCGGCGTAGCCGACGGTTTGGCCGTAGGGTATCTGCAACAGCCCCGCCCACACGGCCTGCTGAAACGTACTGCCGTGCAAGGCCAGCGGAATATCAAACTCGCGCCGCCGCCCGTCAAAGTATTCGGACAGCTGGTTTTCAACCGCGTCAATCACCGCGTTTGAACCGATTGTCGCCCCGAAGTGGTTGATTTCCCCGAAATCCAGACGGTACAAATTGTGGTCGTCCGCAAGCGCGGTAAGCGTCCCCACGGGACTGGAAAGAGGTAAAAACTTCATGGACATAGCAGGCGCATCCCCTCTTCTGCGTAATTTTTTGACCTACTTAGAAACCGCTAAAGGACATTCAAGGCTGACAATAAACCAGTATTTCGTGGATTTACGGATGTTTTTCCGATTTTTAAAGCAATATCGCGGCGTGGTGGACATGGAATTCGACAGCGTACCAATCGACGATGTGGACGCGGAGTTCCTGCGTCCCGTGACCTTGCAGGAGGTCTACGCGTTTTTGGAGTACTTACTGCGCGAGGATCCGGTACACCACAACAGTCCGCATACGGAGCTGGGGGTCGGTCGGGCGACAAGGGCGCGGAAAATCGCGACATTGCGGACGTTTTTCAAGTATCTGACCGTAAACGCAAGGCTGTTGGACGAAAATCCACTGCAGCATTTGGACTCGCCAAAGGTTCCAAAACAACTGCCAAGATACCTGCAAGAGGACGATTGTGTCAAACTGCTTGAAAACGTGGACGGACGGCACAAGATTCGCGATTACTGCATTTTAACGCTGTTCCTGAATTGTGGCCTGCGTATCTCGGAGCTGACGGGGCTGAATTTGTTCGACATACAGGGCGACACGTTGCGTATTCACGGCAAGGGCAACAAGGAGCGCACGGTGTATCTAAACGACGCGTGTGTCGAGGCGATTAACAACTACCTTGCGATTAGAGCCCAAATTCACGCCGAGGGCAAGGACAAATCCGCGCTGTTCCTGTCACAGCGCAACACTAGGATACACACCAACCGCGTCCACCAGTTGGTCAAAACCCACATCCAAGCGGGCGGTCTTGACCCCAGCCGTTACTCCGCGCACAAATTACGGCACACCGCCGCCACACTGATGCTGAAAAACGGCGTGGACGTCAAGGTTTTGCAAGAGATTTTGGGGCATGAACATCTGAACACAACGGAGATTTACGCCCATGTGGAAAACTCTGACCTGCGAACGGCCGTAGCCGCCAATCCTCTGGCAAGTTTGAAACAACAATCGTAAGGACCGCTAAAGCGGTCCTTTTGTTATGATTTAAGCTTTTGGGTGCGCTCTGGAGTACGCGTCACGCAAGTGACGGTTGACAAGGGTGACATACACTTGTGTTGACGATATGTCGGAATGACCCATAATCTCCTGCAACGAGTGGACGTCCATGCCGTTTTCCAGCAGGTGCGCCGCGAAGGAGTGGCGCAGTGTGTGGGGCGTTATCTCCTTATGTATGTTGCTGGAGGCCTGGTAGTGCTTGATAATCTTCCAAAAGCCTTGGCGCGACATGCGCTCCCCTGTCAGGTTTAGGAACAGCGCCTCCTGCGCGGGGCTTGCGGTCAGCTTGGGGCGCGCCAACAGCATGTAGTCCGACAGCGAACGAACGGCCGCCTCATAAAGAGGCACCACGCGCTCCCGCGTGCCGCTGTGGCAACGGATAAAATGCGCGGACAGATTAACGTCCGAGGTGTTAAGCGCAACCAGCTCGCTGACGCGGATCCCCGTCGCGTACAGCAGTTCAAGCATCGCCCGGTCACGATAGCCCTTAATATCGGTGCATTTGGGCTGTTCCAGCAACAAATCAACCTCTTTGCTGGTCAGCACCTGCGGCAGCTTGCGCTCCGTGCGCTGAAGCGTAATCCCGCTGACGGGATTGGCCGCCACAGCCCCGATTTTGACAAGATACTGATAGAAGCATTTCAGCGACGCGACAGAGCGCGTTACGGTCGCCTGCGACTTGCCGTGCGCGTTCAGAGACGACATGTAGTCGTCAATATTGACGCGCTTAGCCTCGGCCAACGGCTTGCCGATAAAGCGGCCGAATTGGTTCACGTCCCGCATATAGGAGAGCAAAGTGTTCTCCGCACGGTGTTTCTCATCTTTAAGGTAGCGCTCAAAGTCTTGTAGGTAGTCTTGCATCTTCAGTTCAACTCTTTCAAAAACGATTTTGTATCAAGGGGCGCAACCACGTCTGGGCGGCGGCGACCACCAGAAATACCGGCAGGCATATGGCAAAAGGAACACAATATGCGGGGATAAGCTTGGGGCTTGTATTGCCGTTTTTTAACGCAATCGAGGACTTAACAGACACGCTTGACACAATCAATAGCGCGGGTATGTATATAAGATTTGCGATTCCGATGGTCAAAAACGCGACAAGCGCACCGCTAACCCCAAACACACAAAGCGTTGCCGAAACAGAATACGCGACACTGAAAGCTTTTATCGCCATCATAAGGGGTACCGCAACAACGCCAATAATCGACAGCCCCGCCAAAAAGATGAGTATCGGCCATATAAGGTAGGCCAGCAAGTTGCCGAAGAACGACGACTGCACAGGCTCGCCGACTAGATTTGCGGCCAGCGGTACGGGGTCGGCGGCGATAATCGCCCAGTTGCCGGCAATAGCCCCCACCAAGAACGCCCCCGCCAAGATAATCAAAACGGCCATGCCGTCGCGGTTTTTCATAAGCCAGTCCCCCTTTACCGGATATATATGTAAAGGAAGCAGGCAAAATGCCGGACACAATCGTTTTTCTTTTGGTTACTTTTCTTTTTTCGCAAAAAGAAAAGTAACTAGCGGCCCAGTTGGTCGGCGCGTTCCTTGCAGGCTGTCAGGGCGGCTGATAACGCGTCGTCAAAGGCGTTGATGTCCAGTTGGTTCAGCGCGGCGACGGTGGTCCCCCCGGGGCTTGCCACCTGAGCTATCAAATTAGAGGGATTCCCAAAATCCCGGAGCATTATAGCGGAACCCTCCATGGCTTGGGCAATCAACCGCAAGGCTATCGCGGAATCGACGCCCATCTCCTCGGCGTATCGCAACATAACGGCGGCCATACGATAGAAAAAGGCGGGACTTGAGGACGAAAGCGGTATTATTTCGTTCATTTTGTCCTCGTCAAGGAACACAACATCGCCCGACACAGAGAAAATCGAGACCGTAGCGCGGTAGTATGTAGGCGGCACGTCGTCGGCCTTGGCAATCACCGTGGCCGCCTTGCCCACAAGCAACGGGGTGTTGGGCATGACGCGAATGACATTGACCTTGGCGGGCAACTTCGAGCGTATATGCTCGGAGCTAATCCCCGCCATAATCGATATGAAGCAGGTACCCTCACTGACATTGGCCTGAATATCCTCCAGCACCTCGTTCGCAATCTGAGGCTTGACCACCAGCAACACAAGTTTGCAATCTTGCACAACACGCCTATTTGTGGCGGCGACCGTTAGTCCCTTGGATTTGGCCCACGAACGCGCCTTTTCATCAATATCACAGACAATAATCTCCGCTGGATTTATCAAATTATTGGAAATAACCGACTCGACAATGGCCGCGCCCATCCTGCCAAGGCCGATTACCCCAAGCTTAAACTCCGGCATAGTCCCTCTCCTCACTTCTCTCGTTAACCACTGATAACATAATAACATATTATCGTACAAAAGGCAAGATAAAATAATAGCCAAAAATGTTTTATGTCAACTCGTTATGTAAATAACGCAACCAAGACACAAATAGCGCAATATATTGATTGGCTGACTTGTGGTCGCACTAGATGGAGCAAAAAAGATAACGGCGACCCGTGGGGGTCACCGTTTCCAAAATGAGGATTCTTTGTGCATATTGTACAGTGTATATTTATTCATGCATAAATATACAGCTTATGCACTCCTGACAGCCTGCAACGCTATGGCGCATTCCAGCCGTTTTTTCTCCAGCCGACAGCCCATCTCGTAGGTCGCGTCGATGTCGCCATTGGTGTTTAGATTGGCGGCGGAGCATCCCCCGCTACAGTAGTACTTCGCCCAGCACTGCGAGCATTTTTGCCGCGTTTGGACATGCGCCGAGGCGAATTTGCGGCTGATTTCCGGGTCGAAGCCCCCGGTTTTTACGTTGCCCATCAGGTATTCCGGCTTTTCGGCGAACTGGTGGCAGGGGTACACCCCGCCGTCGGGCGTGACCGCCGCGTACTCAAAGCCCGCGCCGCAACCGCGCAAACGCTTGTAAATGCAAGGCCCCTGATTCAAATCCACCGCGAAGTGGAAGAACGTGAAGTCGTCGCGCTCGGCCATTATTGCCGCCAAACGCTCATACTCGCCCTCTATTATAGGTAGTTGCTCGTCGCGCAAGGCCAGCTTGTGGCCGTCCGGCAGGACGACGGGTTCTATCGAGATGTTGGGGAAACCCAAGTCGGCAATGTGCAACAAATTGTCCACAAATGCCGGGTTTTTGGCCGTAAACGTCCCGCGCACGAACCAATCGGTACGGCGTTCGGCCAGCAAAGCCCTGTATTTCGGGACTATTATGTCATAGCTTCCGCGGCCATTAATCGTGGGGCGCAGCTCGTCATGAATCGCACGTCGACCGTCCAGCGACAGCACCACGTTGCTCATCTCGGCGTTGATAAACGCAATCGACTCATTGTCTAATAGTACGCCGTTTGTGGTTATCGTGAATCTAAAATTCTTGCCGTGGGCTTTTTCCAGCCCACGCGCGTATTTGACGGTGTTTTTGACCGTCTCAAACGCCATAAGCGGCTCGCCGCCGAAGAAATCCACCTCCAAGTTGCGCCGCTTTCCGGAGCGAGACACAAGATAGTCGATAGCGGCGATGGCGGTGCTTGTGTCCATAATCCCACGCGCCCCGCCGAAGCCGCCTGTCTCCGCAAAGCAATATTCGCACCGCAGATTGCAGTCGTGCGCCACATGCAGGCAGAGCGCTTTAAGCGGGGTATCCGTTGGAAGCGTAAGGCTCGCGCCGCCGTCCCGCGCGAACAGCTCGCCCGATTTATACAGCGCGTATAGGGCATTCCACGCCTCGTGTATCGACTCCGGGGGGTATACAGTCTGTAATTTTGGTGGTGCTTTAGTCATTTCAAGGTTGTTCGCGATTGTAAAATCCAAAAGCTCGTAGGCCTGCGGGCTTAGGACGTGTACCGCGCCGCTGCCCACGTCAACCGCGATACGCTGCCCCAGCTGCTTGAATATATGTACCATAAAAATCTCCCCATGAAAAAACGACACCCGGCGGTGCCGTTTTCGTTTTTATTTCTTGCGGCTTTCGCAGACTTGGTTGGCCACCGTGCAGGACGTTTTGCAGGCCGACTGGCAGGAGGTCTGGCATTCGCCGCAACCGCCCGCCGCCTTTGACAGCTCGGGCTTGCCGATTGTCTTCACGTGTTGCATGGACAAAAATCCCCTTTCTAGCGTTTTTTGCGATTGGTATTCTTTCGTAAGCCGCCCAGTAGTCCCGCCAGACCGCCGCCGACTACCGCCGCGACGACTAGGTTCAGCACGGGGACTTCGGGCTTCACGCGCATGAAAATCATCGCGCCGACCAGTAACAGCAGCAGGAAATACGCGAACCCGGCGATTATCCCCGATAGCAACCCGCCGAACATTTTCACGCCGCGCACTCCGCAGACGAACGCGCCCACAAGCACCGCGATCACAGCGCCCCAGCCCATTGTGCTTTCCGGAATCGCCGAGGCCGAAATCGCCTGCGCAAACACAAACAGCACGACAAGCGACAGCAATAGGCTTGTGGCAACGGACACGGCTATCGGTACGGCGCGGCGCCCTTTCTTCTCGCTCATTGAAAAACCACTCCCATATCCTCTATTTGTACAAGATATGAGGCCCGGCCATCCCTTATTACTTGTTGCCGTCGGAAATTTGGGCGCCCTTGCTGGATACCGCCCAGCGCATGACCTTGATACGCACTCTGTCCGCGCCTGTTTCCAGCGTGATGGTGTCGTCTTTAATAGACACTACCTTGCCGACAATGCCGCCGATTGTGGTCAGCTCGTCCCCCACTATCAGCTCGTTGCGCATCTTCGCGGCCTCTTTTTTGCGTTTGCTCTCCGGGCGTATCATGAAGAAGTACATAACGCCGATGAGCAACGCGAACGGCAGAACGGTGGACAGCAGCATGGCGGCCAAACCGCCCCCCTCGCCCTCCGCGCCGCTGGGCGCGACCGTTGCAAGCAATTGAATCGCATATGACATAGAAAAATCCCCTCCTTTCCATACCAGTCTATTATATCAGGTTTTTGGCAGTTTGCAAGCCCTTTTTTGTGAACAATCAAAGAACAATGTTTTCACGAAAACAGCCGCCCCGTGCGGGACGGCCTGTTTTGCGCTATAGCGTTAGTTTTTGACTTTCCGCGCGACAACCACGCCGCCGCCCGTCATCAGCAGAATCAGCACGGCTAGTAACGCGATGGAGTTGTCACCGGTTTTGGCGTTCTTGCTAGTGTCCGTACCCGTGCCGTCTGTGCTTGGGGCGGGCGTGGGCGTGGGTGTAGGCGTGGGAACAATCTCGGCGGCAAGCAAGGTTACGCCAAGCGGGATTGCAATCGCCGCGCCTGCTTTGTCCACAAACTTCGCTTGGAAGTCAAGGGTTTCGCCCTCTTTCAGGCCATATGTCTCGAACGCCGCGGGCAAAAGCGTGATAATCGTCGAGCCGGAGGTCACTATGTAGTCGCGGTCTTTCACAAGCTCGACCAACCTGCCTTCAATGACGACATACAATCGATCAAACGCGGAGAGGGGTATATCGATTTTGAACGTCACTTCGGTGTCGGGTTCGACCTCTTTTGCCAAGCTGTCGTGGTCTTTTGCGTAGTCCTCGGCGGCGTCGCCGACTTCTTCGCCGTTTTCGATATGCCCGACAGACCAATCAGTGTTGGTGTTGGGGGCTTCGCTTGGCAGGACAACAACAACGGGAATGTCAGGGATAGGCGTGGGCGTGGGTGTAGTTGTGGGTTCAGGCGTAGTTGTGGGTTCAGGCGTGGGCGTGGGTTCAGGTGTAGTTGTGGGTTCGGGCGTAGGCGTGGGCGTGGGTGTAGTTGTGGGTTCAGGCGTAGTTGTGGGTTCAGGCGTAGGCGTGGGTTCAGGCGTAGGCGTGGGTTCGGGTGTAGTTGTGGGTACAGGTGTAGGCGTGGGTTCGGGTGTAGTTGTGGGTTCAGGTGTAGGCGTGGGTTCAGGTGTAGTTGTGGGTTCA
>BNZR01000021.1 GCA_026001245.1 Clostridia bacterium
GAATTATGCCGCGTGATGAGCTGATTGACAGCATTTGGGGCCTTGGCTACGGCGAATCGCGCACGCTGGACGCGCATATCAGTTCGCTGCGCAACAAGCTGGGCCGCGGCGATGAAAATCATACGTACATCAGAACGGTACGCAATAAAGGGTATTATTTTTGTGAGGAGACGCTATGAGAAAAGCTATATATGCCAGAATTGTTATTATTGCCTTGATTACAGCCGTATTGTGCGGTGTGTTTTCCGCCGCGCTGTACTCTTTGACCGAGGAAAAGCAGGAGCGGGAGCGGCTTTCCGCGCTATGCTTCGCGGTGTCGCGAATTTATGACGTAAACCCCGACGTTGCTTATCTTTCAACGGTCGCCGACGGCAGTCGGGTTACGATTGTCGCGCCGGACGGCACGGTTTTGGCGGATTCAAGTACTCCTGCCGACACCATGGAAAATCACGGCGACCGCGAGGAAATTATAAGCGCAAACGCTAAAACGCCCGTCACGGTAAGCCGCCGCTCTGAAACCTTGGCCAGTCCGTTTATGTACGCGGCGATTAAGCTGTCCGACGGCAATATTTTACGTTTGGCGCATGGGTATTCCGGCATAGGCGGCGGCATTGTGCATCAACTTCCGATTGTTTTAATCGCGCTTATAGCCGCGTTGCTTATCTCGGCGTTTATAGCTAACGCGTTCACCAAAAGAATCATATATCCGCTGGAAAAAGCCGCGGACAATATCGCCGCCGGAAACTATGACGCTTTGGAGGGCGGCGGCTATTATGAGGTTGAAAGAATCACGATTAAAATCAAGGCGTTGCTAAAAAAAATCAGCAACGCACGGCGGGAAACGGCGGCCGAAAAGGATAAAATAGAGTACATTTTATCCGACCTGCCCGAGGGTTTTATATTGCTTGACACAAACAAAAGGATACAGCTTGCGGGCAAGAGCGCAAAGAAGATATTCCGGTGCGAGTTTGACGTTTTGGGGCAGGATATATCAGTTTTAACGCGCAACAGCAAGATTGCGGAGGGCGTTGAAAAAGCCATACAGGGCAACGCTTTTGGGATTTTTGATTTGAATATAGACGACGCGGTTTATTCCGTGCGCGTGTCCCCCGTTTCCAAGGGCGAATTCGGCGCGAGCGGTGTGACGATTTTGCTTGTTGACGTGACGACGGAGCGCCAGGCGCAGTCGATGAGAAGCGAATTTTTCACCAACGCCTCTCACGAATTGAAAACCCCGATTACCTCGATTCTTGGTTTTTCGCAAATGCTAGAAAACGGCTTGGCCAACGCGCAAAAAAGCGCTGAAATCTGCGCCAGAATTTCGGCGGAATCGCAAAGAATGAGCAATTTAATCGCGGATATTTTGACTATTTCGCGTTTAGAGAGCGGAACCGCGTCCGCTGAAACAGAAAGCGTGGATTTAAGCGAAATCGCGCACAATGTGGCGGACGAGCTGGCCTTTCAGGCGCGTGAGGCGAAGGTTTCGGTAACACTTGAATGCGTAGAGACTCGCGTCAACGCGAATCGGCAACAAATGCACGATTTGATTAACAATTTGGTCGGCAACTCAATCAAGTATAATGTGCCTAAGGGAACCGTAAAGATTAGCGTGTTGTCACACAATCGCAGAGCGGTTATACAGGTTTCTGACACGGGAATCGGCATAGCGTCCGCCGCGCAGGGCCGCATATTTGAGCGTTTTTACCGCGCCGGCGGCGGGAAAGCGGTCGCGGGGACGGGGCTGGGGCTTGCGATTGTCAAACATATCGTAAGCGGCTTGGGTGGCGAAATTGAGCTTGAAAGTACAGTGGGCAAAGGGACGCGGATTACTGTGGTTTTGCCGTAAGTAGTTTCTTGCAGTCGGCGGACAAGGGACAGCCGTCGCACAGCGGTTTTTTGCGGCAATGCTCCTTGGCGTTTATAACAATCATGGCGTGAAAATGGTTATACGTTTTCGCGCTTTTTTGTACTCGCTTTTCAAAATACGCCTTAACTTCGGCATAGCTTTTTCCCGCCTTGATTGGCAAGCGTTCGCACAGCCTGTGGGTGTAGGCGTCCACCACAAAGGTCGGGAATTCAAAGGCGTATAGCAAAATCGAATCGGCGGTTTCCTGCCCTATTCCTTTGACGGCCAACAGCTCGGCGCGGAGCGTATCTAGCGGTTGTTTTTGCACGGTCGGAACGTCATATCTATAGCCTGCGTACCACGCCGTCACCGCTTTGAGGTAGGCGGCTTTTTGATTGAAAAAACCGGCGGGGCGTATGATTTCAGAGAGCTTGGATATATCACAACCGGCGACAAATTCGGGCGACAAATTGCTGCCAAAGTTGGCGATTGCCTTTTCGACGTTGCTCCATGCGGTGTTTTGCGTCAAAACCGCGCCGACTATGATTTCGTATGGCGTTTCGCCCGGCCACCAGTGCAGGTCGCCGTAGCGGGCGTACAGTGTGTCGTAGATGGTTTGAAGTTGCATGCGAAGTCTCCCCTTTCGGCTTTTGTGTTGATTATATTGTGACACGATGGGCGCGTGTTGTCAAGGGGGAAATTTTGCACTTGAAGTTTGCGCCGGTTTGTGATAAACTAATAGAAAAGAATCGGAGGCGACCCGCGATGAGTAAAATCCGCACAATGAGTATTTCCGACTACGAAAGTGTGTATCAGCTTTGGGTAATTCTTTTTGGGAACGGCTTGGATTTACAACTCGCGAGGATTTGAATTACCGGAATAAGACATTGGACGATAAGCTTGTTCGTATGGATGTTTAGGAGGAAAGAAAATGACAACATTTATTTACGGCACTAAAAATCCCGCAAAGCTGTCTGTTATGAGGGAAATGCTTGCGCCGATTTCTGTGAATATCATCGGACTTCAAGAAACCGGGTTGACTTTCCCCGATGTGGCCGAAAGCGGCGATTCGCCGTTGGAAAATGCCCGCATTAAGGCGTTGGCGTATCACAAAGTGTTAAAACGTCCCGTGTTCGCTTGTGACACCGGGTTTTATATCAACGGTTTGCCCGAAAACGAGCAACCGGGCGTGCATGTGCGCCGTGTCGGAGGAAAGAATTTGTCCGACGACGAGATGACTGCCCACTATGCCGCTATTGCCAAGCGATTGGGCGGCAAGGCGGTTGCCCGTTATCGCAACGCGATTTGTCTGGTGCTGAACGAGAATGAAATTTATGAACATTTCGGCGATGACATATCCAGCAATGCATTTTACATAGTGGATACACCGCATAAAAAGCGCGGCGCGCAGGGGTTTCCGCTGGATTGCCTGTCGGTGGATATGGCAAGTGGCGAGTATTACTTTGACAAGGTTGACTCTTCTTCTGATGATGACATTTATATGGCAAAAGGCTTTCGGGGATTTTTCGAGAAAGTGAGGAATTCATGACATGAATTACCCAAAACTATTGCAAAAAGGTGACACTATTGGCATTTGTGCACCGTCTTCCGGGGTGAGCGAGGATTTGTTTGCGCGTTTTGATAACGCTATTGCCAACATAAAGGCATTGGGATATAATGTTTTAGAAGCACCGACAGTGCGCAATCGCGTGAAGTGCGCCAGTTCGGACGCGCAGACACGCGCCGCTGAATTTATGGAAATGTATCAAAACCCGTCTGTGTCGGCGATTATTCCGCCATGGGGAGGTGAGTTTTTGATGGAAATTTTGCCGTTGTTGGAGTTTGAAAAGCTTGCCGTTCTGCCGCCCAAATGGATTTCCGGCTATTCGGATATTACTACGCTTACGTTTCCGCTAACCATCAATTGTGACATTGCCACAATTCACGGCTCGAACTCAATGAACATGGGATATTCGCGCATCCACGAGAGCGATTTGCGTGTATTCGAGGCTATGTCATGCACCAAAACAGTTCAGCACAGTGCGGATTTTTGGGGTAATTTTTCCGGCTGGGATATCACAAAAGAAACTTATATGTTGGATAATTTGTCTGTCTGGAAAACGCTAAATGGTGAAAGCAGCGCGTCTTTCAGCGGACGTATGATTGGCGGTTGTATGGACACGCTGAACGTGCTTGTCGGAACGAAATACGCGAACATTTCCGCGTTCTTGGAAAAGTATAAATCTGACGGTTTTATTTGGACGTTGGAAAGTTGTGAAATGACTGCCGCCGAAATCTATCGCGCTTTGTGGCAAATGCGTGAAAACGGTTGGTTTCGATACTGCAACGGCGTTATTTATGGCCGTCCTAGCGGGTACGCGGATACGAGAGATTTTACGTTGATTGACGCGCTGGAGCGCGGCGTTGGCGGGCTGAATGTGCCGATTATTTATGATGCGGATATTGGTCATGTGCCGCCGATTTTGCAGATTGTGAATGGCGCATTTGGAAGTGTGGAATTTGCCGACGGCAAAGCGATAATGATACAGGAGGTAGCAAAATGAACACAGAAAAATTCACAGGCAAGGCTGAAGCCTATGCCAAAGCGCGGCCAAGCTATCCCGAAGCGGCTATTGACTACATCGCGTCCCTGATACCCAAAAACGCTGTGATTGCAGACATTGGCGCGGGGACTGGCAAGTTTACGGTGTTGTTGGCCCAGCGGGGATATCGCGTTTTTGCGGTCGAGCCAAACGCCGATATGCGCATACAGCTTGCCGTCACATTGTCGCCATATTCAAACGCGACAATTGTTGATGGTTCGGCAGAAACGACTACACTTTTAGACAAAAGCGTAGATGTGGTCACCTGCGCACAAGCTCTACATTGGTTTGACCCGGACACATTTCGGGCGGAATGCCGCAGAATTAGCAAAAATGATGCGTTTGTGATTACAGTGTATAACGACACACCGGGCAATAACGGTATCCTGCACATCAAGCTGTCCACCGACGCGTTTTATGAAAATCCGACTCTTCAAGAGTTCCCAAATCCCATACATTATACGCGTGAAAACTGGCTGACTTTTATGACATCACATTCAAATAGTCCGTTGCCTACTGATGCGAGTTATGCGGTGCATATGCAGGAAATGAACGAGGTTTTTGACCGTGAGCAGATTGATGGATTGTTGTGCCGAGAAGTTGTGACAAAAGTGTATAGCGAGGTGCTGAGTGGTGCAACATGAAGCTTGACCGCTTAATCGGAATCCTAACCGTTCTACTACAAAACGATAAAACCACCGCGCCGGAACTAGCCGCCCGTTTTGAAGTATCCCGCCGCACAATTTTGCGTGATTTGGACGCGCTGTGCCTTGCCGGAATCCCTGTTGTTACAACGCGTGGCGGCGATGGCGGCATTGCCATCATGGACGGCTATAAAATCAACAAATCTGTGCTAAATACCGAGGAGTTGCAGACACTTGTCGCCGGTTTGAAAGGCATTGACAGTGTATCAAAACAGTCGAAGTTTGAGAGCTTGATGGCAAAGCTCTCGCCCGGAAACAACGCAATGGTGTCACTAACTGACAGCATTGTGATAGATTTATCGTCGTTTTACAAAGACAGTCTTTCGGAAAAAATTGCGCTGATTAAACGCGCAATTGCTGAAAACTGTGCTATCACATTCGACTATTATTACAACAAAGGCGAAAACCGCCGCGAGCTTGAGCCTTATGTGATTGAGTTTAAGTGGAGTGCATGGTATGTGTTCGGTTGGTGCCGTCGGCGCGAGGATTTTCGGCGGTTTAAACTCAATCGTTTGTGGGATTTGACGCTGACCGACAGCCATTTTCAAGCGCGTCCCGTTCCTGCTGAAACAGCCAGCGGCGAAAATGCCTTCCCCGACACTTGTGATGTAAAAATCCTATTTGACAAAAGTGTGCGTTTTCGGCTGATTGAGGAACATGGCCTGAATTGCTACGAAGAAACCGAATCGGGCTTGCTACATTCCGTTGGCTACACCAATCGGGATTATATGATGAGCTGGCTCTTGAGCTTCGGCGACAAAGCGGAGGTCTTGGAACCGCTGGAATTGCGCGAAGAACTTGCGGCTATTGCAAAAAATGTTTTTTTGTTGTATAATTGAACGTGACATACAGTTGTCGTGTTTGGCGTGATAGAATAAAAGAGAAAGAACGGGAGTCAACCTGAATTGGGAATACAATAAGGCAATCATGATTCACGATGGCGTTTATCAAATAATCTAAAATGAAAGGTGACAAACAAAATGAACGAGAAAACCATCGCCAGCGCGGAAAAAATCTTAGCACACAGACAGAGATTAGACCATGGCTATTTGGAGTGTTGCGTCTTGGCACAGCTCGACGACGACGGCTACCCTACCGTCGCCACGATTTCACCCGCAAAAATCGACGGAATCAGGCGCATATTCTTCGCTTCCGGCACGGGTAGCAGTTGGACAAAACGCGCCGAAAAGTGCAATCGTGCCAGCGTTTGCTTCAACTCTGAGGAAAAGCAATACAACATCACTTTGGTCGGCGAAATTGAAATTCTGACCGATGTCAATACGAAAAGTGAAGTATGGTTTGACGCAATGAAAGCATATTTCAGCGACCCGGACGACCCGAATTTCTGCATACTTCAATTCACAACCCGGCGATACAGCATAATGCTGAACGAGCAAGACGGCAGTGCCAGAGGGACGCTGTAAAAAAGGAAAGGTTTAAGTGTGATACGTGTATGATCCGCAATTTTAACGAGTTTTGCGCCGAACTTTTGAAAGCAGGTTTTTCTATCGCCGGCGCGGATAATGACGAGGGTATTTTTGGTCTGCTTGACAGCCGTATGCACTGGCACACAGGCGATCCGGACACCGACCCATGGGAATGGCGTATGCGTGTGTTGGACGAAAGAGATGATATTTCATACTCGAAAGTGTTCTTTCGCAAGGCTGGATATATCACAAAAGAGTGGTATCCGTACTTTCTTGCCACCCGCCGCAAAGGGCTGAATTTTGATGAAACCTATGCCGACGGCGTTATCAGCCACGAAGCAAAGCGGATTTATGAGGTATTGCGTGAGGGCGTTCCCGTTTCGTTACACGCGCTGAAGCAATTCGCGAAATTCGGCAAAGAGGATAAATCCAAATTTGAGCGCGGTTTGGTGGAGTTGCAAATGCGATTATTTATCACAATGTGCGGACGAGAGCAAAAGTTATCACAAAACGGCGAGACATACGGCTGGTCGTCCACCGTATTTTGCACAACAGAACAGTTTTGGAGTAGTGATGTGTTCGAAAAATCCGCCGAAATCAGCATAGACGAAGCCGAGGAAGCTATCACAACGCGGGTGTATCAATTGAACCCAAACGCGGAGAAAAGCAAGCTGAAAAAGTTCATTTATGGACGATAAAAGAGAGTGTGAAATTATGCCGAACATAACACAAATCACTGCCCACCGTATGGCACGGCAACATCTTATAACCCCCGCAACCGCCGCTGAATACGACGCGCTCTACCGCGATTTGTCGCCGGGCTACAACGTGTACTGGAACGGCTTCGGCGACCCGCCTACGCTGACCTATCGCGCCGATTTTGACGATATGGAGTACAATCGCCGCCGTCAAGCTTCGCGGGAGTTAGTCAAAGTGCGGCTGATGGGCGGTAATTTGGGTTGGATTGCGGCGGAGGATTTGGAGCTTTTCGCCTGTCTTTATCAAAAGCCGTTGGACAAGCCGAACGACCGCCAGTCCACACTATTGGATCTCATTGAGCGAGAAGGGCCGCTGAATATTCAACAAATGAAAGAATTTACCGGGCTGTTGGTCAAGGAAATCACGCCTGCGTTGCACCGATTGCAGGAGGCATTTCTCATCTATGAGGATCAAAACGAGGGACAGGACGACCGAGGCTGGTATCTCTTTGGCGAGATGTTTCCGGAGGTAGATTTGCATAAATACAGCCGTGCGGACGCGTTGAAAATCCTGTTACAGCGGTTTGCGTATCGCATGGTGTGGTTTGACGCGGATATGGCAAAAAGTTATTTCAAATTGCCCGCAAAAGACATTAAATTAGCGATGGAGGGCTTGATTTTTTATGACGATTTGCCGGAAATCGCGTTGCCCAAATCTGTGTTTGCGATGCATAGAAACGATTTTCTGGTCAAATCGCATGAGTATATTTTGAAATCGTCATACCCCCACAACTACCCCGACACGCTATATTATCTGCTGATTGACGGCGAATTTCATGGTGCGGTTGTGGGCAAATTTCGATACTCGCCCGAAGTCAATGATGTGATTTTGGACTTGCCGGAGGAGGAAGCGGCACGGCGCAAGGATGAAATTGTCGCGGCGATAAAGCGATTATGCGGCAAGATCCCGGAGAAATATATGGGGGAAGCATTATGACAGACAAAACCACCGAACAAATCCTGCGGCGGCGTATGCATGGGCTGTATTTGTCGCGTCAATGTGACGATATTGTGCAGCTTTCTCGCGAATTGCTTGGTTTGCATTGCTGGTTTCACCGTAATGTCGTCTTTTCCGCGTTGATTCGCGGCGCGGATTTGACAGATTGGAAGACCGCGCTGACCAAAACGTGGGTACATCACGCGTTGCACGGCGTGGCGTTCGAGGATTTGCCCACATTGTTGGCCGTTCACGGCGGCGAGTGGCGATGGGGCGATCCGTATCGTGAAATCGCCGAAAAGGCCATGCTTTTGATGGAAGACGGCATATGTTCCCGCACCGAAATGCGTCATATTTTCGCGGAGGAATATGACCCGGAGATTGTGGAGCGGGCGTTATCGTCATGGGGCGGGATTTTTATTGAATTGGCGCGGCTCGGAAAAGTGGCCTTTCGTGACATGACCAGCCGCGATTTTGACTTAATCTCCGCCGAGCCGACGCAAACACTCGACGAGGTGTTGCCGGGGCTTTTTCGCAGGTTTTTGGGGGCTTACGCCCCCGCAACGCTTGCGGATGCGGCGTTGTTTTTCGGACTAATGAGAAACGACAAAAAGCAATTATCCGCGCTGGATTTAAGCGAATATGAGCGGTTTGAGTATAACAAAAGTGTGTATTATTATATAGATAATGGCGAGGATATGAACGATATTCCGGAATTGACGCTACTATCGGGCTTTGACCCGTTGATTGTGTCCTACAGCGAGCGCGGCGCGGTTTTGCCGCCGGAATACAAAAAAGCGGTTATATTGAGTTCCGGGATTTGCCTGCCGACAATCGCGGTAAACGGGCAGGTTGCGGGGCTGTGGAACATCAAAAAAGGTGAGCCGACTGTGCAGTTTTTCAAAAGTCAGCCAAAGCGTATCAAAAACGCCGCTATGGAATGGGTCGAAAGCATGATTTACCCCACAAAAGTCTACTAAAAAAGAAGGAGGGCATAGTATGAACTGGCGAATCGAAGAAAGAGAAGCATTTGAGGTCTTCGGAATTGAGCGAATTTTCGGCAAGGATAAAATGGGTGAAATTCCGGGGTTTTGGACAGAATGTCAGCAGAACGGCGAGGAAAACAGGCTTGTCGCGGCGTCCGGCCAGGAGTGTGTAAAGTCCGGCGCGTTGCTAATCAAAGGAATCTGCGGCTACAGAGAGGATATTGACTACGACAATCAATTTGCGTACATGCTGGGCGTATACAAAACTGAGAAATCGAACACAGCCGGATATACCACAACGACGATTCCAAAATCCACATGGGCGGTGTTTCGCAGTGACAAAATTGACGGCTTCGGCGCGGCAATTCCCACACTTTTCAGCCGCGCCTACAGCGAGTGGTTGCCGACCTCCGACTACGACAAGTCAAATACCGCCGATTTAGAGGTATATTATATGGCCGAGGACGGCAGTTTTTACGAAGAAGTGTGGATTCCAGTGAAGAAAAGATAGCAATTTCGGTCGAGCGATGCGGCTTAAAACGTGCTATTCTATTCACGGAGGTAATTCGATGGATGCTATAAAAATCGCCGCCGTGAGCAAAATGCAGAGTCACATCGCCGCGCATTTGGACGAGGACATCACGCTGGACGCTTTGGCCGCCGTCGCGGGCTACAGCAAATATCACGCGGCGCGGATTTTCAAGGAGCTGACCGGAAAGTCGCCCCTTGAAACCGTCCGCGCCCTGCGACTGACCAAAGCGGCGCAGACTTTGCAGAAAAGTGATGAAAAAGTTGTAAATGTGGCGTTGGACAGCGGTTTCGATTCGCATGACGGCTTTACGCGAGCGTTTGCGCGTCAATTTGCCATCACACCGCAGAAATATCAGCGCGAAATTCCGGCGGTGAATTGGTTTTTGGCGCACCCCATCGAAGCCTACTACATTTTGAAAGAAGGCACGCATATCATGAGTAACGAAAGGGTATCAAAAATCGTCACAGTCACAACGGTGGAACGCCCCGCCCGCAAGCTGATTTTTCTGCGAAATAAAGCGGAGGACTACTTTGCCGCGTGTGAAGAAGTGGGTTGCGATTGGGAGGGCTTTTACAACAGTATTCCCGAAAAATTTGACACTGCGGCGGGCGGAAAATTGCCTAAAAGCTTGCAAAATCCCGATTTGGGCAACAATGCGTTTTGTGTTGAAGTGCCGCTGGATTACGACAAACCGTTGCCCGACGGCTACGAAATCGCCGAATTGCCGCCCGGAACATATCTCTATTTCAACGGTATGCCGTTTGAAGATCAGAACAATTTTTGTATTGCAATCGGCATTTTAAATGAGGCGATTGAGGCGTATCCTTTTGAGCGGTTTGGCTGGCAAAAATCAGACGACAACCCGGTTCTTGGTATGGGCGCGGAGAGCGAAACGGGTGCGCGCACGGCGATTCCGGTGCGGAAAATCTAATCTCTCGATTTACGAAGTTCCCCGAATCCCATTGACACCAGCCACACATAGCAGATTGTTTTGGGAATCATCAACATTCCAAGCATTGGAACGGCGTCCGCCCCCAAAACCACCGGGACATAAAACGCGAAAGAGAGCAGAATCGCCAGCCACGCGTTGCGGAATTGCCTATCCTTGTGCTTTCGCGCTTCGACAAAAGACATACAAATCAAGATAAGCCCCAAAATCAGAAACGGGATATTTCGATATATCCCCCAGCTAAGCGGCGCGTCGGCACTGAACCAATCATTTTGAGGGAAAAGGCACAACGCGATTCTAGCGGCGGCAAGAACATAAATCGCCGCCGTCAGACGCGTTTTTGTGTTATATCTTGACCGCAAAAAATGATATAAAATTACATAGAAAACGGTCATTGTGATTGATGTGGTAAGCTTGCCAAAGCCCAGTGCCGCAACGTTTGCGTCCATGCTATCGGTCAGCAGACTGTACGCCCTGGGAACAAGGTGAAACGCGTCGCCGCACCCCAGCACAATCGCCATGCTTCCGAATAGACGAAATTGTGGATTACCCCGCGATTTGATGCATATAAACACGCCCATAAAAAGGACTGTGCCAAGATAAAGAATATCAAAAATCGTTTCCATGATGGCTTGCATAGCCACTCACCCCTTTCGTTTCATAGCCTCGCTGTGATCCTTTTCAACCGTCAGGAAAAAGGCTGCGGCGAACATTATTGCCGTGATTATGGCCGGAACCCAGCTCATCATCACATCTATCACATGAATCGCGGCCTCCGGCTGAACCTGCAAATCCGCGTTGTAGCCCGCGACGGCGAGCGAAATTGTGAGTATTTGCGTCATTCCCGCAACGCCCAATTTGCTGGCCAAATTGTCGGTGGTTGCAATCATACTGTCTATGCGGCGGCCCTCGTTGACCTCAATAATATCCACAATGTCATTACGATTGACATTTAAAAGTACAAATGCCAGCGCGATGGTCAGTCCGAGCGTTATTGTGTTAACGTACATCGCGGGGACGGACGACGGGTCGATTATTATCCAAACCTTGCCCAAAATCGCGACAGCCGCGCCGAGCATCATTGATTTTCTGCGCCCGAATTTCTTTTCAATCGGGGCGACAAATAATGTACCGACTATGTTTGCCACAAGGAATACTGCCTGAAACATCGTCGCGGCGGAGGTACTGCCCAAAACGTAAGTCGCGTAATACGTCAAACATGTCATAAGCAGCATATTTATAACGCCGTAGCACACAAAATACAGCGTATTTAACCACCAAGATTTACAGCGAAACAGCATACCCGCGACGCGCTTTACGCTCACGCGGTCGTCCTCGTCAGAAATCGGTTTTACGCGTTCGCGGGTCGTGAAATAGTGTATAAAACTGCCGCCGATTACAATCGCGCCCATAATTATGGCGACGATTAAAAACCCGCGAGAACCACTGCCAGCAATCAGATTGCCGTCCTCCCCCAGCGCGCCGAAAAGCTTAAGCAACGGCAGACACGCCACAGCTCCCACCCCGGAACCCAGGCACGCGCCCAAATTGCGGAACACATTGATAGAGCGGCGCTCCCCGTCGTCATCCGTGGCCAGACCGCTCATGCTATTATACGGTATGCCTGTGAACGTGTTAAAAACCTCAAAAAGTATGTACACCACAAGCGAAATGATTATGGCCGGGGTTTCGGAAACGCCGAAATCCGTGAATAAAAGTACGACCAACACGCCCCACGGAATGGAGTACCACAGCGCGAACGGGCGTATCCTCTCGCCATTCTTAAACCGGTGGTTAACCGACCAAAAGCCCATAATTGGGTCGTTTATCGCGTCCCAAATCATGCCGATTGTTAGAACAACGCCCGCCCAAAAGATGTTTATTCTGAGTATATTTGTGAGGAAAAACAGGTAATACATATTCTTAAATATGTACACAATATTGCTGGAACACGAAAACGCGCCAAACCCCAGCTTTTCGCCGATTTTAATCTTCGGAATCTTTCCCATTGTTACAATCCTCCCAATATTGCTTCAAAAAATGTTATCATTCGCGTGTAGTTTTCCACGCTGATATTTTCGTCGCGATTGTGAATTGTGTCTTTCTCCGCGTTTGTTACGCTAATCGGCGTGAAACGATATATATTTTCGCATATATCGGAGTACTTTCTAGCGTCCGCGCCGCCCAACATAAGATACGGCGTAACAATCGCGCCGGGATACAGCTCCTTTGTGTGCTTGGCGATACGCTCGTAAAAATCCCCGCTGTGTGGGGAAATCGCGGTTGCCTCCTCCCCCGGCCACACGCGGATACTGACGGGAATCTCCGCCGCAAGTTTTTTGAAATGCTCGGTCACAGCGTCCACCGTGTCCCCCGACAACAACCGCACATTGACCGTAACCGACGCGGACAGCGGCAGTACGTTCACCGCGTCGCTGGCCTTGGCCTGAGTCGCGGCAAAGGTCGTGCGTATCATCGCGTTGGTGACAGGGCTTTTTGAAAGCGTATTTTTCAGCACTCCACTAAAAATTCCGGAGTGTTTTACCACAAACTCCGTCACGCCGCCCATTTCGGGGCTTATATTTTTGAACATCGCGAGTACGGGCGGGGTGAGCCGCGCCGGAAGCGGATTGTTTTCAATGCGGCGGATAATTTCGGCAACTTGCCCCAATGCCGTGGTTTTCGGCGGCGTAGAGCTGTGTCCGCCGTTGCCCTTCACCGTGATTTCGTATTGATTGCTGGCTTTTTCGGCTACGCCGATCAGCGCGACCGGGGATTTTACGCCCGCTATCGCGCCGGTTACGACCATGCCGCCCTCGTCCAGCACGCCGCCCAAGCGTATTCCGCGCCGGGTCAAGATTTCAACGATTTTCTCCGCGCCCTGCGCACCGCCGACCTCCTCGTCGTGGCCGTAGGCGAAATACACGTCCCCCTCCGGCGCAAAGCCTTGGCGCATAAGAGCTTCGGCGGCCTCCATGTGAGCCGTGAGCTGGCTTTTTATGTCCAGCGTGCCGCGCCCCCACACGCGGCCATCGGCAAGCGCCCCCGAAAACGCAGGGTGCGTCCAATCGTTGCCCGCGGGTACCACGTCATAATGCGCGGTGAAAAGTATCGGCACACGCGAGGAATCCTTGCCGCGCCAGCGATAGAGCAGGGCGTAGGTGTTAACGCGCTCCAGCTCGCAGGTGGCGTGAAACAGCGGAAACGCCTCCGCAAGAAAGCTCAAAAATTCGTCAAACGGGGCAAAATCCGTGTCCTCATAGCGCGGCGCGCTCAACGTGGGGATCTGAATAGCGCGAGAAAGACGGGCGATTACATCAGGCAAAGCGGTATCCATAGAATCAACCTCCGACCGGGATTTAGAATAAATGCGCGGTAAATTGATTTAGTATACCACGAAAACAAGCCGCTGTCAAGCGATAAGAAGAATAAAGCCGACGTGAAGCCCGCTTTACTTTTTTCCGGCTATGATATTCCGCACAATTTCAAGGTTTTTCGGCGTGTCTACCCCGATTTGCCGGGCGGTTGTATGAATTAGTTGAACGGGTATGAAATGCTCTAAATATCGCAACAACGTGATGCTTTCTATAGCCTCCAATACCCCTATCGGTGTTGAGACGAAAAAATCTAGCGCTTTTTTGTTATAGCATTCTATTCCGACCAAGCGTTTAAGCGCATAATTTACGCTTTTGTACGGGTAAGGGATAATGCTACGGCTAATGAATACGCAACGATTGCTCGAATTTACGGCCACTTTCATGCTTGCGCTGTCGTAGGCCTCGACCGGGTCGTCAAAATTGCGCATAAGTGAGCGCACAACATATTCGCCGCTTTCATCAAATTTCGGTAGCACCTGCTCCACCGCTGCCGACTCGGTTAGCGGTTCGTCGCCGCAAATAACGGCATAAAAGTCCGCCGGAACGGCTTCCGCTACCTCGTGTACGCGGTGTACATGTGTGCTGTGTTCGGGATTTGTCATTACGGCGTTCATGTTATACGCTTTACATGCTTCCATGACGCGTTCGTCGTCTACAGCGCAGATTACATCGGTTAATCCCTTTACTTCCAAGGCTTTTTGGTACGTCCACCAGAGCATGGGGCGGCCGCAAATATCCGCCAATGGTTTGCCGGGGATACGCGACGATTTATAACGCGCAGGGATTATGCCTAGAGTTTTAGCCATTTCAAGGCATCCTTTCTTCTGATCAAACAGGCTGATCCGGTCGTAAGTTACATATTGTGTCGCGGAGCAATTCCGCAACTTTTTGATTGCCCCACGCGTTAAGAGTATCACTTGTGCTAAACATCAAGGCGGGGCGGGGATTTATTTTTGCTATGGATGATGCGTCAACCTTAATCACAGGGGCTTCCAGCCCATCAAATGTAAATACCCTCCTACAACACCATAAATTTATCTTCACTCGGTGTCAGACGCGAGCGCAAAATCCCCTCGGCTATGTTCCAGTCCTCCGGAGTGTCCAAATCGCACGCCTCGTCCTTGGGTATCGGGAAACGACCCAATCGCCCGCCGTATATGGGGTTTGCGCCGCTTTTTTGAAGCGCCATAAACGCAGAACGCCGCCACGCCGTCAACGCCCAAACAATCTTTTCTGTCGGCGGCAAAAGCTGACTGTTGATTTTTTCGGCGAGTGAAAAATTAAGCGGGGCGTTTTGGTAAAATGTTTCGGCCTGCTCGCTGACCACGGACATCACCGTGTCAAATTTATCCTCGGAGACAAAGCGAACGAACGCAGCAAGCGTGTCCGGCCGAAGCAAAGGCGAGGTTGTATTGACCATCACGACATAATCGCACTCATGCTTTTGCAGAAATTCATAGGTGAAGTCGCGGTTTGTCGCGGTATCGGTCGCAAGCTCGGCGGGGCGTTCATGGAATCGCGCCCCCATCTGCTCGACTACGGGCTTTAATTCGGCACACTCGGTATTGATCCACACGCCCTCGCCAAACAGCCCGCTTTCCAACGCCAAATCAATAGGATACTGAATCAGCGGCTTGTCCAGCATAAAGCGGATATTCTTTTTTGGTATACGTTTCGAGCCTAACCTAGCGGGGATCATAGCAATCAGCTTCATGGCGCAATTCCTCCAAATAATTCATATTTGATTTTGATTACAAACTTTTTGACGTACTCACAGCCCTCGGTAATTGTCTGCGGGCTGTGCGCCTCGTGCGGGAATATCATGGCGAAGTATCCCTCGTGTACACCAATCGTATACAGCGGAGGTTGCGGGGCATAGAAAACAACATCGTTTTTGTCGTCATACGGCTCACTTTCAGTCAAAACACGGCGGTCGTATAGCCCGATGCCCTCCGTGCCGATTATAGCGGATTGTATATCCACATACACATCATGAGCCTCAATTTTGCACATTTTCGCGGGTTTAAGCGGATAACTCATCACACGGGCGAAAACGTCGTCGCCCGCGATAGCGTATTCGCCGTTGGGCAGCTCAGGCGAAACGGTATCAAGAAACGCCGCGATAGCGTCCTTGTGCGCGGGCAAATAAATGTGGAGATTTGCTAATTTGTCAATAATCATACTTTTATCCTTTCGGTGGGTTTTCGGGTATAAAGAATCTGTTTTTATCCGTGTTTGCGGATAGCTTTTTCAGCACTTCAAGCCTATGCTGCGCGTTCCCAAACGGGTCCGAGTTTGCCTCTGCGGGGGGGGGGGATAGCGACCTTAAAAACGCATCAATATCAAGTGTGCTAGACGTGTCATAGGCGTATATAAAATCATCATTGTTATACGCGAGAATGTCGTTGGGGTCGTTTTCCCTGAAACGGTACGGTGTATCTCTGATCCAAAACACATCTTTTTTAACCGGTTTTGCGGGGTTCCCGGCGTATATCGTATTGGAAGGAACCGTTTGCCCGGACAACACTGAACCAAAGCCTATAACCGAGCCGCTTCCTATTCGTGTGTTTTTAAGTAGTGCGACCTGAGTCGCCAGCCAACAATGGTCACCTATAACCACCCCTCTTTGGTTTCGGTTTATTCTCGCATAGGTTTTAGATGAAAAAATCATATGCATATCAGTAGCCTGGACTGTCGTATTAACTGCGGTCATAACATCATTCCCGATAATCAGACTTGTGCATTCCCCTACAGTGGCGGAAAACCCGGGATTAAACGAGCCGTTTTTCCCAAAGAACACAACGCAATCACTGCTAACGCGTATGTTAAACATATACGGCTTTTTGGTTTTTGACGCGTTAAGGTACACAACAGAATCGAAGCCATCAAACGCAATTTTGCAATTACGCATATTTACGCGCTCGCTCACAAACAGGATATTCCCCGTACCCGCAAACGTTATTTTCGATCCGAGCAAATTCGGAATCCCGATAATTTTATTCTCTTTTAGTGCGGCAATATCCTCTAATTTCTCAACGCTTTCCATCATATTTCTCCTTCAGATAATCCAGCGTGCTTTGGGGTACAATTTCGGCTATCGCGTCAAAGTCATTGTCTTTCAATAACGTCCTCACGCGGCTGGCCGAGATTGGCGCGCCGTCCGATTCCTTGCGCGGGATTACTTCAAACGCTATGCCGTGCTTGGGCAAAATACGCCCCATGGCTTCATTGTACTGACGTGTTACGTTATCAAGCGGTTCTTCTCCCGCGAAACGCACGGTGATATTAAGCGTCGGCGCGATTTCGGTCGCGAACAACTCAACATCCTGCGACGGATCGATTGCCCGATCCTGCATCTCTGATTTATTGAAATAATCGCTGAATGTCAGTGAAGAAATGATAAATTTTCCGCTTGGCAGTACGGTAACATTGGGCAAATCCTTTGTCCCGGCCTCCATCAGCTTAAAGCGATCCGCAAACGGAAAAATTGACTTATCTTCCTCAACCGCAAAAATAAACAGATGCTTGACGCGGTTTGCGGCATGTTCTATTAGGTATCTGTGTCCCAGCGTAAACGGATTGCAGTTCATAACTATCGCACCTATACGCCCCAAAACGCGCTGGCGGATTTCAGACAAGCTTTGCTTATACGCCAACAAGTCGTTGCCATACTCTATGTTTGCGCCCCCCGTGTCAAGGTATTTTCCCGGAACGCCGAAGCAGTACTTCACCGGAGGGAGAAGAGTAACCTCCTCGTTATTAAAATCCACGAAAAAGTCATTAGTTTCGATGAACTCAAATAACTTTTCGGCGATTACGCGATAGCCGTTTTCATTAAAATGGTTGGGTCGGTCAGAAAACACCTCGCCGTATTCATGCGGGCGATTGAACAAATCCTTAAGCTCGATGATTGGTATGCCCATTTGGGGATTTGCATCCAAAATAACAACCAAATCTCCCTGTTCGGCGGGTATACTGCTAAGGCAATCGTATTGGTGATTTATAGCCTTTGCCGCAAAGACAGAAAAATTCTCAACTCTGATAGCCCTGTCAGGACATTTTACATTAAAATTATTTTGCAGTACAGACGCTATGGTTCGGCTATCTCTGGCGTGTGTGCTAAACCCGAAGCAACCGCCGGAAATATATACGGTACGCTTCGGATTTTCCGGTTGGCCGGTTGTACAGCGTCTTCCGTCTTTCAAGTTGAGATACGTACCCGAAAAATCATCATAAACCTTAATGCCGTCATTGTTTATATGCGACGGCGGAATCATATATATTTCTTTGAATTCCGGACTGAACAAGTCGTACCCCAGTCCGTCAAAAGAGGTGGTTATTTTTTCGCCACGTTCAACCGCACTAATCCAATCCGAGCGCGTGATTGGCGTTGAGTATAACTTTTCCTCGTTTTCAGAGCGAAGTGCCGACCCCTCCGGGAACTTAGGGCGACGCAACCCAATGACACCAACACCCGGATGTTTTTGCATAAACAATTTTACCGGCCGCACATAGGTGCAAAAAACCTCCATTGCTGTGACGACTTGTGATATAAGCAACGGCTTCGCCCCCGAATTGCGCACGCTTTCCATCGCCTCGATAGAAGGATTACATTGAATGAAAAGAACGGTATCTTTGTCGGTAAATTTAGCCTTGTTAACATCTTCACATTTAAAAACGCCAAAGTGGTTGCTACTTTGCCCAAACGCCGTTGAGAATGCTTCGTTTGAATAGCAACCTTTAATTATCGGGAACTTATTTCTGTTTATGATAAAAGGGAACAGTAGCGGCTCCGCTAACTGCCAATGTTTTTTATCAGTATATATTGATAGCTTTTTAATGCCATTATCTAGGCAATACTGAAACAGCGAATATGGGGAAGCGTTTATAAAGTTTAGCTTACTTAGCAAAACTTCAAGCCCGGCATTACGGCGACACGGGAAATTTTTTCTCACAGTATCAAAATGCACCGCGTCAACGACATCGTTTGTATATTTATCATATACAACTATGTTTATTCCCATTCGGTTTATGGCATAATCAGTACCGTCAATTATAATACTAATCTGTTGATTGTTGTCCGGCGTACTCACAACGCGTGAAGGTTTGTTGCAGATTTCAAATTCATGAACCAGCGTCTCTGCGCTGGTTTTTTCAAACTTTGGTTCACTGCCGATAACCCCGATAAATGCCTGACAGCCAATGCTGTCAAGGCTTGCGGATATTCCGATAGCGTTAAATTTTTGCGCAAGTTTTTTGTCAATAAAACGGGTGAAATCATATTTCCCCGCAACGATAACAGTATATCTTTCCGCGTCTCGCGCAAACGAACCAAGCGTGTCAAGATATTTAGCTAACTTATCAATTTCGTTTAAATATGCCATACCATATCTCCTTAATACTCCGCCATGCCGGCAATCGCCGCTCTGAAAAAGTCAATAGCGTCAGCCAACGATCTGCCGTATTTCATATCGCGTTCACGTTGCTCGTCAAATAAATAATACTTCGTCATAAGCGCCGAGTGACGCACAAAATTTTGCTTCTGATCCGCCGTAAAGCCATGTTCAATCGCCTGTTGCAATGTTTCCTCAATTACATCCGGCTCAAATGCTTCATAAGTGCAACCCTGCCCACGCAAAGGCAAGAACCCCAGCATTACAACGGGTTTCTCGCGAATCAGCGCAACATACGACGTTGTTGAAAGTATAGTTATAGTCACATCGGCAAAGTCAACCAAATCGTTGATGTTCCCGGCACCGACATATATAACATTATCGGGAGGAGCTATGTCGGTTTCGGATCTAGCGCACATAATGGGATGCGGTTTGTATATCAAATTCCAATCGTTTTTCTCTGCCAACTCGGCCAAAAACAGCATAGCCTCATGCGAGGACGCGAAGCTTGGCGAATGATACTGTTTCGCGTGGTCGCCATACGGCCATATGCCGCAATCCATATCGTTTTGCCCCGCGTAAAATAAGGTGGGGCGACCGCGTTTTAACGAACGTTTTATCGCGTTAAAATCCGCAAAAGGCTGTTTTTTGCGGTTTATCCCGCTTTCCTTAAGATAGTCAAGTATCTCGCCCGCCCGCTTCAATTCGTCTTTAGACACACTCTTTTCGCTCAGCCATTCCGGGTTACGCGCCGGCAGGCTCTCGCCCATTTCTCCCACAGTATCAAGATTATATGTCCCCGGAAGATTACCGTTTTCCGCAAATAAAATCGGTATACCATACCGTTTTGCCACGGCGACAGATATGATATTGTAATTGACGAATTGATTCCAAATTACTACAAGCTTTGGTGTAAGAATTTCAAATATCTCAAAGAAAAAACGCTCGGTTTCTAACGTTAGCAATTTAGCAAAGTTTTCATCGGTAACAGAACCGCGTGACTTCAAATTTTCAAACGAACACCGAAGATGTTCCTCCGACGCAATTCTTGCGTTCTCGCGTTCAGATATTTCCCTTGAAACCTTGTTTTCCCATCTGCTCCCCCTTTGGAATGACCAAGGTATTAAAAATACCGGTACCATGCCGGACAACTCAAACCTTTTGGGATTTAGATTGATAAACCAAACAAAGTTAAACTCCCCGTCGTCGGGGAATTGCCGTATCAAACTCATAAAGCTCTGTGACCCGTTACCCACTAAGACTACATTGTTCGGGGAGCGCAAAAGATCGGCGTTACGAACAACTTTAATAGCTTCGTCAACCTCTTGGCGAAGAGCTTTGGAATCGTCACGCGGCGGCGCGGGCTTTTTTGGCTTAAAAGCAGTCTCCTGTTTCGCGGATGCGTAAGGAATCGGAAGTATATTCACATTTACGTCTTCGTATTGTGTTTGCTGCCCCAAGTAAATAAGCGCGCAATTTGTAATCTGATCTGTTTTGATAACGGCTGTTTTTTTGCCCTCAAAGCTTATGGATTTTATAATCGGAGCGCTAAAATTCGCGGCTATATCCGTACTGAAAAAACTTACGACAAACACATCGTTTCCGGCTCCCATTTCATCACGCGTAACTTGATAGGCGGAGTTCGGATTAAGATTAATAGCGTAGCTTAACGTGTACTTGTCAAAAATCACACCGTTTTGAGTGGGTCTAAGCTTCGCGCCGGCATCGCTTCGCAATGTCAGCCCGTCGTCAGGTACAACCATACCCGTATATTCAGTATTTTTTTTACTCCCGAAAATCTTCCACATTGCTTCAACTTCTCCGTTCCAATTTATTTCTTTTTTATCTGCGGTTCAACGACCGGAAAATTTTTAATGTACCAGTTTTCAAAGTCGTCTGAAAGCGCACGGATGAACTTTGCGTCCAATTTGCTGGGGGCATTAAGCAGTTG